>NZ_JCALCL010000015.1:0-97142 GCF_059812325.1 Mycobacterium sp. NGS61
TGACGCTGAGCGCGGCCGCGCAGGCGCTGACCGGGCTGGGCGACCGGTTCGGCCAGTCCATCGTCAACGGCAACGCGATCCTTGAAGACATCAACCCGCAGATGCCCCAGGCTCGCCGGGACATCCAGGGGCTGGCGGCTCTCGGTGACACCTACGCGAACGCCGCGCCCGACCTGCTGGACTTCCTCAACAACGCGGTGCCCACCGCGCGAACCATCAACGCGCAGCAGCGGGACCTGGACCAGGCGCTGCTGGCGGCGGCCGGATTCGGCAACACCGGCGCCGACGTCTTCGAGCGCGGCGGCCCGTACCTGGCCCGCGGCGCCCACGACCTGAAGCCCACGGCGGAGTTGCTGGACACCTACAGCCCCGAGCTGTACTGCACGTTGCGCAACTACCACGACGTGGAACCGACGGTCCGCAGCTTCCTGGGCGGCAACGGCTACTCGCTGAACACCCACTCGGAGATCCTCTCCGCTCTGGGTGCGCTGCTGAACCCCGTGTCGCTGGTGCCGCTGCTGCTCTCCCAGGTCGGCGGGCTGGCCGCGGGGCTGGTCGGTGGCGCACCGAACCCCTACATGTGGCCGGAGAACCTGCCGCGGGTGAACGCACACGGCGGCCCCGGCGGTGCCCCGGGTTGCTGGCAGCAGATCACCCGTCAGCTCTGGCCGGCACCGGAACTTGTGATGGACAGCGGAAACAGCATCGCGCCGTACAACCACCTGGAAACCGGTTCGCCCTATGTCCTTGAGTACGTCTGGGGCCGTCAAGTAGGGGACAACACGATCAACCCATGAAAATCACCGGTACTTTAGTCAAGCTCAGCATCTTCGCCTTCGTGCTGCTGATGTTCAGCGTCATGATCATCATCGTGTTCGGTCAGATCCGCTTTGACCGGACAAGTAGTTACTCCGCGGAGTTCAGCAACGTCAGCGGGCTGCGGTCGGGCCAGTTCGTGCGGGCCTCCGGAGTGGAGATCGGCAAGGTCAAGAACATTCAGCTGCTCGACGGCGGCCGGCGGGTGCGGGTGGACTTCGACGTCGACCGCGCCATACCTCTCTACCAGTCGACGACGGCCCAGATCCGCTACCTCGACCTGATCGGGAACCGCTACCTCGAGCTGCGGCGCGGGGAAGGGGACGGTGTCGACAAGGTCATGTCGGCGGGCGGGTTGATCCCGCTGTCGCGCACGTCGCCGGCCCTGGACCTGGACGCGTTGATCGGTGGTTTCAAGCCGGTGTTCCGGGCGCTGGACCCGGGCAAGGTGAACACCATCGCCAAAGAGCTGGTCATGGCGTTCCAGGGGCAGGGCGGCACGATCAACAACATCCTGACCCAGACCTCGCAGCTCACGTCCCAGCTGGCCGAGCGTGACCAGGCCATCGGTGAGGTGATCAACAACCTGAACAAGGTCCTGGACACCACCGTCCGGCACCGCAAGGACTTCGACCAGACCGTCAACAACCTCGAGGTGCTGATCACCGGGTTGAAGGATCACAGTGACGGACTGGCCGGCGGGACGGCGAACATCAGCAACGCTGCGGGGACGGTCGCCGATCTGCTGGCTGAGGACCGCGCGCTGTTGCACCGGACCGTCAACTACCTCGACGCGGTGCAGCAGCCGCTGATCGACCAGCGTCAGCAGCTCAACGACTTCCTGCACAGCGTGCCCAGTGCGTTGAACCACATCGGACGTGCGATCGGGTCCTACGGCGACTTCGTGAACTTCTATTCCTGCGACATCAGCCTCCGTATCAACGGTCTGCAGGCCGGTGGTCCGGTTCGTACCGTCCGGCTCTTCCACCAGCCGACAGGAAGGTGCGCGCCGCAATGAGAACGCTGGAGCCCCCCAATCGGCTGAAGATCGGGCTGATGGGCATCCTGGTGACGCTGTTGGTCATCGGGGTCGGCCAGAGCTTCACCAGTGTGCCGATGTTGATGGCCAAGCCCTACTACTACGGGCAGTTCACCGACACCGGCGGCATGAACAAGGGTGACAAGGTGCGCATCGCCGGCATGGACGCCGGCAAGATCGAGGCCATCAAGATCGACGGCGACCACATCGTGATGAAGTTCTCGATCGGTGTCGAGAAGATCGGCACCGAGAGCCGGCTGCAGATCCGCACCGACACACTGCTCGGCAAGAAGGTCCTCGAGATCGAGGCGCGCGGCAACCAGCCGCTGCGGCCCAACGGCGTCCTGCCGCTGGGACAGAGCACCACGCCCTACCAGATCTACGACGCCTTCCTGGACGTCACCAAAGCGGCCCGCGGCTGGGAGATCGACAGCGTGAAGCAGTCGCTGCACGTGCTCTCGGAAACCATCGATCAGACCTACCCGCAGCTGAGCCCGGCGCTGGAAGGGGTGTCCAAGTTCTCCGACACCCTCGGTAAGCGCGACGAGGAGCTCAAGCACCTGCTGGCCCAGGCCAACCAGGTGGCCAGCGTGCTCGGCGACCGCAGCCAGCAGGTGGACCGGTTGCTGGTCAACGCCAAGACGCTGCTGGCCGCCTTCAACGATCGCGGCCGCGCGATCGACAACCTGTTGGGCAACGTCGCCGCGTTCTCCACCCAGGTGCAGGGCCTGATCAACGACAACCCGAACCTCAACCACGTGCTGGAACAGTTGCGGATCGTCAGCGACACGCTGCGCGAGCGCAAGCAGGACGTGGCCGACGGCCTGCAGATGGTCGGTGGATTCCTCCCGTCGTTGAACGAGTCGATCGGATCGGGGCCGTTCTTCAAGGTCGTCATCCACAACCTGGTCCCGGGCCAGATCATTCAGCCGTTCATCGACGCCGCCTTCAAGAAGCGCGGCCTGGACCCGGAGAACTTCTGGCGCAGCGCCGGGCTCCCGGCCTACCGGTTCCCCGACCCCAACGGCACCCGGTTCCCCAATGGCGCGCCGCCGCCGGGACCGCTGGTGCTGGAAGGCACCCCGGAGCACCCGGGGCCGGCCGTGCCGCCCGGATCGCCGTGCTCGTACACGCCGCCGCCCGACGGCATCCCGACGCCGCAGAACCCGCTGCCCTGCATGGGGCTCAATGTCGGTCCGTTCGGCGGGATGGGCTTCCCGGCGCCGTTCGACGTACAGTCCTCGCCGCCCAACCCGAACGGGGTGCCGTACGTGCCGGGTCTGCCCATCGCCGGACGACCGGGTGAACCGGCGCCGGATGTGCCCGGGACGCCCGTGCCGATTCCGCCGAACAGCCCGCCGGGCTCGCGCACCGAACCGCTGGGGCCGGCGGGACCGGTCGGACCACCGTCGACGTTCGCACCCGGACTGCCACCCGGTCCGCCGGCGCAGCCCGGACCTGGGAACCAGTTGCCGGCGCCGTTCATCAATCCAGGCGGAGCCGGTGGCAGTGGCGCAGCGGGAGGTAGCCAGAATTGAGCACCATCTTTGACATCCGCAACATCCGGCTACCGAAGATGAACCGGGCGACGGTGATCATCGGTGCGTTGGCCGTGATCATTGCGCTCGTCCTGGCGGTCGTCGGCTGGAAGCTGTACCAGAAGTTGACCAACAACACGGTGACGGCCTACTTCAGCGCGGCGAACGCGCTGTATCCAGGTGACAAAGTCCAGATCATGGGCCTGAAGGTGGGCCGGATCGACAAGATCGAGCCGGCCGGTGACCAGATGAAGGTCACGTTCCACTATGAGAACCAGTACAAGGTGCCGGCCGACGCGCACGCCATGATCCTCAACCCCACCCTGGTGGCGTCGCGGGCGATCCAGCTGGAGCCGGCGTACAAGGGTGGACCGGTGCTGGCCAACAATGCGGTGATTCCGATGAGCCGCACGCAGGTGCCGGTGGAGTGGGACGACCTGCGCAACAGCATCACCGACATCATCTCGAAGCTGGGCCCCACCGAGGCGCAGCCGACCGGCCCGTTCGGCGAGGTGATCAACTCGTTCGCCAACGGTTTGTCGGGTAAGGGCCGCCAGCTCAACTCCACGCTGGACAACCTGTCCAAGGCGCTGACGGCGCTGAACGAGGGCCGCACCGACTTCTTCGCGGTGGTCAAGAGTTTGGCGCTGTTCGTCAACGCCCTGCATCAGGACGACAAGCAGTTCGTCGCGCTGAACCAGAACCTGGCGGACGTCACCGGCCGGCTGGCCAGCACCGACGGGGCACTGGCCGCGGCGGTCCGGCAGTTCGACGAGCTGCTGACCACGATCCGGCCGTTCCTGGACAAGAACCATGAGGTGTTGACCCACGACGTCAACAACCTGGCCGACGTAACCAACACCCTGCTGCAACCGGAATCGTTGAACGGTCTGGAGACCGCGCTGCACGTCCTGCCGACGGCCGCAGCAAATGTGAACCAGATCTATCACCCGTCACACGGTTCGGTGGTCTCCGTTCCGGAGATCACCAGCTTCGCCAACCCGATGCAGTTCATCTGCAGCTCGGTGCAGGCGGGTAGCCGGCTGGGATATCAGGAGTCCGCGGAACTGTGTGCGCAGTACCTGGCGCCGATCCTGGACTCGATCAAGTTCAACTACTTCCCGTTCGGGTTGAACACCTTCAACACCGCCGAGGTGTTGCCCAAGATGGTCGCCTACTCCGAAGAGCGGCTGCGGCCGCCGCCCGGGTACAAGGACACGACGGTGCCCGGTATCTGGGTGCCCGACACCCCGTTGTCACACCGCAACACCCAGCAGGGTTGGGTGGTGGCCCCGGGCATGCAGGGCGTGCAGGTGGGACCGATCACCGCGGGTCTGATGACCCCGGAGTCGCTGGCCGAGCTGATGGGCGGACCCGACATCGGGCCGATCCAGTCCACGCTGCAGACCCCGCCGGGACCGCCGAACGCCTATGACGAGTACCCGGTGGTGCCACCGGTGGCGTTGAACGCCCCGGTGCCGGTGCAGCCGCCACCACCCGGACCCAACGTGATCCCGGGACCGGTCGCACCGACTCCCGCGGCTCCCGGGCCCGCGTTGAATGCGCCGGTCGGCGCGCCGCTGCCGGCTGAAGCAGGAGGGGGCCAGTGACCGCGTCGGGGATATTGCCCAGGTTCCGACGCGGAACCTGGCGGGCAGCGGTGCTGCTGGTGGCGGCACTGATGCTGAGTTCGTGTGGTTGGAAGGGCATCTCCCAGGTCGCCCTGCCCGGTGCGCCGGGCAGCGGGGAAGGGGCGTTCACCGTCTATGCCCAGGTGCCGGACACCCTGGCGATCAACGGCAACAGCAAGGTGATGGTCGCCGACGTCGAGGTGGGTTCGATTCGCAAGATCGAGCTCAAGAACTGGATAGCCACGCTGACCCTCGGCCTGAACAAGGGCGTCAAGCTGCCGCGCAACGCCCAGCTCAAAATCGGCCAGACCAGCTTGTTGGGTTCGCAGCACGTGGAGTTGCTCGCCCCGGAGAACCCGTCCAAGGAACTGCTGAAAAACGGCGACCGGATCGATCTGAAGAACTCGTCGGTGTATCCCAACATCGAACAGACGCTGGCCGTGGTCTCCCTGATCCTGCGCGGTGGCGGCATTCCCAACCTCGAAGTGCTGCAGAACGAGGTCTACGCGATCCTCAAGGGCCGGGGCACCCAGATCAAGGAATTCTTCGGCAAACTCGACACCTTCACCCGCCAGCTCAACGAGCAGCGCAACGACATCACCCACGCCATCGATTCCACGAACCGGCTGCTCGGGTACGTGGGTAATCGCAACGACGTGCTGGAACGGGTGCTGACCGATTTCCCGCCGTTGCTCAAGCACTTCGCCGACACCAGGAACCTGCTGATCAACGCGGTGGACTCGGTCGGCAGGCTGAGTCGGGTCACCGACCAGTACCTGTCCGAGGCGCGCAGCGACCTGCACAGCGACCTGCAATCGCTGCAGTGCCCGCTGCGGGAACTGGGCAAGGGCTCGCCGTACCTGATCGGCGCGTTGAAGATCATCCTGACCCAGCCGTTCGACATCGACTCGGTGCCGGCAGTGTTCCGCGGCGACTACTTAAACGTCAACGCCACGCTGGATGTGACGCTGAGCTCGGTGGACAACGCGGTGCTCACCGGTACCGGGTTCTCCGGTCTGCTGCGTGCGATCGAGCAGTCGTTCGGGCGTGACCCGGAGTCGATGATCCCGGACGTTCGGTACACGTCGAACCCGAACGACGCGCCAGGCGGACCGCTGGTGGAAAGGGCGGAGCGAGGCCAATGCTGACTCCCTTTGTCAAACGCCAACTGATGATCTTCACGGCCCTGACCGTGGTGGCACTGTCGGTGCTGGGCATCTATTACCTGCAGATCCCCACCCTGGTGGGCATCGGGCGCTACGAACTCACCGCGGAGTTGCCGGCCTCCGGTGGTCTGTACCCGACGTCCAACGTGACGTACCGCGGCATCACGATCGGCAAAGTCGAAGACGTGGTGCCGACCGCGAAGGGCGCCGAGGCCAAGTTGAGCATCGACAGTCGCTACAAGATCCCGGTCGACGCCGTGGCCAACGTGCATTCCGTCTCCGCGGTCGGTGAGCAGTATCTGGACCTGGTGTCCGACGGCAACCCGGGGAAGTTCTTCGCGGCGGGCCAGACCATCACCAAGGGCACCGTGCCCAGCGAGATCGGACCGGCACTGGACACCGCCAACCGCGGGCTGGCGGTGTTGCCCAAGGAGAAGATCCCGCAGCTGCTCGACGAGACCGCACTGGCGGTAGGCGGGTTGGGTCCGGCGCTGCAGCGGTTGGTCGACGCCACTCAGGCGATCGTGGGCGACTTCCGCACCAACATCACCGACATCAACGACATCATCCAGCACTCGGGACCGGTCCTGGACAGTCAGGTGACCTCGGGTAGTGCGATCGAACGCTGGTCGCGCAACCTCAACGTGCTGGCCGCCCAGACCGCGGCGGAAGATCAGCATCTGCGCAGCGTGCTGACCCAGGCCGCGCCGACCGCCGACCAGGTGAACCAGGTGTTCACCGACGTGCGGGATTCGCTGCCGCAGACCCTGGCGAACCTCGAGGTGGTGTTCGACCTGCTCAAGCGCTACCACAAGGGTCTCGAACAGGTGGTGGTGTTCCTGCCGCAGGGCGCTTCGATCGCCCAGACAGTGGGGGCGCCGTTCCCGAACCAGGCCGCGCTGGACCTGGCGCTGGCGATCAACCAGCCGCCGCCGTGCCTGACCGGGTTCATCCCGGCGTCGCAGTGGCGGTCGTTCGCCGACACCAGTGACCAACCCTTGCCGGTCGGAACGTATTGCAAGATTCCGATGGACACGCCGGCGAACAGCGTGCGCGGATCGCGCAACATTCCGTGTGTCGACGTGCCCGGCAAGCGGGCCGCCACGCCGAGGGAGTGCCGCAGCACCAAGCCGTACGAGCCGGCGGGTACCAACCCCTGGTACGGCGACCCGAACCAGCTGCTGAGCTGCCCGGCGCCGGGAGCGCGGTGCGACCAGCCGGTCAAGCCCGGCCTGGTGGTGCCGGCGCCGTCGGTGAACAACGGCCTGAACCCGATGCCTGCGGACCGACTGCCGCCGGGAGGGTTGACGCCGCCGCCGAAGAGCGACCCGCTGACGCGACCCGGCACGGGCGCGGTCAACTGCAACGGGCAACAGCCCAACCCGTGCGTCTACACTCCGGGCGGGCCCCCGTCCGCTGTGTACAGCCCGCAGAGTGGTCAGCTGGTAGGGCCCGACGGGGTGACATACTCCGTCGAGAACTCAACCAAAACAGGAGACGACGGATGGAAGGAGATGCTGGCACCGGCCGGCTGAACCCCATCGACGAGGACGATTCGCCGGGTACCCAGGCAGAGACCACGGATGCGAAGGTATCCCTGGTCAAAGGCGACCCGACAGACTCTGAGGCGCAGACCGCGGATACAGACGTGTCGTCGGTCGACGAGTCGACCGACGGGAACGACGGATCCCGGGATGCGGCTGACGCGGCTCCCGAGCGGCGCCCGTCGCGGCTGAATCGCGGCTGGCTGATCGGCATCGCCGCGGTGTTGGTCATCCTCACCGGCGCCGTCGCGGCCGGCGGTTACGTCGCACTGCGCTATCACAAAGACTTCCAGGCCGACGCGCGCAACGACGCGACCGCACTGCGCATCGCCAAGGAATGCGTCGCTGCGACCCAGGCCCCCGACACCGACAGCATGGCCGCCAGCGAACAGAAGATCATCGACTGCGGAACCGACCAGTACCGCACCCAGGCGCTGCTGTACAGCAGCATGCTCGTCCAGGCGTACCAGGCCGCCAATGTGCACCTGAAGGTGGCCAATCTGCGGGCGGCCGTCGAGCGGCACAATCCGGACAGTTCGGTTGACGTCCTGGTCGCTCTGCAAGTCAAGGTGTCCAACGCGCAGGCGCAGGACCAACTGTCGGGCTACCGGTTGCGGGTGCGGATGGAACCGACTGACGGCACCTACAAGATCTCCAAACTCGAAGTGGTGACGAAGTGACGATGGTGGTCGAGGACATCCAGACCACGACGATCGCCCAGGACCTGCCCGAGAAAGCGTTGGCGCCCTGGCACCTTCGCGCCGCCGCATTCTCGGTGGATGTGCTGCCGGGTCTTGCGGCGGCGGTCTCGCTGGCGGTGGTGTCCTTCTCCTTGCCGGCCCGCGACGCCTGGTGGTGGGTCTGTATCGCCGCGCTGGGCGCGGTGGTGCTCGCGGTGTTGGTCAACCGACTGCTGCTGCCGACGCTCACCGGCTGGAGTCTGGGCCGGGCGTTGTTCGGTATCGCGGTGTCGCGGCGGGACGGCGCCGAACTGAGCCCGTGGTGGTTGCTGGTCCGCGAGGTGGCTCACCTGCTCGATACGGCGGCGCTGCTGCTCGGCTGGCTGTGGCCGTTGTGGGATTCCGAACGCCGCACATTCGCCGACATGCTCACCCGTACCGAGGTGCTGCGCGTGGTACCGCACGAGCATCACGAGAAGGTGCGGCAATGGACGGTCGTGGCACTGCTCGTCGCGGCCACGGTGTGTATGGATGCCGTCGGCGTGGGCTATGAGGCGAGCTATCAGCCGGCCCGCGCGATCGACCAGACCCGCGCCGAGATCTCCATCCAGGGGCCGAAGCTCGTCGCCCAGATGTTGACCTACGATCCGGCCACCCTGCGCGACGACTTCGCCCGCGCCCTCTCCTTGACCACGGACAGGTACCGTCCCGAATTGGCCGCTCAGCAGCAGTCGGTGGAGAAGGGCCATCCGGTCGTCAACGAGTACTGGGTGACGGCGAGCTCGGTGCTCTCGGCTGCCGGGGACCGCGCGACGATGCTGCTGTTCATGCAAGGCCGGCGCGGGTCGGGTCCGGAGACGCGCTACATCTCCGCCAGCGTGCGGGTGAAGTTCTTCAAGGGTCGCGACAATCGTTGGCGCGTCGACGATCTCACCGTGCTGGCCAAGCCGAAACCGCCGGGAGGCGGCAAATGAGCCCCCGCCGCAAGTTCGCGCCCGGCGAGCTGTCGCTGCTGGTCGCGCAGCCGGTGCCGCCGCGGCGCCGGGACCTGCGGATCGTCGCGACCGCCGCGACGTTGCTGATGGTCGCCGCGGTCACACTGTCCACCCTGATGCTGATCGACCACGTCCGCCGGGACCGCACCGCCGAACGGGAGACATCGGCGGTCAACTACGTCAAATGGTTCATGACCGGCTTCACGTCCATCGATCCGTTCCACGCCAACGACTACGTCGACCGGGTTCTGGCCCAGGCGACCGGCGACTTCCACAAGCAGTACGAAGAAAAGGCGAACGACATCCTGCTGCAGGTCGCGCGTGCCGAGCGCGCCACCGGGACGGTCCTGGAGGCGGGGGTGGAACGGTGGAACGACGACGGCAGCGTCACCGTCCTGGTGGCTACCGACGTGACGTCCAAGACGCCGGACGGCAAGCAGGTCCTGGAGAACACCAACCGTTGGTCGGCAACGGCGAAGCAGGAAGGGAATCAGTGGAAGATCAGCAACCTGCTGCAGGTGATCTGACCGTCGCGGCCGATGACGACACTCGCACGGCAGACGACACGGTAGCCACTGCCGCGCCGGACACGTCGGCTGAGGCTGAGGCTGAGGCTGACGCTGAGACTGAGCAGACCCCCGACACCGCGGAAGATGCGCAGGCGGGCAGCGCCGAGCCGGCGGCTCCGGAGAAAGCTGCCAAGAAGAAGCGGCCCGGCCGGTGGGTCGCGGCGGTGGTCGCACTGCTAGCTGCCGCCTTCGTGGGGTCGGCAGCGTTCGCCGGAGCCACCGTGCAGCCCTACCTCGCCGAGCGCGCTACGGTGGACATCAAGTTGAAAGTGGCTCGCGCGGCGGTGAACACGGTCACCACGCTGTGGAGCTACACCCCGGAGAACATGGACAGCCTGTCCGATCGCGCGTCCAACTACCTGACCGGTGATTTCCAGGCGCAGTACCGCAAGATGATCGATCAGATCTCCGCACCCAGCAAGCAAACCAAGATCACCAACTCCACCGAGGTCACCGGGGTGGCCGTGGAGTCGCTCAACGGCCCCAACGCCACGGTCATCGTGTACACCAACACCTCCACCACCAGCCCGAAGACCAAGAACATCCCGACCCTGCAGTATCTGGCGTACCTGCTCACCATGAAGCTCGTCGACGACCACTGGAAGGTGACCAGGATGAACACCGTCACCTCGCTGGATGTGAAACCCAACCTGTAGCGGTCGTCGTTGGCTGCCGCCGCGGTTGTCTCGTCCCCGGTCTCGCATCGGCTGACCGTCACGGCCCTGCTGCTGCTGACCTTCTCGACGGGGCTGGCCGATGCGATCAGTGTCCTGGTGCTCGGCCACGTGTTCGTGGCGAACATGACCGGCAACGTGATTTTCCTGGGTTTCTGGTTCGCCCCCGACGCCAACGTGGACCTGACCGCGGCCCTGGTTGCGTTCCCGTCCTTCGTCGCCGGGACCATTCTTGGGGGCAGGATGATGCGTTATTTCGGCGATCGGATCAGGACCTGGCTCACCACCGCGCTGGGCACCGAAGCGGCCCTGCTGGCGGCGTTGTCGATCGCCGCGGGCACCGGCGTCTGCGGCTACCACGACAACAGCAAGCTGTTTCTGATCGCCGGGTTGTCGATCGCCTACGGACTGCAGCATGCCACCGCCCGCCAGTTCGGCGTCCAGGAGCTCACCACCACGGTGCTGACGTCGACGATCGTCGGCCTCGGGGTGGACAGCCGGCTGGCCGGGGGCACCGGCAGTCGCGAAAAGCTCCGCTACAGCGTGGTTTTGACGATGTGCGCCGGGGCGGTGCTGGGTGCGACGCTGACGCGGTTGGTGGTCGCTCCGGTGCTCGCGCTGGCCGCAGGCATCACCGTGGTCAGCATGCTGATCTTCCGGTTCGGGCCTAGTTGAACGCGAGCCAGCTGGGCAGTGCCCGTTCGTGGGAGTCACACAGCACCTGACGGGTGTCGCAGGAGCCTTTGGGGCTCCCCGCACCGGCCCACATGCCGCCGGTGTCGCGGCGCAGCACGATCGCCGACGAGCCGCCACCGTCGAGCAACACCGCGGTGTCGCTGCCCAGGCCGCGGAACAGGTCCTGGATGTTGTCGGGGGTGTAGTTGCCACCCTCGAAGATGTACATCTCGTCCTTCTGCTTGTTGTAGGCCAGCGCAGTGCGCGCCGCACTGGGTCCACCGTCGTTGAGCTGGCCGGTGCTGCCGGGCGACAGCAGACCGATGCCGGCCACCGCCACGAACTTCGCGTTCTTGTTCAGCAGATCCTGGATCACTGGCGTGGCGAGGTCGTAGTCTTCTCTGCCCTTGGGCCGCAACACATATGGCGCTCCGCCGACCGGAATGATCATCGTCGTCAGCGACGTCCAGGACTCGTTGCCACCGGAGAGGCCCTGTTTACCCGGATAGGCGACGGTGCCGGTGACGGCCTGGTTGGCGCGGCCCTGCCCGTGGGTGTTGTCCACGAAGGCGCCCAGCGGCGAACTGCAGCCGGTGTCGCGCCACGACCCGCCCTTCTGGCCGCGCACGTCGAAGAAGTTCGCGTTGATCGCGACGGTCGGCTGTCCCATCCGGGCCCAGGCCTGCAGCGGGGCATAGGTCTCCGAGGCCTGCCAGAGGCCTTCACCGGTGCGCGCGCCGGGGTTGTTCTCGCACTTGGCCTGGTCGCCGGTGTGGCTGTCGACCAGCAGGTGCGGCTGCAGGCGCGACGACGCGCTCTTGATGATCACCAGATGCCCGCCGTTGTTCATCTCGTATGCGCGACCCGAGCCGTCGAGCAGTGGCATCGGGTGACCGCCGCCGAAGTTGTAGACCAGATAGGTTCCCTTGGTGGTGGCGATGGCCTGTTCCAGCAACTCGCGCGCATCGGCAGCGCGGGCCAGCGGTTGCCCGGCGGTGCTTGCGAGGCCGACGCACACCGCGAGGGTGGCGCAACTCGCCGTCAGCCTGCGCAACACGGCAGATGGCGTCAGCACGGGAAACCCTTTCGGCCCGGTTCGGGTGAACAGGAACCATCCCAGGATTAGTCACATCTGTCACACTGTCAACTTATGTCACAGGTGCGTGACGGTTCGGCCGCGCCGGAATTACGTTTGCTCGCTTGGGGTTTCGGCTTTCTCGTTCGGGTCGTCTTCGGTGGGGGGCGCGGCCTCGGCGTTGCGCGCCTTCTCGGTGCGCGCCTGGTGCTGTGCCTGATGTTCCGCGGCGATCGCGAGCTCGACCGCGCCCGGGATCCGGTGAAAACCCTTGCGGTCGTACAGGTGTGTGACGATGCCGCCCAGCAGCAGCCCGATCACCAGCCCGATGGCGGTCATCAGCAGCGCCTGGGACAGGCCGGTTTCCGGGTGGCCGTCGAGGTAGAGCAGCGAACGCACACCCAGAAAAACCTGGTGCATAGGTTCGAACTCGGCCAGCCAGCGGAACAACGGCGGCACGGCTTCCAGCGGCACCGTCGCCCCGGCCGAGGGCAGGCCCAGGATCACAAAGATCAGCATGCTGAACAACAGGCCCATCGAACCCAGCACGGCGATCAGCGAACTGGACGTGATGCCCACCGCGCAGATGGCGAACACGCCGTAGAGCCAGAGGTGCCAGACCGACGGGATGGGCATGCCGAGCTTGTGCGCGATGGCGATGTACACCCCCGACGTCAGCAACGCCAGCACCACCATCAGCATCCACTTGATCAGCAGGGTGCGGAACCGCGAGATGCGGACCTGTTCGGCGAAGCGGTAGACCGGGCCGAATTCGGCTGGCACGTAACCCAGCATCGAATCCACCAGGGTGCTGACCACGATGCTGCCGGTGAAACCGGCCAGCAACAGCAGCAGCGCATAGTAAAAGGCCGACAACCCGTTTCCGGTGCCATTGGGTAGCGGGTTGTACACGGCCGACTTGATCTCTATCGGACTCTGCACGGCGAGGATGGTCGCGCCGGCCAGCGGCGTACCCGCGGCCTGGGCCTGGACTTCGGCCGAAAGACGTTCGCCGATCTTGGCATTCGCCGTGGTCGCCACCTGGGTCAGCGCCTGACCGGCGATGCTCGACCCGAGGGTGCCGGCCCGCGGGTTGGTCGAGATTGTGATGGTCGCCCGTTGCCCGCGGCTGGGCGACAACGCACTCTCGCCGAGCTCATGCAGCGTCGACGAGAACGACACCGGGATGACCAGCTCGCCGTACACCTGGGCTCGGTCGAGCAACTGTCTGGCTTCGGCCTGAGTCACGACGCGGACGTCGAACTTGTCCTTGTCCGCGTTGGCCAGCAGACCGTCCACCACCTGTTTGCCATACGGCCCGGCGTCCTGGTTGACGACGGCGACCGGGAAATGCCGCAGGTTGGTGGTCGGATTCAGGATGCCGCCCAGATACAGCGCGGACAACGCGGACAGCAACGCCAACGTGATGACGATGGGCGCCGCCCAGAACCGCACCGTGCGAAGGGACTTGGTGTTCCGGTCGGGCTTGGGCAGCGCGTGCCGAGCCTGCTTCTGAGACATGGGGCTCCTGTCTGTCGTGCCCACTGTATCGGCTCGAACCGACCGTCAGCCGCCCAGTTTCGCGTGCATCTCCCACACCAGCACCTCGCAGTTCCGCAGCGCGGTCAACCGCCGGCCGCAGGTGTCGGTGAGCCGGGCGGCGTCACCGACCGCGAGTTCGCCGGCGTCCTCGAGTCGCACTTCGCCGCGTGTGACGAACGCGTGCAGATACGGTGCCGCGGGTAGCTCCACCGAGTCGCCGCTGCCCAGCCGCGCGACGTGCAGTGCGGCCGAGCGGTTGTGCAGTGTCAGGGCCCCGTCGTGTCCGGGGATGCCCGAGGCGATGGTGAGAAGACCGCCGCGGGACAGTTGGTCGTCGACATCGACCTGCTGGTGGCCGGGGGTGATGCCGGTCTGATCCGGCGCGATCCACATCTGGATGAAATGCACTGGCTTGAAAGAGGATTCGTTCTTCTCCGAATGGACAATGCCACTGCCGGCCGACATCCGTTGTGCCAGGCCGGGATAGATGACACCCTGGTTGCCGGCCGAATCCCGGTGAGTGAGTTCGCCGTCCAGTACCCAGGTGACGATCTCCATGTCCCGGTGTGGATGGCTGTCGAATCCGGTGGCCGGCTGCACGCGGTCGTCGTTGTTGACCAGCAGCAGTCCGTGGTGGGTGTTGTCGGGGTCGTAGTGATCGCCGAACGAGAAAGAATGCCGGGACTGCAGCCAATCTGTCCTGGTGACAGCGCGATCCACGGCTCGCCGGATGTCCACGGTGGCAGGCACGGGCGCTACCGTCGTGCGGTCGGCAGGGCTCGGGCGTGCGCGTCATCGAGCCCGGTCACGGTCGGGCGTCCTGATGGCCGGGGTACGTCGCGGCGGCCAGTTGCAGGATCTCGTCGCGATCGGCCGCCAGGATGAAACCGGACTGAATCGCCTCGTCCAGCGCGAGGGTGAACCCGGCCAGGTAATCCGGCGCGCCCCCCGGGTAGAGCCGGCGCAGGGTGTCCTCGTCGAATGGTTCGCCGGAACCGAAGATCGCCGACATGATGTTTGCGTCGTCGCTGACCCCCGACGTCCGGGCGATCGGAATGTCCACCCACGGGGTGCGCACGCCACCCGCGGCGATGCCATGGGCGTCCAGCACCGGCGCGGGCGGGTCGTCCTCATGCACCTCCAGCAATGGCGCGCTGGGCGGCGGCGCGCCGGTGCGCACCCAGTTGTGCAGTGCGGCAAGCGCAGCCTGCACCACGTAGTGGTGTTGCGGCCCGAAGTTGATGTAGTGGTCGAGCTGCTGGCCCATCAGGCTGCGGGTGGGGGTGTAGGCCGCCGCGAGGTCCTCGATGGACGCCGACCCGGAGTCGATGGCTGCGACCTGGATCGTGTAATTGTCGGCGTGCGCGGCGCCGGCGATCTCCCACACCCGCAGCAGCTCGTTGTCGGGTTGCCTGGCGAAGTAGTACCCCTGCGGCGTGGCGCCGAAGAGATCGGTTTCGGTGATGACCGTGACGAGCGGCACGCGCAGGTCCGGCCGGAACCTGACCGGCGTTGAGGGGGCGTTGAGCAGCTCGAAAATGGACCGGCTGTCCACCGGCGCGGCGGGGCCGAAGCGGGAGTGCACCAGAAAACCGTCGTACACCTCAGCCAGCGGATCCACGGCATTGATGTAGCTGGTCAAGAACATCGCGGACTGCGATTCACCGAGGGCGATGACGTGCTCGGCGGTCAGCCCGTCCAGGACGGCCGGGCCGGAGTCGGTGACCAGCCGGCCGGCCTGGGAGAAGATGTCGTAGGCGAACGCATCGCCGGGGTGCTCCAGGCTCGCATACCGTTGCGGGCTTTGACTTTTCAGCGACATATCCATGCCCAGCAGATTCATTCCGCCGTCGATGCCGACCTTCTGGACCGAGACCATGACGTAGGCGTAGCCCGCGCGGATCACCTCGCGGTGAGCCATCATCCAGACGGCCGGCGCATCGATGCCACCGCTGACATTGAGCCATTCGACCAGCACGGAGCCGTTGAACCTGGTGTGATCGGCAGGAGTCAGCACCACCATCCGGGTGATGTAATCCGCTGTCTGCGAAGGGATTACCGTCCACCGGCCGCCCGGGTCCAGCTCGCCTTCGGGGGTGTAGGACCGCGCGGTGCCGGAGATGAAGAACTCGTGCGCGACGTAGCCCACCTCGCCGATGTCGAAGGCGCCCAACAGCAGCAGCGGCTGACCTGGCACAGGTGTGGCGGTAGGCGAATCTGTCACAGCGACTCCGGCAGTCCGAATGTGGTGAACAACGACCCGTCCAGAAACGCGACGACATGCGACACACCGTCGCTGCGGATGTCCAGGACGTGCAGCTGGAACGGCACATGCCGCTCGCCCATCCGCAGGTACATCGCCGCCGCCGGCTGTCCGTTGGCCAGCAACGGGACCATTCGCATGTCACCCGGCAGCTCGGCGGGGCATTTCTGGTGAATGAGCGCGATGATGTCGCGCGCGCCCCGGTACCAGCCGGTGTAGGGCGGCATCTCCCAGATGGCCTCGGCGGTGAACACGTCGACCAGCTGGTCGATGTCGTAGGACTCGAACGCGGCGATGTAGCGGGCCAGCAGATCCTGGGCCTGGGCCGAGTCGGGGTCCGCGAGCCGGTCTTCCGTGCTGGGCCCGACAGCTTCCAACTGGGTGCGGGCCCGCTGCAGCAGACTGTTGACGGCGACGGTGGTGGTGCCGATGGCCTCGGCCACCTCGGCGGCCTTCCACTGCAACACATCCCGCAGCAGCAACACCGCCCGCTGCCGCGCCGACAGGTGCTGCAGGGCGGCCACGAACGCCAGCCGCACCGATTCGCGCCGGCCGACCACCTCCGCGGGATCGTGCGGGTCTGCCTGCGGCAGGGGCTCCAGCCAGGGCACCTCGGCCCGCTCGACGAGCTCCGCCGTCGGGTCCGAGCTGGAGGTACCCAGCCCGGTCGGCAGCGGCCGGCGCTGCTGACCCTCCAGGGCCGTCAGGCAGGTGTTGGTGGCGATGCGGTACAGCCAGGTGCGCACCGAGGATCTGCCCTCGAACCGGTCATAGGATTTCCAGGCCCGCAGCAGGGTCTCCTGCACCAGATCCTCGGCGTCGTGCAGGGAGCCGGTCATCCGGTAGCAGTGTGCGAGCAGTTCACGCCGATAAGGCTCGGCGTGGGCGGCGAAATCGGAGGCCGAAGCACCCTCGCCACCGGCCGTGTTTTCGGTGAGCACACTCACCCGGTCGAGACTACGCAGACGCTGTGACAACTCATAGGCAGGAGACGCCTTCCGTCGCCTAAGCTGCCCTCAATGACTACCACCCGCACGGAACGGACCTTCGACGGTGTCGGCGGAGTGCGCATCGTCTACGACGTGTGGTCGCCGGATGTCGCACCGCGCGCGGTAGTGGTCCTGGCCCACGGATTCGGCGAACACGCCCGCCGCTACGACCACGTCACGACGCGGTTGGGGGAGGCCGGGCTGGTCACCTACGCCCTGGACCATCGCGGCCACGGCCGTTCCGGCGGCAAACGGGTGCAGGTGAAGAACATCGCGGAGTACACCGCCGACCTGGACACCCTCGTCGGCATCGCCACCCGGGAATACCCGGGTCTCAAGCGCATCGTGCTGGGACACAGCATGGGCGGCGCGATCGTGTTCGCCTACGGCGTGGAACGTCCCGACAACTACGACCTGATGGTGCTCTCGGCCCCGGCGATAGCCGCGCAGGAGATGGTGCCCGCGGTGGTCGCGCTGGCCGCCAAGGTGCTGGGCGCGCTGGCCCCCGGCTTGCCGGTGCAGCCGCTGGACACCGACGCGATCTCGCGGGACCCCGAGGTGGTCAAGGCCTACTACGACGATCCCCTGGTGTACCACGGCAAGGTCCCGGCCGGGATCGGCCGCGCGTTGCTGGCGGTCGGCGAGACGATGTCCCAGCGGGCGCCGGCGGTGACGGCTCCGCTGCTGGTGCTGCATGGCACCGAGGACCGGCTGACCCCGATCCAGGGCAGCCGACAGGTCATCAGATGCGTGGGTTCCGGCGATGTCCAGCTCAAGGAGTACCCAGGGCTGTACCACGAGGTCTTCAACGAGCCCGAGCGGGATCAGGTGCTGGGCGACGTGGTGTCGTGGATCAACCTGCGGCTGTGAAGCGTGTCGGACCGCCGGATTAGTTTGGCCCCATGACCGACGACAAGATGCTGTCCCGTATCGCGGCACTGCTACGCCAGGCGGAGGGTACCGACAATACCCACGAAGCCGACGCGTTTCTGAGTGCCGCACAGCGGTTGGCGACGGCCGCGTCCATCGACCTGGCGGTGGCGCGTTCGCATTCCTCCAACCGATCCGCCGCGCAGATCCCCACCCAGCGCACCATTACCATCGGCAACGCGGGCACGCGCGGGTTGCGCACGTACGCACAGCTTTTCGTGCTGATCGCCGCGGCGAACGACGTGCGCTGCGACATCGCGTCCAACTCCACGTTCATCTACGCCTACGGGTTCGCCGAGGACATCGACGCCACCCACGCGTTGTACGCCAGCCTGGTGGTGCAGATGGTGCGCGCCTCGGATGCCTACCTGGCGTCCGGCGCGCACCGTCCCACGCCGACCATCACCGCCCGGCTCAACTTCCAGCTCGCGTTCGGGGCGCGGGTCGGTCAGCGGCTGGCCGAAGCGCGCGAGCAGGCCCGTCAGGAAGTGACCAGGGACCGCAGTCGCGCGCCGGGGACGGCGATCGCGTTGCGGGACAAAGAAGTCGAGCTGCGTGATCACTACCGGAGCGCATCGAGGGCGCGGGGCACCTGGCAGGCCAGCCGGGCCACGGCCGGGTACTCGTCGGCTGCCCGACGCGCGGGTGACCGGGCCGGTCGACGGGCCCGGCTGGGCAACAGTCCCGAGTTACCGGGCGCCCGGACCGCGCTGGGCCGGTGACGCGAGATACCCAGCGCGCCAAGGTCTATGGGGCCGAAGTCTTCGTCCGGGCGATGTTCGACCGCGCCCGGGAGCACGGGTTGCCGAGCGTGGAGTTCTTCGGTACGCAGCTGACGCTGCCGCCCGAGGCCCGGTTCGCGTCCGTCGAGTCGGTGCAGCGCTACGTCGACGACGTGTTGGCGCTGCCCGCCGTGCGGTTGCAGTGGCCGGCGGTGTCACCGCTGCGGGTCCGGGCGCGACGCGCGGCCAGCGCCGCGCACTACGAAAACCGCGGCGGCGCCGGCACTATCGCTGTTCCGGACCGGGTCAGCGCCGACTGGGCGATGCGTGAATTGGTGGTGCTGCACGAGGTGGCGCACCATCTGAGCCAGGTCGCCCCGGCACACGGGCCGGAGTTCGTGGCGACGATGTGCACGTTGACGGAGTTGGTGATGGGTCCCGAAGTAGGGCATGTGCTGCGGGTGGTGTACGCCAAAGAGGGAGTGCGATGAACGACCACGAAGCCGATGCGCGCGCACACGAAGTCGAAGCGCAGCTGACCGACGACGAGCGGTTCGCCCTGTTGGTGGGCGTCATGGGTGCCGGGGACATGTGGCCGCTGCGCGACGAGCGCATCCCGCCGGAGGTACCGATGAGCGCCGGATATGTGCCGGGCATCGCCCGCCTCGGCGTGCCGGCACTGCGGATGAGCGACGCCGGACTCGGGGTGACCAATCCCGGTTTCCGCCCGGGTGACACCGCCACCGCCCTGCCCGCCGGGCTGGCGCTGGCGGCCAGTTTCAACCCGGAGCTGGCCCGCGCCGCGGGATCGGTGATCGGCGCGGAGGCACGCGGCCGCGGACTGAACGTACAACTGGCCGGTGCGATGAACCTGGCCCGCGACCCGCGCAACGGCCGCAACTTCGAATACTTCTCCGAAGATCCGCTGCTGAGTGGGGTGCTGGCCGCCGAACAGATCCTCGGCATCCAGCAGCACGGTGTCATCAGCACGGTGAAGCATTTCGCGCTGAACTGCAACGAGACCAATCGGCACTGGCTCGACGCGGTCATCGACCCCGACGCACACCGCGAATCCGACCTGCTGGCTTTCCAGATTGCGATCGAGCGGGGCCGCCCCGGGGCGGTGATGGCTGCCTACAACAAGGTCAACGGCGCCTACTGCGCGGCCAACGCAGTCCTGCTCACCGAGATACTCAAAGGCGGGTGGGGATACCGCGGCTGGGTCATGTCGGACTGGGGCGGCACACCGGGTTGGGAGTGTGCGCTGGCCGGGCTCGACCAGGAATGCGGCGCGCAGATCGATGCGTTGCTCTGGCAGGCAGAGACCTTCGGCGAGCCGCTGCGCGCGGCGTACGCCGATGGACGGTTGCCCGCCGAGCGGCTGTCCGACATGGTGCGCCGCATCCTGCGGTCCATCTTCGCCGTCGGGGCGGACCGATGGGGGCCGGTGCCGGAGCCGGATATGCACGCGCACAACGCTATTGCGACCGAAGTCGCGCGTCAGGGCATCGTGCTGCTGCACAACCGGGGAGTCCTTCCGGTGACGTCCGCAGCCCGGATCGCGGTGATCGGCGGCCACGCTCAGCTCGGTGTGCCGGCCGGATACGGCTCCAGCACCGTGCTGCCGCCCGGCGGCTATGCGGGTGTAATCCCGATCGGGGGCGCCGGGCTGGAAGCCGGGATGCGCAATCTGTATCTACTGCCGTCGAGCCCGCTCGAGGAACTCAGAAAGCAATTCCCGCACGCCGAAATCTACTTCGACCCCGGCATCAACCCCGCCGAGGCGGTCCCGGTGGCCCGCCGGGCTGACGTCGCGATCGTGTTCGCAACCCGGGCCGAAGGGGAGGGATTCGACGGCGCGGACCTGTCGCTGCCGTGGGGCCAGGATGCGCTGATCGCCGCAGTCGCGGCGGTCAACCCGAACACGGTGGTGGTGCTCGAGACCGGCAACCCGGTGGCGATGCCGTGGCGCGCTGCGGTGAACGCAATCCTGCAGGCCTGGTATCCCGGGCAGCGGGGCGGTCAGGCCATCGCGGAAGTCCTTGCCGGACAGGTCAATCCGTCGGGACGGCTGCCGGTCACCTTTCCGGCGGATCTCGGCCAGACGCCGCGCCCGCAACTGCCCGAGGTCGCGGGGCTGGGGACGCCGAGCACGATCCACTACACCGAGGGCGCCGAGGTCGGTTACCGGTGGTTCGCGTCCACCGAGCAGGAACCGTTGTTCGCGTTCGGCCACGGGTTGTCCTACACCAGCTTCGAGTACCGCGATCTCGAGGCGTCCGGCGGCGAAACGGTGGCCGTCACCTGCACCGTGGTCAACACCGGCGAGCGGACCGGCACCGAAGTGCCGCAGCTGTATCTGACCGCAGCGCCCGACGGAAAGCGGTTGCGGCTGTTGGGTTTCGACAGGGTGGAACTGCTGCCCGGGGAGTCCCGCCGGGTACACATCCACGCCGAGCCGCGGCTGCTGGCCCGCTTCGAGGCGGGGAGCTGGCGGATCGCGGCGGGCCGGCACGCGGTGGCCGTCGGCGCGTCGGCGGTGGACCTGAGGCTGACCGGCGAGGTCGAGTTAACCGGCCGCACGTTCGGGTGCTGAGGGACGCCCCGAACGTACGACCCGCGGGCACCGGGGTGACTCAGCCGGTTCCGCCGTCCAATCCATCCAGTCCGGGGTCGCCGGCGGAGCCGTCGACACCACCAGGCGGGGTGCCGTGGCCACCGGCGCCACCGGTGCCGCCGGTTCCGCCGGTGCCTCCCGGCGCAGCCTCGCCGTCGCCACCGGCGCCGCCCGGACCGCCGTCGCCGCCGTCGCCGCCGTCGGCACCCTTCCCGCCGCCGGTGGGGACCCCGCCGCCTCCTCCGCCGCCGCCTTTGCCGCCGTGCCCGCCGTGTGCGCCGGCCTGGCCGGAAGTCGTTGCGTCGCCGCCATTTCCGCCCGTGCCGCCGATGCCACCGATACCGCCCGCACCCGCGTCACCGCCACCGGCTGCCGGCCCGCCGCCGCCACCGATACCGCCGTTACCGCCGGTTCCACCGGCCTGGCCCGGCAGGCCGGGTGCTCCGGAACCGCCCTGACCGCCTGCACCTCCCACGCCGCCGACCGCGCCGTCATAGCCGCTGCCGCCCACGCCACCGGTACCGCCGATGCCGCCGGTACCCGCTCCGCCGACCGCACCGGACTTACCGGTCCCCGACCCGGGTTGTCCGCCACCGCCACCGTCGCCGCCGAGTCCGCCCGTACCGCCGACGCCCGCCGGCAACGGCGAGGTGTTGTCCCCGTTGCCGCCGAGGCCGCCGTCGCCACCCTGGCCGCCCGTGCCGCCGAGGCCACCGTTGCCGTTGGTGCCACCCAGTCCGGCCGAGCCGCCGAGGCCGCCCTGTCCGCCCTGTCCGCCGATTCCGCCTTGGTATCCCTGCTGGTTGGGTCCGCCGACGGCGCCCTCGCCACCCTGGCCGCCCAATCCGCCCTCGCCACCGTTGCCGGCGGTGCCACCGGGGCCGGGAAGCCCGCCGGTGCCACCCATGCCGCCGTTGCCACCGGCATAGCCCGGTCGTCCGACACCTCCGTCGCCGTCACCGCCCCAGCCGCCTTGTCCGCCGTCGCCACCGTTCCCGGCGGTGCCGCCGGTCCCCGGGTTGCCGCCGTTGCCGCCGGTGCCCCCGGTGGCACCGGGCAGACCTGCCGCGTTGCTGCCGGCGCCGCCCCAGCCGCCCTCGCCACCGGCGCCCCCGTTGCCGCCTCTGCCGCCGGTCGCGGCGGCGCCACCTGTTCCCGGATCGCCGCCGTCGCCGCCATTGCCACCGGTGCCGCCGATCAGGCCGGGCTGGCCGGTGGTGCCGTCCCCGCCGCCGTCGCCGCCTTCCCCGCCCTCTCCACCGTCGCCGCCGGTGCCCGCGGTGCCGCCGGTGCCGCTGTTACCGCCGAGTCCGCCGTGACCGCCGTGTCCGCCCTCTGGTCCGGCCTGCCCGAGTGCGGCGTTGCCGCCGTTGCCGCCGTTGCCGCCGTCGCCGCCGGTGCCGGCGGCACCCCAGCTGTTGCGCGTTCCGTCCCCGTGGAGTCCGCCGGCGGCCGAGTCGCCGCCCTTGCCGCCGTTGCCACCGTCGCCGCCGGCACCGATTTCACCGCCGCCGCCGGATCCGCCGTATCCGCCGAAACCGCCATAGCCGCCATAGCCGCCGTAACGCTGGGAACCTGCCGTCGCGTCGCCACCGACAGCGCCTCCCCCTCCGGTGCCGCCGTCGCCACCGGCGGCGGCCTTGCCGACGGCGCCGTCACCGTGGCCGTCGGCACCGCCGACGCCGCCGTTACCGCCATTGCCGCCGTTGCCGCCGTTCTGGCCGCCGCTGCCGCTGTCGGCGGCACCACTGCCACCGACACCGCCGTTGCCCCCGCGGCCGCCCACGCCGCCGTCGCCATTGGTACCGCCGGCCGGACTGTTTCCGCCATTGCCGCCGTCGCCGGCGTGGCCGCCGTGGCCGCCCAGGTGCCCGGATCCCGCCAGGCCGGCCGCCCCTTGGCCACCGTTGCCCCCGGTACCGCCCCTACCGGCGGTACCACCAGTTCCGCCGCTGCCGCCGGTACCGGCGATGCCGCTGGTTCCGCCGGTGCCGCCGTCGCCGCCGCTGCCACCGTCACCAGCGCCGCTGCCGGTGTCGGCGGCGCCGTCCGCACCGTCGGCACCGACGCCTCCAACGCCGCCGTCACCGCCATCTCCGTTGCGACCACCGGCGCCGCTGTCGCCGCCGGATCCGCCCTGCCCACCTGGACCGCCCTTGCCGCCGTTGGGACTGCCGGTCGTTGTCGCGTGCGTGCCGGCTCCGCCTTCGCCACCGGTGCCACCCTTACCGCCGTCGCCGTAAGCGCCCGAGGATCCGCCGCTGCCGCCGGTCCCGGCGGCACCGCCGGCGCCGGCATTCCCGCCATCGCCGCCGACACCTCCGGCACTGCCGCCGAAGGCATCTGAGGAGTCAGGAGCCCCGAGACCGCCGATTCCACCAGTCCCGCCGTGGCCGCCGCGCCCGCCGCTGCCATTGGTGCCGAACGGGCCCGCATTGCCACCGGCTCCGGCATCGCCGCCGGTACCGGCTTGGCCGCCGTTGCCGCCGTCGGAATAGTTCGCGCTGCCGGTCACTCCCTTGCCGCCGGCGCCACCGTCGCCGCCCCGACCACCGTCGCCACCGGTACCCCCGGCGCCGAACAGGCCGGCGGTGCCACCGACTCCGCCGCGGCCGCCACTCCCACCGTCGCCGCCCTGCTGGCCACCCGGGCCGGTGGTCCCGGCCAGTCCGGCCCCACCTGTGCCCCCTGCGCCACCGTTGCCGAGCAGCCATCCGCCGCTGCCGCCTGCGCCGCCGGTCCCGCCCGCGCCACCCAGGCCGCCGGCACCGCCGTTGCCGATGAGTCCGGCGGCCCCGCCGGCTCCACCGGTCGCCCCGGCTTTGGTGCTGGTGCCGCCCCTGCCGCCGTTGCCGTACAGGATCCCGCCTGCGCCGCCGGCGGTGCCGACGCCGTCGACGGTGGCACCGTTGGCGCCGTTGCCGATCAGCGGCCGGCCGAGCAGAACGTTGCTGGGACCGTTCAGCAGCCCGAGCAGGCCGGTGTTCGCCGCCTCATTCGACAGGTAGCTGTCCGCGCCGGACAGCAGGTTGCCGACGAACTGGCTGTGGAACGCCGAGGCATCGGCGGCCAGCCTCTGGTAGTTGGCGGCGTGCTGGGAGAAAAGCTCAGCGACGGCGAGGGATATCTCGTCGGCGGCCGCGCTGCCCACCTGGGTCGTGACGGTGGCCGCAGCGGCGTTGCCAGCCGCGACACCGGTGCCGATTCGGCGTAGGTCGGCAGCCGCGGAGGCCACCACATCGGGCGATAAACGCAGAAACGACACGGCGATACCTCAGTGGTGTGTGGGCAAGCGGGAAGGTTGATCCGGCACGACGCCGGACACCGCGGGCGACATTAGTTGAAGTTTCTGATCGCCGACGGGTAATGAAGTTTATTTGAAAAACATAGGTGTACAACAACGCTGAGCGCAGCAACCAGAATGCACTTGTGAATGGGAATGCATCTGTGTATGCGATATCCGGAAAGCGGTACCGGCGTGCTGATCAGCATAAATCTACGTAAAAACCAGTTCATACCGAACTGTTCCGGACTACGCTCCCGAGGCGAAAATTCAATCGGTCTCAGGAAAGGCACACCGGCCCGATGACGCACGTAATTGCGGTACCAGAAACAATGATTTCCGCTTCGCAGCAACTCGCTGGAATCCAGTCATCGGTGACGCAAGCCAATTCAGCGGCCGCACGTTCCACTACAGCTGTCCTCAGCGCCGCCAGCGATGAAGTATCCCTGGCTATTGCCGAACTTTTCGGTAATTACGCCCGTGAGTATCAGGCGCTGAGTGGCCGAGCGGCGCAGTTCCATGCACAGTTCGTCCAGGCCACGGCCACCGCAGCCGGCGCCTATGTCGCCGCCGATGCCGCCAGTGCCTCCCCCTTGGTGCTTCTCGAGCACCTCGTTCTGGATGTCATCAACGCGCCGACCAATCTGCTGCTCGGGCGCCCGTTGATCGGCAACGGTGTCAACGGTGCCCCGGGAACCGGACAAGCGGGCGGAGCTGGCGGTCTGCTGTGGGGTAACGGTGGCGACGGCGGGTCCGGGGCACCCGGACAGACCGGCGGCCGGGGTGGCGACGCCGGCCTCATCGGACACGGGGGCGCCGGCGGTACCGGCGGAACCGGTGTCACAGGATCGATCGGCGCCCAGGGCGCAGTCGGCGGTAGCGGCGGTGCCGGCGGTACGGGCGGCGCCGGCGGCACCGGAGGTCTGCTCTGGGGCAATGGCGGCCCGGGCGGAGCCGGTGGCGTCGGCGGAACAGGCGGTACCGGAGGCACCGGCATCAATGGCATTGCTGGCGGCGGCCCGGGCGGCATCGGCGAGCAGGGCGGTCAGGGCGGTCAAGGTGGCATCGGTGGTAATGGCGCTGGGGGAGGCGCTGGCGGGCGAGCCCCGGGTCTGTTCGGTGGAACGCAGGGTGCCCATGGCGGGGGCGGTGCCGGCGGAGTTGGTGGCACTGGCGGAATGGGCGGTCAGGGCGGCGAAGGACTGGCCGACACCGGTTCCGGGGCCACCAACGGCGGTCAGGGTGGCACCGGCGGAACTGCCGGCATCGGCGGAGCCGGCGCTGACGGCGCAGCACCCGGGGCTATCGGCACCGGGGGCAAAGGCGGCACCGGCGGCACCGGGGGTGCGGGCATGCAAGGGATCGCGGGCGTCGGCCTCCTCGGCGAAGGTGGCAATGGCACGTCCGGCGCCCAGGGCGGCACCGGAGGTACCGGCGGCGCGGGCAACGGTGGCATCAACGGCAACGGCGGGACCGGCGGTACCGGCGGTGAAGGCGGCCAGGGTGGCAACGGGTCCGCAAAGGACGGCGACGGTGGCAACGGCGGCACCGGAGGTGCCGGAGGCACGCCGGGCACCGGCGGTACCGGTGGCAGCACGGGCCCCGGCGGCACCGGAGGACGAGGCGGCGACGGCAGCGACGGCGGCGACGGGGGAGCCGGAGGTACCGCCACCACCGCGGGCGACGACAACGTGTTCGGTGGGACCGGCGGCGCCGGCGGCACCGGAACTGCCGACGACACCGGTGTCGGCGGACGCGGCGGTGACGGTGGCGTTGCGACAAGCACCGGCAACGGAACCGCCCACGGAGGCGCCGGTGGTTCCGGCGGCGAGGGACCGTGGGGCGGCACCGGAGGGAACGGCGGTGCGGCGGTGAGCGGCGGCACGGCGAACGCGATCTCCGGGAACGGCGGCACAGGCGGTACCGGGACCACTCATCTCGGCGGCACCGGCGGTGGCGGTGGTTTCGCGACGCTGAACAATGGTCCGGGAAACGTCACCGGTGGTCAGGGTGGTGACGGCGGTGCCGGCGCGGCCGGCGGCGGCGATGGAGGAGGCGGGGGCACGGCCATCGCCGGCGGCACCGGGAATGCCACCGGGGGCGCCGGCGGGGCCGGTGCCGACGGTGGGACCGCCGTGGCCGGTGGCAACGGCGGCCGCGGCGGGAACGCCTACTCCGTCGGCGGGCAAGCTTCGGTCGCCGGCGCCGGCGGGCAGGGCGGCACCGGCACCACCGGCGGAAAGGGCGGTGATGGTGGAATCACGCGTGGCAACGTCACCGACATACTGACCGCCGGCACCGGAGGTGCGGGCGGCAATGGCACCGCCGGCGCGGGTGGCGCGGGCGGGAACGGCGGTGCGGCGGTGAACTCCGGCACCTCGTTGACGGACGCGGTCGGCGGCGCCGGCGGGGCCGGCGGCGCAGCGACCGGTGGTCACGCCGGAATCGGGGGACGCGGTGGTGACGCGAGTGTCACTGAGCCAGGTTCCGCAGCGGATGCTGTTGGGGGGCGCGGCGGGGCGGGCGGCGCGGGCATCGCCGGCGACGGCGGAAACGGCGGTCGGGGCGGCGACGGAACCAACGCGGGAACCGGCAATAGTCTGGGCGGTCGCGGCGGGGACGGCGGCAACGCAGCCAGCCCACTCACCGACGGGGGCGACGGCGGAGACGGCGGAAACGCGGTGGGTGGTGCGCATGCTCAAGGAGGTCTCGGCGGAGCCGCCGGGGCCGGCGGTCCCGGCGGTCAGCCCGGTGCCCCCGGCACCAATGGCTCTCCGTAACGGGCCGGTCGGCTACTACGGGTCGCTGTCGTCCGGCTGGTCCGGCCGAGCCGACACGATCGCGCCCGTCTCGCCTTCGGCCTGTTCCTCGGCCTCCACCTCGGGATCCTTGGCCAGCAACACCTGCATGGCGTTGTTCAGGAACGCCACCGTCGGCACCGCCAGCAACGCGCCGACGATCCCGGCCAATACCCCACCGGTGGAGATGGCCAGCACCACCGCCAACGGATGGATCGAGACCGCGCGTCCCATCACCACGGGCTGCAGCACGTGCGCTTCGAGCTGGTTCACCACGATCAGCAGGCCGAGGGTGAGCAGCGCGTAGACCATGCCCTTGGCCAGCAGCGCCACCACCACCGCCAGCAGGCCAGAGACCAGTGCGCCGATCAGCGGTATGAAGGCGCCCAGAAACACGATGGAGGCCAGCGGCAACGCCAGCGGTACGCCCATGATCGCCAGACCGGCGCCCACCCCGGCCGCATCGGTCAGCGCGACCAGGAACGTGGCGCGGATGTAGCCGGTCAGGGCGCCGTATCCGGCCTTGCCGGCCTCGTGGACGCGGTCGCGGACATGGGTCGGGAAGATCTGCTGAACGTACTGCCAGATGTTGCGGCCACCGTAGAGGAAGAAGATCAGGGTGAACAGCACCAACACCGCGGCGGTAGCCAGCTCGGTGATGGTGGCCGCGGTAGACAGCGCCCCGCTGGTCAGCTTCGCTTGGTTGTTCCGCAGCGCTTCGATCGCGGAGTTGCCGGCGTTGTCGATCTGTTCGCGGCGCACGTGCGCCGGCCCCTCGATGAGCCAGCGGCGCAGGGAGTCGATGCTGTGCTCGACCTGGGTGACGAGGTCCGGGACGCCGACGATGAACTGGGTGACCACGAACGTCAGAATGCCGCCGAGGATCGCGAATCCGGCCAGCAGCACCAGCGCCACCGCGAAGCCGCGCGGCAGACCCCGCATGTCCAGCCAGTCCACCAGCGGCATCAGCAGCGCGCTGAACATCAGGGCCAGCAGCACCGGCACCACGATGACTTCGAGTTTCTCGACCACCCACAGCAGCGCCACCGCGGCCACCACGATGACCACCAGCCGCCACGACCATGCGGCGGTCTTGCGGACCAGCGGGCTTACCGCATCGTCATCGATAGTTGCTGACATCGGATCAGCGTAGCTGGACGCCGGTGCGGTGGGTCGCACGCGCTTCCTCACGACACGTCGGTGGTCGTGGAATCGGCATCGTCGAACCGGACACTGACCCGCTGAAAGCGTTTGACCCGTTCGGCTTTCGCCCGCCTGGTGTAGGTCTTGCGGTCAGCGGGGGTCAGGTCCACGTCGTCAGTGAACGGCGTCAGCAGGGCACGCGGGTGGAGTTGCTCCACCAGCACCACGTTGATCTCGGCGCACAACACCAACGTCGACGACACCAGGAACAGGAACGCGAGCATGCCCAGCACCAGCGCGAACACGCTGTTGGTCGCGCTGGCCGATTTCACGACGTGGCCGACGTAACCGGCGCCGAACCACTGCAGGACCTGCCAGATGAACGCCGCGGCCAGGGCCCCCGGCAGCACCTGGCGATAGCTGAGGTCGCGCGCGGTGGTGAGGCGGAAGGCCACCAGGCAGATCGACGCATTGATGCCGATGGCGACCAGCGCGATGCCGATTTTCCCGAACACGCCGAGCGATCCCGTCGCGTGCCCGACGCCGGACAGCAGGGTCGACGCGATGGCCGCCGAACCCAGCACGAACAGCAGCAGCAGGCTGAATGCCCGGGAACGGAACGGGTCGCGGCGCTGGTCCCGCGGCACCGCCCACACCGAATCCATCGCGTTCTGCACCGCCTGGCCCACACCCAGGCCCCCGTAGAGCGCGCCCAGTATGCCGACCACCACAGCGACCGTCCCGCCGCTGAGTCCCTCCGGCTGCTGCAGCTGGCTACCGATCACCGGGAACTGACTCAGGGTGCTCTGCAGCACCTTCGCCTTGAGATCCGGCCGGTCGGCGAGCAACACTCCCAGGCCGGTGGTCAACAGCAACAGCATGGGAAACAGCGACACGAACGCGTAGTAGGTGATCAGGGCGGCCAGGTAACTGCCTTGGTCGTCGAGGTACTTGTAGATGACGGCGACGGCCACCCCGACGCCGCGGTTACGCCGTTGCAGCCTGTCCAACCAGCCGACCATCGCCGATCACTTCATTCC
Source organism: Mycobacterium sp. NGS61 (assembly GCF_059812325.1). Taxonomy (NCBI): domain Bacteria; kingdom Bacillati; phylum Actinomycetota; class Actinomycetes; order Mycobacteriales; family Mycobacteriaceae; genus Mycobacterium; species Mycobacterium sp. NGS61. Next base: position 29,730 of record NZ_JCALCL010000015.1, read on the forward strand.
CACGCCGAGATATCACGCCGACCCGACCCCCTGCCCGCAGGGTTGCGCCCGGTCATACCCCGATTTGCCGGTGGTCAATCGCGCCGGTCATCGGTGTCATTCCCCCAAAACCGCCGACGCGGGCCGCCACGGTTCGGTTACGACCCTGGAACGACCCCGACACGCTCGGCGACGTGCAGGTATGGTGTCGCCACCTGCGCGGTTACCCTAGTTCGATGTCACCGGACGCCGCTGCCCGCAAACCGGTGGGCGGGTGGTTGGAGACGCTCTCCCGCCCAGCAGACGCGCCCCCGCGCGGCAAGTACTGGTGGCTGCGGTGGGTGGGACTGTCCCTCGTGGTGCTCGTGCTCGGCGTCGAGATCGTGTTGGTGCGCGATCAACTGGCCAAGGCCTGGATGAGCTTGTTCGACGCCAAGTGGTGGTGGTTGGTCGCGGCGATGATCGCCGCGGCGGCGTCGATGCACAGTTTCGCTCAGATCCAGCGCACCCTGCTGGCGTCGGCCGGTGTACAGGTGAAGCAACTGCGTTCGGAAGCAGCGTTCTACGCCGCGAACTCGTTGAGTACCACGCTGCCCGGCGGGCCGGTGATCTCGGCGACGTTCCTGCTGCGCCAGCAGCGCCTGTGGGGCGCATCCACGGTGGTGGCGTCGTGGCAGCTGGTCATGTCGGGCGCGCTGCAGGCGGTCGGGCTGGCGGTGCTGGGTTTGGGTGGGGCGTTTCTGCTGGGCGCGAAGAACAACCCGTTTTCGCTGCTGTTCACGCTGGGCGGGTTCGTCGCGTTGTTGTTGCTGGCGCAGGCGGTGGCGTCGCGGCCGGAGTTGATCGAAGGCATCGGCATCAAGGTGCTGTCCTGGGTGAACTCCATTCGCGGCAAACCCGCCGAGACCGGTGTGGAGAAGTGGCGCGAGATCTTGATGCAGCTCGAGTCGGTGAGCCTGAGCCGACGCGACCTGGGGGCGGCGTTCAGCTGGTCACTGTTCAACTGGGTCGCCGACGTCGCGTGCCTGGCCTTTGCGGCCTACGCCGCGGGAGATCATGCCTCACTGGCAGGGTTGACGGTCGCCTACGCCGCGGCGCGCGCGGTGGGGACGATCCCGCTGATGCCGGGTGGTCTGCTGGTGGTGGAGGCAGTGCTGGTCCCCGGTCTGGTGTCCAGCGGAATGTCGTTGCCCAACGCCATCTCGGCGATGCTGATCTACCGGCTGATCAGCTGGCTGTTCATCGCCGCGGTCGGCTGGGTGGTGTTCTTCTTCATGTTCCGCCGGGTCACCGACAGCGACTCCGACGACCCGCCCACCGATCCAGGTGTCCGCGGCCGCGGGCTGAACGCTGTTGTCGATCCGTCCGACAGCGCGCTGCAGGGTCCGTTGCCGCCGCCGGAGCATGAGCCGGCGGCCGACGCCAACCAGCGAGGCTGATCAGCCGGCGGCGCGTGCCGGACCGGGACGGGGACCGGGCCCGGGGCCCGCGAGCGGGGCCGGCTGGCCGCCCACCGCGGCGGCGCCCGGCAGGCCCGGCAGCGCGCCGCCCGCGCCTTGGGCCGCCTGGAACAGGCTCAGTGCCTGCGGCAACGTGATCGGCAGTCTGCACTGGGTGCCCAGCTTGTTCAGCGGGTTGGCGAGGCCTTGCAGATCCAGCGCGACCTTCGGGTGGGTCTCGAAGTAGCTCTTGAGCGTGGTGGCCGACTGCGGGCCCGCGGGTTCCTGCAAGGCCGACGTCAGGGCCTGGTTGGTGTCCGGATGCGAATCCAGGTAATCACCGGTCTGCTTTGCGACGGTGCCCACGGTGCGGGCCACTTCGCTGGCCGCGCACGGGTCCGTCGAACCTGTTGCTGCGGGTGCCGCGACAGATGCGCTGCCGGCGCCGGTCAGACCGGCTGCGATCACTACTGCGAAAAGCCCGCGACGCGTGCTTGCTTGCATGGGTAACTCCTCGGTGGTTCGCCTCGCGATGTCTGCCGACCCGCGGGCCTCGACCATCCTGCCATCGGCGGCCGATACGTCGCCAACGCAACCTGAACGATTGCGCGGTGGCTGCGACGGCGCTGCGACTCCGCGTCCCGGTAACCCGCTGCGATCGCGGCTACGAGGGGATCCGCAAGCATTGCGGATCACAGACCGAACCGTTGTTCTGACGCTGTGGTCGGCAGATGACCGTCACGACTTAACAACGATCCCGGGGAACCGCTGTCACCGCAGCTCAGGAACCGATAAGCAAACTTCGGGCACAACGTCCTCCGGTAGGCTCGCGGGCGCGCTGCGTACGAAATCACGGAATACGGGGAGTGGGAAATCCAGCAGTTCATGATGCGGCTGAGCCGCAACCTGCGCCGATTTCGCTGGCTCGTCTTCGCCGGCTGGTTGCTCGCGCTGGTTCCGGCGGTGTATCTGGCGATGTCGCAGTCGGGGAATCTGACCGGCGGCGGATTCGAGGTCGCCGGCTCCCAGTCGCTCAACGTGCACGACCAACTCGTCGCGCAGTACCCCGAACTCGGCGCCTCCCCGCTGGCGCTGGTGGCCGCCCCCCGCGCCGACGCCACCTACCAGGACATCAACGACGCCGTCGCGCAACTGAAGAAGATCGCCGCCGACCTGCCCGGCGTCACCGTCGCACCCAATCCCACCCAGCGCCCACCGCAACCCGACCGGCCCTACGTCGTGACCCTGCACCTGGACGCCCGCAATCCCGGCACCAGCGACGTCGCCAAGAAACTGCGCCAACGGATCGGCGTGGAAGACGATCGCTCCGGGGAGACCGCCAACGGCCACGTGCGCCTCTACGTCATCGGTCAGGGCGCCCTGTCCGCCGCCGCGGCAGCCAACACCAAGCACGACATCGCCAAAGCCGAAGAGTGGAACCTGCCGATCATCCTGATCGTGCTGCTGGCGGTGTTCGGATCGCTGGCGGCCGCGGCGATCCCGCTGGCACTGGGCGTGTGCACGGTCGTGGTGACCATGGGACTGGTCTATCTGCTGTCCATGCACACCACCATGTCGGTATTCGTGACGTCGACGGTGTCGATGTTCGGCATTGCGCTGGCCGTGGACTATTCGCTGTTCATCCTGATGCGCTTCCGCGAGGAACTGCGCACCGGACGGCAGCCGCAGGAGGCGGTGGACGCCGCCATGGCCACGTCCGGGCTCGCGGTGGTGCTGTCCGGCATGACGGTCATCGCCTCGCTCACCGGTATCTACCTGATCAACACCCCGGCGCTGCAGTCGATGGCCACCGGCGCGATCCTGGCGGTCGCGGTCGCGATGCTCACCTCCGCCACGCTGACGCCGGCGCTGCTGGCCACCTTCTCCCGCGCAGCGGCCAAACGGTCGGTGCTGCTGCACTGGTCCAGGCGACCGGAGAGCACCGTCTCGCGGTTCTGGACGCGCTGGGTCGGCTGGGTGATGCGCCGGCCCTGGATTTCGGCGCTGGCGGCGTCGGCGGTGCTGCTGCTGATGGCGGCGCCGGCGACGGCGATGGTGCTGGGCAACAGCCTGCTGCGGCAGTTCGACTCGTCGCACGAGATCCGCGCCGGGGTGGCCGCGGCATCGCAGGCCCTCGGCCCGGGCTCGATGGGTCCGGTCCAGGTGCTGGTCACCTTCCCCGACTGGCCGGAGGGACCGGACGCCCCGCCCGCGCACGCCCAGATCATGGCGGCGCTGCGCGAGCAGATGGCCAAGGCGCCCGACGTCGCGTCGGTGCCACCCCCGGTCTACAGCGAAGACAAGAAGAGCGCGCTGCTCAGTGCGGTGTTGTCGGTCGACCCCGAAGACATGCGGGCCCGGCACACGGTGGACTGGATGCGCAGCCAGCTGCCGCGAACCGCCGGGGACGCGAAGGTGGCGGTCGGCGGGTCGACGGCGCTGATCAAGGACTTCGACGATCGGGTCGCCGAAACCCAGCCGCTGGTGCTGGGCTTCGTGGCGCTGATCGCCTTCCTGATGCTGCTGCTCTCGGTCCACTCGGTGCTGCTGGCGCTCAAGGGCGTGCTGATGACGTTGCTGTCGGTGGCGGCCGCCTACGGATCGCTGGTGATGGTCTTCCAGTGGGGGTGGGCCGCACCGCTCGGCTTCCCGCACCTGACCTCGATCGACAGCACCGTGCCCCCGTTGGTCCTGGCGATGACGTTCGGGTTGTCCATGGACTACGAGATCTTCCTGCTCACCCGGATCCGGGAGCGTTTCCTGCAGACCGGGCACACCCGCGACGCCGTCGCCTACGGGGTGAGCACCAGCGCCCGCACCATCACCAGCGCCGCGCTGATCATGATCGCGGTGTTCTGCGGGTTCGCGTTTGCCGGTATGCCGCTGGTCGCCGAGATCGGGGTGGCATGTGCGGTCGCGATCGCCGTCGACGCCAGCATCGTCCGGCTGGTCCTGGTGCCCGCCTTGATGGCGGTGTTCGCCAAGTGGAATTGGTGGATACCGGGTTGGCTGGGCCGGGTCCTGCCATCGGTGGACTTCGACCGTCCGCTGCCCGACGTCGACCTGGGCGGCGTCGTCGTGATCCCTGAGGACATCACCGCCGCGATCGCGCCCAGCGCCGATCTGCGCATGGTGATCAAGTCGGCCGCTAAGCTCAAAACCCTTGCCCCCGATGCCATTTGCGTGACCGACCCGCTGGCTTTCACCGGCTGCGGGCGCACCGAGCCGGACCGGGACCCGGCGACGGCCGAAGACACCGACTCGGTGACGCTGACGCTCGCCACCGGCCCGGTGGGGCAGGCCACCGCACGCAAAGTCGGGCTGTCCTACCGCTCCAGCATCGCCCGGGCCATGCCGTGGACCGACCGGCCGGTGCACCCCGTCACCCTGTGGCGCGGACGGTTGGCCGTTGCCCTCGACGCCCTGCAGAGCCGGGAGCCCAGGTCGGCACGGCCCCGGTACCGGCGGCAGAGCCCGGTGGAGACCACGAATGTCCAGCTGCCCACCGGCGATCGCCTGCAGGTGCCCACCGGCGCCGAAACGCTGCGGCTCAAGGGCTACCTGATCATGAGCCGTAACAGCAGCCGCGATTATGCCGACTTTGCTGACATGGTGGAGGTGATGGAACCGGAGACCGCAGCGGTGGTGCTGTCCGGGATGGATAGGTATTACTGTTGTCAGCCTCCCGGCTCGTCTCCCCGGCGGTACTGGGTCGCCAGCCAGCTGGTCCGCCGGCTGGCCGATCCCGATCCGTGCGACCTCGACGACGTGTCGACAGATTCCGGTGTCAAGGCAAACTGGGAGGAGGTCCGGCAGCGCTGTCTGTCGGTGGCCGTCGCGATGTTGGAGGAGGCGAGGTGACGTTGGCAGCCGACCAGCGCAGACCGGCGCCTGCCCGCGGCGCCAGGTCCAGGCCCGAGGCGGCCGGGCCCCCCGACCCGGATCAGCCGGTCGAATTCTGGTCCACCGCCGCTATCCGCTCGTCGTTGGAGGGTGGCGACATCGCCACCTGGAAGCGCATTGCCAGCGCGCTCAAACGGGACCCGTACGGCCGCACCGCCCGTCAGGTCGAGGAGATCCTCGGCGGTGCGCGCCCGGCCGGCATCGCCAAGGCGCTGTGGGAGGTGCTGGAGCGGGCTCGTGCGCACCTGGAGGCCAATGAGCGCGCCGAGGTCGCCCGCCACGTGAAGCTGCTGATGGACCGCTCCGGCCTGGTGCAGCAGGAGTTCGCCTCGCGTATCGGCGTCACCGCCGAAGACCTGGCCGACTACCTGGACGGTCGCGTCAGCCCGTCGGCTTCCCTGATGATCCGGATGCGCCGGTTGTCCGACCGGTTCGTGCGGGTCAAGAACGAACGCTCGCCGCACGCCAACTAGCGGGCACTGATCGGCGCGATGTCCTGTACCAGCCAGTCGTTGCCGCGCTTGGTCAACGTCACCCGCACCGCCGGGGCCGCCTGACTGGTGGGCTGGCCGGGCGAGTTCTGCGTCACCCGCATGATCACCGCAACGCTGGCCGCCGACGGCCCGATGGCCTCGACCCCGGCCGCCAAGGTCGACGCCTGCGCCGTCACCTTGCGCTGCAACAGGTCCGCGCTGGTCCTGGTGTACTCCTCTTTGAACTTGCCGGCCTGCTCCGGCACCATCAGCGAGGCAGCACGGTCGATATTCACCCCCGGAGCCGTCGGCGAGAACGACGCCACCGCCTCGGCGGCGCCGGTGGCGACCTGCACCACCGTCACCGAGTCCCGCTTGAACTGGTCGTCGTTGGCGGTCCAATGCGTGTAGCCGGTCAGCACCGCCGCGCAGACGGCCGCCGTGGCCAGAAATGCCACCGCGAGCCGCAGCCGGGGCGCGTCGTCGTCGGTGCCGAGGGTGACCGCATCGCGGCGCATCAACCAGAAGTTGACGGCTACGCCCTCGACGATCAGCAGCACCAGCGCGGTGCCGACCGCCACCCACCACCGCGGCCAGGCCAGCACCACGCCGATCGCCGCCAGCGCGGCGATCGCCACCAGCGGCGCCAGGATGTCGAACGCCGCGAACCGCCAGGCGTTCCTCATTTGATCAGCTCCAGCTTGGAGATCATCAGCTTGCCGTCGATCTGCGAGACGTCCAACCGCAGGCTCCAGCGCACCACCTGCGGTTGTCCGCCGGACTTCTCGGCCACCGAAGCGGCCACCAGCATCACCGAGTCGGTTCGGGTGGCGAAGGCGGGCAGCTTGGTGGGTACCACCTGTCGCGGCGATCCGGGGACGGTATCGAGGTCGCGGTGCATGGTGTCGATGGCCACCGACTCCACCCGGCCGACGCTCTGTGCCTGTAGCTTCGCGGCCACCTGCCGGTAGCCCTGCATGGTGGCCTCGAAGTCGGTGTTGAGTTCGCCGACCGTCCCGTCGTGCAGCCGTTGCAGGCTGGCGTCGATGTTGCTGCTGTTCATGTTGATCAGCACGTTGGACCACTCGTAGGCCGTTTGCATGACCTTGGACAGGTAGATGCGCTCGCCGGAGTCGTCTTTGTGGTTGGTCCAGATGAGCACGCCGAGCACCACCGCCGCGACGCAGACCAGGCCCAGCACCGCCGACGCGATGCCGTAGGGGGAGAACACCCCGCTGCCGTACTCGGCGTCGTCGGCGTCTGCGGTCTCGCTGTCCGCCTCAGTTTTCTCCTGGTCAGGCATGGCCCGATCGTTGCACCCGAAACCAGATGGAAGGATGGCGGGGTGACAGTAGAGGCCATCCGCTCGGGTATCGATCTGAGCTACGTCGACCCAGCCGCCCGACCGCAGGACGACCTTTTCGGTCATGTGAACGGCCGCTGGCTGACCGAGTACGACATTCCCGCCGACCGCGCCACCGACGGCGCCTTCCGCACCCTGTTCGACCGCGCCGAGGAGCAGGTGCGCGACCTGATCGTGGAGGCGAGCCGCAGCCAGGCCGCGCACGGGACCGACGAGCAGCGCATCGGCGACCTCTACGCCAGCTTCCTCGACGAGGAGACCGTGCAGCGCCGGGGGCTGCAACCGTTGCACGACGAACTGCAGGTCATCGACAGCGCCGCCGATCGTGCTGCGCTGGCCGCAGCGGTCGGGGCCCTGCAGCGCACCGGGGTGGGCGGCGGTGTCGGGTTCTACGTGGACACCGACTCCAAGAACTCCACCCGCTACCTGGTGCACTTCAGCCAGTCCGGGATCGGCCTGCCCGACGAGTCCTACTACCGCGACGAGCAGCACGCCGCCGTGCTCGCGGCCTACCCGGGCCACATCGCGACGATGTTCGGGCTGGTCTTTGGCGGCCCCGCCGACGAGCACGCCGACACCGCGGCCCGCATCGTGGCGCTGGAGCGCAAACTCGCCGCCGCGCACTGGGACGTGGTCAAGCGCCGCGACGCCGACCTCACCTACAACCTGCGCAGTTTCGCCGACCTGCAGACCGAGGGCGGCGGCTTCGACTGGGCCGGATGGACGGCAGGGCTGGGCACCACGCCGGAACGTGTCGCGGAAGTCGTTGTCCGGCAACCGGATTACCTCACCACCTTCGCCGAGCTGTGGAGCAGTGCGGATTTCGAGGACTGGAAGAGCTGGGCGCGCTGGCGGTTGATTCGTGCCCGATCCCCGTGGCTGACCAGTGAATTGGTGGACGCGGACTTCGATTTCTACGGCCGCCGGCTCACCGGCACCGAGCAGATCCGGGACCGCTGGAAGCGGGCGGTTTCGCTGGTGGAGACCCTGATGGGCGACGCCGTCGGGAAACTGTATGTGCAGCAACACTTTCCGCCGGGCGCCAAGGACCGCATCGACGCGCTGGTGGAAAATCTGCAGGAGGCCTACCGGATCAGCATCAGCGACCTGGACTGGATGACGCCGCAGACCCGCGAGCGTGCGCTGACCAAGCTGGCCAAGTTCACCGCCAAGGTCGGCTATCCGGTCAGCTGGCGGGACTACTCGGCGCTGGTGATCCGCCGCGACGACCTGTACGGCAACTACCAGCGCGGCTACGCCGTCAACCACGATCGGGAACTGGCCAAGCTGGGTGGCCCGGTGGACCGGGACGAATGGTTCATGACACCGCAGACCGTCAACGCCTACTACAACCCCGGGATGAACGAAATCGTCTTTCCCGCCGCCATTCTGCAGCCGCCGTTCTTCGACGCCGACGCCGACGACGCCGCCAACTACGGTGGCATCGGTGCGGTGATCGGCCACGAGATCGGGCACGGTTTCGACGACCAGGGCGCCAAGTACGACGGTGACGGCAACCTGGTGGACTGGTGGACCGACGACGACCGCACCGAGTTCGGCGCCCGCACCAAGGCCCTGATCGAGCAGTACGAGGCGTATGTCCCGCGCGACCTGGACGGTGGGCACCACGTCAACGGCGCATTCACCGTCGGCGAGAACATCGGCGACCTCGGCGGACTGTCGATCGCGCTGCTGGCGTATCAGTTGTCGCTGAACGGCCGGCCGGCGCCGGTGATCGACGGTCTCACCGGCGTGCAGCGCGTCTTCTTCGGCTGGGCTCAGGTGTGGCGCACCAAATCCCGTGCCGCCGAAGCGATCCGGCGCCTGGCGGTGGACCCGCACTCGCCGCCGGAGTTTCGCTGCAACGGCGTGATCCGCAACGTGGATGCGTTCTACGAGGCGTTCGACGTGTCCGAGGAGGACCAACTGTTCCTCGACCCGGGCAGCCGCGTCCGCATCTGGAACTAGGCGCACCCCCGGGCCCGCACCAAACCATAAGGTGACTCACTAGTAACTTTTCAGTACCTCAAGTATGGTTTAACCTAAGTTGTCGTGGTCAACAGACACTGAAAACCACGACACGGGGGTACACGTGATCGAATCTCGGGACGACTTGACGTTCTATCTGGCGGCGGACCTCAAGGCCCAGGGGCTGGAACGCTGGCGGCTGCGGTACCGGCTGACGCAGCGCCCGACACATTTCCAGCGGCTGCTGCGCAAATCGGAATACTGGACCAACACCGCGCGCACGCCGGTAGGACGCCTCATCGCCGGTTATTTCCAGCTACGGACCAAGCTGCTCGGCGAGCGACTCGGCTTCGTCGTCTCGCGCAACGTCTTCGGCCCGGGGTTGTCGATCGCCCACGTGGGCCCGCTGCACGTGCACTACCGGGCGAAGATCGGCGCCAATTGCCGTATCCACCAAGGGGTTTCAATCGGAGAGGGGCTCCCCGGCCAGTATCCCGTCATCGGCGACGACGTGTTCATCTCTCCTGGCGCCATCATCCTCGGCGTCGACGTCGGCAATCGCGCGAGCATTCGTGCCGGAGCGGTGGTGACCAAGCCGGTTCCCGACGATGTCGAGGTCGCCGGCGTGCCCGCCCGGATCATCTACGACCGGCGCCAACCCGCCGTACCGTCGCTGCTCAGCCGTTCGGCTTCGTAACCGCCGGGGCTACAACTGCCAGTCGTTGGAGCCGTCATTCTTCGGCACACCGACGGAGTTCTTGACGATGATCGGGTCTCCGCTGCCGAAGTTGTCGAAGAACCACTTGGCGTTGGACGGGCTCAGATTGATGCAGCCGTGGCTGACGTCCCGCTTGCCCTGATCGCCCACCGACCACGGTGCGCTGTGTACGAAGTTGCCGCTGTTGTCGAACCGGACGGCGTCGGACACGGTCACCTTGTAGCCGTTGGCCGAGTTGACCGGGACCCCGTAGGTCGAGGAGTCCATCACCACGGTCGGCATCTTCTCCAGCACGTAATAGGTGCCGTTGGCGGTCTGATGACCGCCGGAGGCCATACCCATCGACATCGGGAACGTCTGGACGACGGTCCCGTTGCGGGTGATCGTCATCTGGTGCGTGGCGTCGTCGGCGGTGGCGATCAGCGAGTCGCCGGTACGGAAGCTCGACTTGGTGCCGGCCGCATCGATGTTCACCGCGGTGTTGGGCGGCCAGAACGCCAGCGGCCGCCAGCGCACCTGCGACGGGGTCAGCCAGTAGAACTTGCCCGGCACCGGCGGGACCGACGAGATGTGGATGGCGCGCTCGGCCATCGCCTGGTCGGCGATCGGTACCTGGAAGTTGATGATGATCGGTTTTGCCACGCCCACCATCGCGCCGTTCACCGGATTGAAGGCCGGCGGCCGGAACGGCGGTTCGCCGATGAACGGGGTGTTGTCCTGACCGGCCGGCGCGGGTCCGCTGGCCACCGGCGCCGCGCCCGGGATGCCCGGAATCGGTGCCAGCGGGTCGGGCAGCGGCGGCAGGGCTATCGGATCCGGCAGCACGGGGTCACCCGGCGCGACCACGACGGGGCCGGGGTCGCCGGGCGGCTCGTCCGGGTCAGCCACTGCCGGACCGGCACCCAGCGCCAGCACTGCGACCACCCCGAAAACGTTCAGAGCGGCAGCGACAAAGGCCCAGAGACGTCCCCTCGAAAAGTCTCTCGTCCTGCGCGACATATCGATCCCTCCGGTCAAATTCTCCGACCCAGTGTGGCACAGCAGCACCACCGGTTAGCCAATCGGCGAGCTCCGGCCAACCGTTACCGACCCCAGTTCAGGCCGCTGACCTGCGGTGTTAATCGTCCTGTGAAATTGCCGTCCCGGCCCCCTGGGCAGGGTCCGCCGGCAGCGCTTCGATCACCCGCCCGAGCGCCGACATCGCCAGCAACGCCAGGCCCATCAGGATCGCCGACGCGGTCAGCATCATCGCCACACTGCGCTCCAACAGCAGCCCGCCGGCCAGCGAGCCTGCCATGATGCCCACCTGAAACGCCGTCACATACAGACTGGAGGCACCGTCGGGGTCGTCCGCCCCGGCGCGCATAGCGGCGGCCTGCAGCATCGGCGACACCGCGGTGGCCATCGCCCCCCACAGCACGATCGCGGCGGTCCCCACGATCAGCGCCGTGCGGGCGGAGTCGTGCCAGCGGTAGGCCAGCACACTCAACAACACCAGGGCGGTCGTCAGCCCGGCGATGCAGATGATGACGGCACCGCGGGGGCGGCGGTCCAGCGGCCGGCCCACCAACGCGACCGCGAGCACCCCGGCGATGCCGTAGGCGGCCAACAGCCAGGCCTGGTTGGGGCCCCGGACCCCGACGACCTCCGCGAGAATCCGCACGATGTAGGTGTAGGAGACGAAGTGGCCGGTGACCCCGATCATGGTGATCAGGCTGACGATGACCAACGCCCGGTTGCGGTGGTGGCGCGAGCGGCGGCCCACGAACTGCAGCTGGTCTTGCGTCAACGTCATTTCCGGCAGCACCACTCGCGCGGCCACGGTGATGACGGCGGCGACCACCGTGATGCACTCGGCTGCCACCCGCCAACCCCACATCAGGCTCAGCGCAGCGGTGAGTGGACTCCCGATCACCAGCGCCAGGCTGGTGCCGATGTAGGTCGACATGGTGGCCCGCCCGGCATGGCTGGGCGGTACCAGCCGGGTGGCGATCGGGGCGATCACCGACCACAGCAGCCCGTGGGTGACCGCGCACAACACCCGCCCGGCGGCCAGCACCGCGAAACTGGGTGCCACCGCCGAGATGAGCTGCGAGACGGTCAGACAGGCCAGGCTGAGCAGCAGCGTCGAGCGGCGCGGCCAGTGCGCCGTCCAGCGCACCAGCGGAACTGTCATCACCGCTGCCACCAGCGCATACCAGGAGACCAGCGCCCCGACCCAGAAGACGCTCACGTGCAGGTCCCGCGAGATGGCGGACAGGGCACCCACCGGCAGCAGTTCGGCGGTGACATAGATGAAGGCCGCCGCGGCCAATACCGACAGTTGAACCGCGATCCGTGGTGTCCACGTTCGGGCGGCACTGGCGGCTTGAGCAGTCATGGTGTGAAGTGCAAAACCGCCGGGGCAGCTACGGTAGCTGGCCGGCGCGGTTTCGCACCTTTACCGTACGCAACGCAGCACTCAGGACCGAACCAGGCGCGCGATGGCTGCGGACGCTTCGGCCAGCTTGTCGTCGACATCGGGGCCGCCCTCGGTCACCGCCCGGGTGACGCAGTGATTGAGATGCTCGTCGAGCAATCCCAGCGCCACCGACCGCAGGGCACTGTTGACGGCGCTGATCTGGGTCAGCACGTCGATGCAGTACTTGTCCTCTTCGATCATGCGCGCAATGCCGCGCACCTGGCCCTCGATGCGCCGCAACCGTTTGCCGTAGTTGTCCTTCTGCTGCGCGTATCCGTGCGGTGCGCTCATCTACTCTCCCGACGAACTGGTCACTATATACCCCGCTAGGGTATCAGACCGGAGCGGTCATTGATTTTGGCGCGATGGCCCCGCACCGCATACTTGCAGGATGGCCCCAGTTCCCGAGCAAGCCCCTGGTCAAGTCGACATCAAGCCCCGCAGCCGCGACGTCACCGACGGTCTGGAGAAGGCCGCCGCCCGCGGCATGCTGCGCGCGGTGGGCATGGTGGACGAGGACTTCGCCAAGGCGCAGATCGGGGTCGCCTCGTCCTGGAACGAGATCACGCCGTGCAACCTGTCGCTGGACCGACTGGCCAAGGCGGTCAAGGAGGGCGTTTTCCAGGCGGGCGGCTACCCGCTGGAGTTCGGCACCATCTCGGTGTCCGACGGCATCTCGATGGGTCACGAAGGCATGCACTTCTCCCTGGTGTCGCGCGAGGTGATCGCGGACAGCGTCGAGACCGTCATGCAGGCCGAGCGCCTGGACGGCTCGGTGCTGCTGGCCGGCTGCGACAAGTCGCTCCCGGGCATGCTGATGGCCGCCGCGCGGCTGGACCTGGCCTCGGTGTTCCTCTACGCCGGTTCGATCCTGCCGGGGGTGGCCAAGCTGTCCGACGGCAGCGAGCGCGAAGTCACCATCATCGACGCCTTCGAGGCCGTCGGCGCCTGCTCGCGCGGATTGATGAGCCGCGCCGACGTCGACGCCATCGAACGCGCCATCTGCCCCGGCGAGGGTGCCTGCGGCGGCATGTACACCGCCAACACCATGGCCAGCGCGGCCGAGGCACTGGGCATGTCGCTGCCGGGCAGCGCGGCACCCCCGGCGACCGACCGCCGCCGCGACGGGTTCGCCCGCCGCAGCGGCCAGGCGGTCGTCGAATTGTTGCGGCACGGCATCACCGCGCGCGACATCCTGACCAGGGAGGCCTTCGAGAACGCGATCGCGGTGGTGATGGCGTTCGGCGGGTCGACCAACGCGGTGCTGCACCTGCTGGCCATCGCGCACGAGGCGGAAGTCGAGTTGTCGTTGGACGACTTCAGCCGGATCGGCTCCAAGGTGCCGCACCTGGCCGACGTCAAGCCGTTCGGCCGGCACGTGATGTCGCATGTGGACCACATCGGCGGGGTGCCGGTGGTGATGAAAGCGCTGCTGGACGCCGGCCTGCTGCACGGGGGCTGCCTGACGGTGACCGGCAAGACCGTCGCCGAGAACCTGGCCGACATCGCCCCACCCGACCCGGACGGCAAGGTGCTGCGCGCGCTGGACAACCCGATCCACCCCAGTGGCGGCATCACCATCCTGCACGGGTCGCTGGCGCCGGAGGGTGCGGTGGTCAAGTCGGCCGGCTTCGATTCTGACGTGTTCGAAGGCACCGCAAGGGTTTTCGACGGCGAGCGGGCGGCCCTCGATGCGCTCGAGGACGGCACCATCACCACGGGCGACGCAGTGGTGATCCGCTACGAAGGGCCCAAGGGCGGTCCCGGGATGCGCGAAATGCTCGCCATCACCGGCGCCATCAAAGGCGCCGGGCTCGGTAAGGACGTGCTGTTGCTGACCGACGGCAGGTTCTCCGGCGGGACGACGGGCCTGTGCGTGGGCCACATCGCACCCGAAGCGGTGGACGCGGGTCCCGTCGCGTTCCTGCGCGACGGCGATCGGATCCGCCTCGACGTGGCCAGCCACACGCTGGACGTGCTGGTCGATCCCGACGAGTTCGCGGCCCGCCGGGCGGGGTTCACGCCCCCGGCGCCGCGCTACCGGACCGGGGTGCTGGCCAAGTACGTCAAGCTGGTCAATTCGGCCGCAACCGGGGCGGTCTGCGGCTAGCACCGGCGACCGGTTGAATTCCCGCTATTTTGGCCGCAACCGGCAATCTCCGACGCTAACATCGGGCGCGTCCAGCGATGCTGTGTCGTCAGCAGCGCGTTACCACAGCGAGGTGCCCGTTGACGTACGCACTGGTTTCACCCCAGCTCCTCACCTCGGTGGCAGCCGAATTGGAGGGCCTCGGCGCCCTGCTCGCCAGTGGTAACGCGACCGCTGCGGCGACCACGACCGCCGTGGCCAGCGCGGCGGCCGACGAGGTGTCCGAGGCCGTCGCGGCGCTGTTCTCCCAGCACGCGGTGGGCTACCAGGAGCTGGCCCGGCAGATGGGCGCGTTCCATGATCAGTTCACCGCCACCCTGTACGCCACCTCGAACGCGTACCTGTCCGCCGAAAACGCCAACAGAGGACTGCTCGGCCTGATCAACGCCCCCACCAACGCGGTGCTGGGTCGCCCGTTGATCGGTAACGGCGCCGACGGGATGACCGTCAACGGGGTGGGCACCGCCGGCGGTCCCGGCGGCATCATCTACGGCAGCGGCGGCAACGGCGGGAACAGCACGAATGTGGGCGCCGTCGGCGGTGCCGGCGGGTCGGCAGGCCTGCTCGGCAATGGGGGCTTCGGCGGGTTCGGCGGACCGGGCGGCGCCGGCGGCGCCGGCGGCAATGGCGGCTCGCTGGGCGGCAACGGCGGGGCCGGTGGCATGGGCGGGACGGGCGTCGCGGGCCTGGCCGGCGCCGTCGGCGGTGCGGGCGGCAACGGGGGCGCCGGCGGCAATGCCGGCATGCAGGGTCACGCCGGGGCCGGCGGTGCCGGTGGCGACGGCGGCCAAGGCGGCGCGGGCGCGACCGGGCAGCAGGGTGGCGCGGGCGGGGCCGCGGGTGCCGGTGGGAACGGCGGCACCGCCGGACACTTCGGCCACAACGGCGCCGGTGGTGATGGCGGCATCGGGGGCGCCGGCGGCAAGGGGGGTACCGGCCTCACCGGCCAGCAGGGCGCAGCCGGCGGTGCCGGCGGCCTGGGCGGTGACGGCGGCAATGCCGGATCGGGCGCAGCGAACGGTGACGGCGGGCGCGGCGGTGACGGCGGAATGGGTGGCTCCGGTGGACAGGGTGCGGCAGACACCGGCAGCGGCGCCACCGTCGGCGGCAAAGGCGGCGACGGTGGCAATGCCGCCGCAGGTGGAGCCGCCGGAACCGGTGGCAGCGGCGGGACGGTAGGCGTCTACGGCACGGGCGGGCAGGGTGGCACCGGCGGACAGGGTGGGGCCGGCCTCAGCGCGGCTGCCGGTTCGGGCGGTACGGGTACCAACGGCGCGGCCGGCGGGTGGGGTGGAACCGGCGGCAACAGTGGCGCCGGTGGCACGAACGGCAGCGGTGGCACCGGTGGCGTCGGCGGCGACGGCGGCGACGGCGGCAGCGGCGCGGCCGACACCGGCAGCGGCCCCGGAGCCGGCGGCAACGGTGGTGACGGCGGGACCGGTGGCCAGAACGGCCTGGCCGGCAAGGGCGGCACCGGCGGCAGCGTGGGGACCGGCGGCGTGGGCGGTGTAGGTGGCGCCGGCGGCGGTGGTGCCGCGGGGGCGGACGGCACCGGCCGCGCGGGCGGCGAAGGCGGCATGGGTGGTGACGGCGGCCGGGGTGGCGGCGCCACCCTCGGCGGGGTCAACGGCGACGGTGGCCGCGGCGGTGTCGGCGGTGACGGTGGCAAAGGCGGCTCCGGAACCGCCGACACCGGCTCCGGCGGCGGTCAGGGCGGGTACGGCGGTGACGCCGGCCAGGGTGGCAGCGGCGGCTGGAGCGGTGGAGGCCCCGGCAGCAGCGCCAACGCCGGAATCGGAGGGGACGGCGGAGTCGGTGGGGACGGCGGCGTCGGCGGCGACGCGATCGCCGGGTCCAGCAATTACGGCGGCTACGGCGGTGACGGCGGGTACGGCGGTGACGGCGGATACGGCGGCAACAGCGAACACACCACCGGCGGTAAGGGCGGCAACGGCGGCAACGGCGGAAACGCCGCGGCCGGCGGTACCTCCGGGGACGGCAGCCAGATGGCCTGGGGCTCCGGTGGCACCGGCGGTGAGGGCGGTCAGGGCGGCTTCGGCGGCGCCGGCAAGATCAATCAACCCGGCGGTACCGGCGGTGAGGGTGGCAACGGTGGCGACGGCGGCAACAGTGGCACCGGTGGCACGGCCGGCACTGGTGGCGCCGGCGGTACCGGCGGTGGCGGCGGCTATGGCGGACCCGGCGATTACCAGCAGAACGGCTCGGCGGGTGGCGCCGGCGGCACCGGCGGCACCGGCGGTGACCCGGGCACCGGTGGTACCGCGGCGCTGGGCGGAGACGGCGGCACCGGTGG
Organism: Mycobacterium sp. NGS61; assembly: GCF_059812325.1. Taxonomy (NCBI): domain Bacteria; kingdom Bacillati; phylum Actinomycetota; class Actinomycetes; order Mycobacteriales; family Mycobacteriaceae; genus Mycobacterium; species Mycobacterium sp. NGS61. The sequence continues at coordinate 46,497 of NZ_JCALCL010000015.1, forward strand.
CGTCGGCGGCGGTGGCGGTTACGGCGGTACGGGTAAGGAATCCGTCGGCGCCCAGGGCGGCATGGGCGGCACCGGGGGCACCGGCGGCAACCCGGGTGCCGGTGCCCTCGGCGGGAACGGTGGTGACGGCGGCATCGGAGGTCAGGGCGGCTACGGAGATACCGGTGACTCGACGGATGGTTGGGCGGGTGGTGTCGGTGGCACCGGTGGCACCGGCGGCACGCCGGGACCGGGTGGTGCCGCTGCCGGTAACGGGGGTCAGGGCGGCCTCGGAGGTGTGGGCGGCTACGGCGGCAGCGGCGGCAGCGACCAAACCGGATTCGCCGGTGGTGCCGGTGGCCTGGGCGGTTCCGGCGGCGAGGGCGGTGCCGCGCCCGTCGGCGCCGCCAACGGCAACGGCGGCAGCGGCGGTCAGGGCGGCCGGGGCGGTGTCGGTGGCTACGGCGGTTACAACGACGGCAGCGACTCGGGTAAGACCGGCGGTGTCGGCGGCCAGGGCGGCGACGGCGGTGGTTTCGGGCAACCCGGCTCGGGTTCGGGCACCGCGGGCCAACAGGGTGGTGGAGGCGCTGGCGGGCTGGGCGGCACCGGCGGCATCGGCGGGCCGGGGTACTTCAACGCCGATGCCGGCCAGGGCGGTCCGGGCGGTCACGGCGGCGCCGGGGCGACCGGCGGAGCGGGCCAGGCGGGCGGCAAGGGTGGACCGGGCGGCACCGGCGGACTCGGTGGTGGCGCAACCGGCAATGGCGATGGCGGCGTAGGCGGTCTCGGCGGCAATGGTGGCGACGGCGGCGACGGCGGCGACGGAGTCGTGAACGGCCAGGGCGGCGGCAACGGCGGTGGCGGCGGCGTGGGTGGCAGCGGCGGCGCGGGCGGGCATTCCGCCGGCACCGGCAACGGCGGCAATGGCGGCCCCGGCGGGCTGGGCGGCGACGGTGGCGACGGCGGCACCGGGGACGGTGCGGCAGGCGGTCTCGGCGGCGGGGGCGGCATCGGCGGCTACGGCGGCGTCGGCACCGACCCGGGTGGTCTCGGCGGCGCGAGCGGCCTCGGCGGCGCTAGCGGCCAGAACGGCTGATCCGCGAAGTTCGCCTTACCGGGGCAGTCAACGTCCTTTACCGGATACCCCTATGGGGTATACACTGACGGGGCGGAGGTTCCCCCTCCGTTTATGTCCCGAAGATGAGGTGATATCGAATGACAACTCACGAAGCTGGAACCGAGCTGACCTGCGGCCACGAGGGTTGCGGTTGTCGCGTTCGCGTCGAGGTCCCGTGCCACTGCTCCGGGGCCACCGAGCCGTATCGCTGCACGTGCGGCGAAGCGCTGGTGCCGGTGCAGTAGTCACCACTTCCGGGCGTGCGTTCGGGTCGCCCCTGCGCACCCGAACGTGCGCCCGGTCAACACGTGTAAGGCGCCGAGCGTCCTCACAGGTGCGTCAAAACGCCGGTGTGAGCGGCATTCTGCGGACGCTCGGCGAACGACCGGAGAATCGAACGGCTAGATCCGGCGGCCTTCGCGGCGCAGCAGATCCTGGGCCGACAATCCGCCCCCGCCGCCGCGGCGACGCTGGCGCCCGTCCACCGCATCGTCGTCCTGGATGCCGCGGGCGTTGAGCTTCTCGGTGGCCGTCTCGGCGTCGGCGTCGGGCCGCTGTGCGGGTATGGCAGCGGTCTTGTCCGAATCCTCCGGCGCGTCGGGCCGGCTACCCGCGATGGGCATCTTGTTGGTCGCACCGGTCGACGGGGTCGGCGGTTTCGGCGCGGCATTCTTCGGCGCCGCGTTCTTGGGTGCCGGCCCCCGGGGGGTCGGGGCGGGGCCGTTCCGCGTGTTCTGCGGCTGGCCTGCGGTCTGCCCGGACCGGACCGGGACCTGCGGACTGCTCGTGGAGGCCGGCCCGTCGGACGTCAGCTCCGGACGCGCGGGCCGGGGCAACGGCGCCGGATGGGTGGGGTCGTGCGGGGCCCGCGGCGTCGCAGCCACCAGGCCGGCCGTCACCGGCGGCCGTGGGCCGCGACCGGCGTTAGGGGGTCGCTTGCGCTCGTCGGGCAGCTGGATCTCACCCAAACCGATGCGGGTCTGCAGGCGGCGCATCCAGCGCGGCGCCCACCAGCAGTCGTCGCCGAGCAGCTTCATCACCGAGGGCACCAGGAACATCCGGACCACGGTCGCGTCCAACAACAACGCCGCCATCAACCCGAACGCCAGGTACTTCATCATCACCAGGTCGGAGAACACGAACGACCCGGCCACCACGGCGAGAACCAACGCGGCCGCGGTGATCAACCGCCCGGTGGTGGCGGTGCCGATCCGGATCGACTCCTGGGTGGACATGCCGTTCTCCCGGGCCTCGACCATGCGGGACACCAGGAACACCTCATAGTCGGTGGCCAGGCCGTAACCGACAGCGACCACCAGCGCGATGATCACCACCATCAGCGGGGTGGGCGTGAAATTGAGCAGACCGGCGCCGTGCCCGTCGATGAAGATCCAAGTCAGGATGCCCATGGTGGAACCGAGCGTCAGCACGCTCATCACCGCGGCCTTGATCGGCAGCACCACCGAACCGAACGCCAGGAACATCAACAGCATGGTGGTGGTGATCAGCACGATCACCATCAGCGGCGCCCGGTCCACCAGGCTGTGGATCGAATCCTGCTCCAGCGCGGGTGTGCCGCCGACGTAGATGTCGATGCCCTTGGGTGGGGTGATCGACCGCAGCTCGCCCAGCTTCCGGGCCGAATCGGCCGGATTGGTCAGGGCGTTCTGCAGCACCCGCACCGACGGGTCCTTGGTGCCGCCCGGCGCCTGCGGGCGTTCCTGCCACATGTTGGCCGGGTTGTTGTCCTGCTCGATGAAACCGCTGATCGACATGGCCTTGGCGCGGATGTCGGCGACCTGCTGGTCGGTGACCGGCTGATGGTTCTCCGACTGGATCACCAACGTCAGCGGGTTGGTGCGGTAGCCGGGGAAGAGTTGGTCGAAGTGCTCCTGGGCCTGGCGCGCCGCGTTGTTCGGCGGCAGGTACTTCTCGCTCATGCCGCCCAGTGACATATTGCCCAGCGGGATGATCAGCAGGATCATCCCGACCACGATCGGGATGGCGAAGGCCAGCGGGCGTTTCATCACGAAGTTCGTCAGCTTGCCCCAGAAGCCGGCCTCGACCTCCTCACGCGTCTTGGTCTTCTGCAGCCGGTCGGCCAGCCAGTTCAGGTAGGCCCGCGACACCTTCCAGTTGCGCAGGAACGGCACCCGGAACGCGGTCCGCACCCCCAGGGCGTCGACGTGCTTGCCCAGCACACCCAGGCAGGCCGGCAGCAGCGTGATGGACAGGATCGCGGCCAGGGTGACCGCCGTGATCAGGGCATAGGTCAGCGACTTCACGAAGCCCTGCGGCAACAACAGCAGGCTGGCGCCTGAGGCGGCGATGAGCACCGCCGAGAACACCACTGTCCGCCCGGCCGTCATCACGGTGCGGCGCACCGCGGTCTCGGTGTCGTAGCCCTCGGCGATCTCCTCGCGGAAGCGGCTCACCACGAACAGCCCGTAGTCCACTGCGATACCCAGACCGATCAGCGAGACCACCGGTTGGGCGAAGAAGTGCACCGGCCCGAACATCGCGATCAACCGCAGGATGCCCAGCGAGCCGGCGATGCTCAGACCGCCGACCATCACCGGCAGGCACGCCGCGACGGCGCCACCGAACACCAGGAACAACACCACCGCGACCAGGGGTAGCGCCAGCACTTCCATGCGCCGCTGGTCGGTGGCGATGGTGCCGGTCAGGGCGCTGGCGATCGGTTGCAGGCCGGCCAACTGGACGGTGCCGCCGTCGAGTTTCTGCAGCGCGGGTTCGATGGTCTTGTAATTGGTCAGGATGGTGTCGTCGTCGTCGCCGTTCAGCGGGATCGACACGAAGGTGTAGTGCTTGTCGTCGGTGGCCATGCCCTTGATGACCGGGCTGGTGTTGTCCGGGGAGCGCAGATACCCGGCCCAGCCGAACACCTCTTTGGGATGGTCGGCGACGAACTTGTTCAGCTCGTCGGTGATCTTCTTCGACCAGGCCGGGTCGTTGACCGTCTTGCCGTCCGGAGCCTTGAAGATCGCGACGATGTGTCCGGTCCGGTCGCGGCCGTAGACCTTGTCACCAAGGATCGACGCCTTGACCGACTGGCTGCCGTCGTCGTAGAAACCACTCTGCGTGACGTGCTTGCCGAGGCTGAGCCCGAAAATGCCGCCGCCCAGGCACAACGCGACCGTGACCCCGATTACGATGTAGCGCAATCGGTACACAGTTCGACCCCACCAGGCGAACACTTAAGCTCCTTACTGGATCTGTAGCGACCCGCGCATTGCTGTGCACTGCTCTTTTATTGTCAGACCCTCATCACGTCACACGCGAGGTCAACAGCGAGGACAGCGGCCGGAACGGCTGCAACCATGCTCCCTGCTCGGGTAGCGAATCCAGGCCGATCCGCGGCAGTGGCTCCCGGAACACACCTGCGATGTCCTCCAGGTCGACGAACTCCAAGCTATCCGACGCTAGCGCCCAACTAGCGTGTTCACGAAATCCAAGCACGTGAACAGGGGTTCCGCCGCGCGCCACCTCCTCGAGCGGTAACCGAAAGGCCTGGCCGTCGGCGGAGGCCACCATCAGCGCCGCGAGTCCTTCGCGGTAGCGCAGCTCGATGTGCTCCAGCATGTCGCGGTCGACGTCGCTGTCTTCGTCGATCTTGGGTTTGGCGAAGACGGCGAATCCGACGTTGCGCAGCGCGTCCACCCAGGGCCGGACCACCTCGGCGCTGCCGGGTGCGATGTTGGTGAACACGGTCGCCTCGGGGACGACCCGGACATCGGGTGTCTGCGCCGAGACGTCGGCGGTGCGGGCCAGCAGCCAGCGGCCCAGCGCGTCGAACCGGGGCCGTTCCACCCCGGTCGGCCGACGGCCCAGGATGGAACCCAGACCCATGTCGAGGTTGGGCGCGTCCCACACCAGCAGCACCCGCTGGACCCGCTGTGGGGTGGGGTCGGTGAAGCCGGCCAACCCTTCCTGCGCCAGATCTCCCGCCGCCAGCATCGGGCGGTCCAGGGTTTCCGACGCGGCGGTGCCGACGTCTTCGCTGAGGCTCATCTGATTTCGGGCTTCTTCCATACGAACTCGCAGACGCTGCTGCCCGCTTCCTGGGCCTTCGTCTCGTACTTGGTCATGGGCCGAACCACGGAGATCGGCAGGTATTCGGAGCCGGGGTCGACGCGGACGAGGTGCGGTGCGGGAGCGAGGGCGGCGATGTGCTCGGCGTAGCCAGGGTGATCCGTCGCGACATGCAGGACACCACCGGGGAGTAACCGGTCCGCGATCAGAGCAACCGTGCCCGGCTGAAGCAGGCGCCGCTTGTGGTGGCGGGCCTTGGGCCACGGGTCCGGGAAAAAGACCCGCACGCCGGTCAGCGATGCCGGGGCGATCAGGTCTTTGAGCACGTCGACGCCGTTTCCGCGGATCAGCCGGATGTTCTCGACGCCGGCATCGTCGATCGCGCACAGCAGCTGGGCCAGGCCGCGGCGATAGATCTCCACCGCGATCACGTCGATGTCGGGCTCGGCTTGCGCCATCGCCAGCGTCGATGTCCCGCTGCCGCACCCGATTTCGAGCACCAGCGGCGCGTCCCGGCCGAACCAGGAGCGGATGTCCAGCGGCTCGTCGGCCTGCCGGCCCAACTCCGGCCAGCGCCGCTCCCAGGTTTCGCGCTGGGCGTGGGACAGGGCCGACCGCCGCGACCGGAAACTCGTGGGCGGGAGATAGCCCCAGGGCGTGTCGGGCCGTAGCCCCACCCTGGGTTGCGCGTGCATTTGTCCATGGTGGCTCATGATCGATAGGTGTAGCCGCCTCTGGTCCAGATTGATACCCAACAGTTGCCTTCGGCTGGTAACAGCGGGGACACCTGGCTCGCGGGCCGGCGACGGGGATGCCACCATTCGGTGGGATCGCGAGGAGCGGGAAAAGCAGGGGACAGGAGCCGCACATTTTCGTCGACGAGCTGACGCGGTACGCGCGGCAGGCCACTGACCAGCGGATCAGGGCGCTCGCCGAGCAGGCCGGCGCGCCGTTGCGGGTAGCCGTCCGCGGCCGCCCGGGTGTCGGGGCCCGCACGGTGGCACGTGCGCTGGACCGGGCGTCGGGCATCTCGGTGGTAGCGGCCGGACGCAGCGCGGACCTGGTGGTTCAGGTGATCGCCGACGTCGTCAAACCCGAGGACCGAACGAGCCCGGCGCTGGTGGTGCTGACCAAGGCCGACGTGCTGCGCCTGGCCGGGGACGCCCGGGTGGAAGCGCGTTGCGACCGGCTGGCCGACCACGTCGGAGTGCCGGTGTTGCCGATGTGCGGGCTGCTCGCCGTCGCGGCGCTGGACGACCTGGACACCCGGTGCTGGGCGGCGTTACGGACGCTGGCCGCCCATCCCGGTGGCCTCAGCTGCCTGGACGGGTCCTTCGACGGGTTCCTGGGAGCACAGCTGCCCGTGCCGGTCGCGGTGCGAACGCAGTTGCTGCGGGTGTTGGACCTGTTCGGGATCGCGCTGGGCGTGGCGGCGCTGCGGCAGGGCGCCGGTGCGGCGCAGGTGCGGGCGCTGTGGCGCCGGGTCAGCGGAGTGGACGCGGTGCTCGAGCGGCTGCTGAGCGCCGGCGCCGCGGTGCGGTACCGGCGGGTGCTGGACGCGGTCACCGAACTGGAGGCGCTGGCCGTTTCCGACCCGGCCGTGGGGGACTTTCTGACCCGCGACGAGACGGTGATCGCCCGGATGGCGGCCGCCCTGGACGTTGTCACCGCCGCCGGCCAGGCTGCCGGCCCGGAGGCGCCGCTGGCGCGGGCGGTGCACTGGCAACGGCACCGCGCTGGGCCGCACGGTGCGTGCGCGGCGGACATCGCCAGAGGCTCGCTTCGGCTGTGGTCGCGCAGCGGCGGCGCGGTGCCCCGGGAGTCGCGATGACCGGCGCGGCACGCGACGATCCGGTCGCCGACGTCGACGCCCTGGTGACGTCCATCGGGTCGAATCTGGATGCACCGGTGGTCAACCGTCGCGACGTGGTGCTGGTGACCGGTCCCTGGCTGGCCGGGGTGACCGGGGTGGCCACCGCACTACGCGAGCGGCTGCCCGAGCACACCTTCGTCGAATCCGCGGAGCTGGCGCCCGGCGCCGCGCCCAGGGCGGTGGTCTTCGTGGTGTCGGCGGCGGCCCCGGTGACCGAGTCCGACTGCACGCTGCTCGATGCCGCCGCCGAGAACACCGACGTGGTGGTGGCGGTGGTCACCAAGATCGACGTGCACTATGCGTGGCGCGACGTGCTGGCCGCGAACGCGAAGAAGCTGACCCGGCACGCGCGGCGCTATGCCCGGGTGCCCTGGATAGGGGTGGCCGCGGTGCCCGATGTGGGCGAGCCGCACGTCGACGAACTGATCGCGACGGTCCGCGCGCAGCTGGCTGATCCCGACGTTACCCGCCGAAATCGGTTGCGGGCGTGGGAGTCCCGGTTGCAGAAGGCTGCCCAGCGCTTCGACCGGGACGCCGACGGCGCCGGGCGCCGGGCCCGCGTCGATTCGTTGCGCGACGAGCGCAGCGCGGTGTTGCGGCAACGCCGGGAAACGAAATCCGAGCGGATGATCACGCTGCGCGGTCAGCTGCAGCAGGCCCGCGTGCAGCTGTCGTATCTGGCCCGCGCCCGCAGTTCGTCGGTGCGCACCGAGTTGCAGGAGGACATCGCGGGCCTGCCGCGCCGGGCGATGACCGGTGTCGAGGAGGACGCGCGGCACCGCTTCGAGGACGTGGTCGCCGAGGTCGGCGCGGCCGTCGACGCCGATCTCGCCGAGATCGCGCGGACGGCGGGCCTGCCGCTGGAGTTAATGCCCCTCGAGCTGCCGCCGGTCCCGATTCCGCCTGCGCAACGCAAAGCGCGACAGCTGGAGACCCGGCTGATGATGGTGTTCGGCGTGGTGTTCGGCCTCGGCGTGGCGCTGACGCTGAGCCGGCTGGTGACCGGTCTGGCCCCGCGGCTGCACCCGGCCTATCTGGCCGGCGGCGTCGCGGCGTGCGTCGCGCTCGGATTGGCGATGACCGTCTGGGTGGTGCACATCCGGGCGTTGCTGGGCGATCGCAACGCGCTGGACCGCTGGGCGGGGGAGGCGGCGTCGTCGCTGCGGTCGGTGCTGGAGCAGCTGGTGTCCAGTCGGGTGCTGGTCGGCGAATCGCTGCTGACCAGTGCTGCCGCCGCCCGCGACGAAGTCGAGAATGCCCGGGTGAACGAACAGGTCAGCGTGATCGACGGCGAGTTGCGGGAACACGCGCTGGCCGCGGCCCGGGCCGCCGCGGCGCGTGACCGGGAGAAACCGACCGTGCAGGCGGCGCTGGACGCGGTGCGGACCGAACTGGGCGAATCGGTGGCGCCGCGCAATGGCTCGCGTCCCCGCGTGCCCGGCCCAGCGGGCCCGTCGCGGCCGAAGCCGGATAGTAACTCCGACTGACCGGGCCGGTATCTTCTGAATCGGTCTTGTGAGCAGGCTTATACCCTCCTGGGACTTACCCGACAAGTGATGCGCGTTAATCTGTATAAGAAAGCGTTAAGTGTGCGTGTCGAGCGCGCACTCTCTGGAACCGACGAATACCGAACCGCAGAATTCAGGAGAGTTCGATGACCTCAGCGACCATCCCCGGCCTGGACACCGCACCCACCAACCATCAAGGGCTGCTGTCCTGGGTCGAGGAGGTCGCCGAGCTGACCCAGCCCGATCGGGTGGTGTTCACCGACGGGTCCGACGAGGAGTTCAAGCGGCTGTCCGACCAGCTGGTCGAGGCGGGCACGTTCACCCGGCTCAACCCGGACAAGCACCCGAACTCGTTCCTGGCGCTGTCGGACCCGTCCGACGTCGCCCGGGTGGAGTCCCGGACCTTCATCTGTTCGGAGCGCGAAGTCGACGCCGGCCCCACCAACAACTGGAAAGACCCGGCCGAAATGCGGTCGCTGATGAAGGACCTGTACCGCGGTTCGATGCGCGGCCGCACCATGTACGTGGTCCCGTTCTGCATGGGTCCGCTCGGCGCCGAGGACCCCAAGCTGGGTGTGGAGATCACCGACTCCGAGTACGTCGTCGTCTCCATGCGCACCATGACCCGGATGGGCACCGCCGCGCTGGAGAAGATCGGCGACGACGGCTTCTTCGTCAAGGCGCTGCACTCGGTGGGTGCGCCGCTGGAAGACGGCGCCAAGGACGTCCCGTGGCCGTGCAACGAGACGAAGTACATCACCCACTTCCCGGAGACCCGCGAGATCTGGAGCTACGGCTCGGGCTACGGCGGCAACGCGCTGCTGGGCAAGAAGTGCTACTCGCTGCGGATCGCGTCGGCGATGGCCCACGACGAGGGCTGGCTGGCCGAGCACATGCTGATCCTCAAGCTGATCTCCCCGGAGAACAAGGCGTACTACTTCGCCGCGGCGTTCCCGTCGGCGTGCGGCAAGACCAACCTGGCCATGCTGCAGCCGACCATCCCGGGTTGGCGCGCCGAGACCCTGGGTGACGACATCGCCTGGATGCGGTTCGGCAAGGACGGCCGGCTGTATGCCGTCAACCCCGAGTTCGGTTTCTTCGGCGTGGCGCCGGGCACCAACTGGAACTCCAACCCGAACGCCATGCGCACCATCGAAGGCGGCAACACGGTGTTCACCAACGTCGCGCTGACCGACGACGGCGACGTGTGGTGGGAGGGCCTGGAAGGCGACCCGCAGCACCTGATCGACTGGAAGGGCCGCGACTGGACGCCGGGCAACGGCGAGAAGGCCGCGCACCCCAACTCCCGGTACTGCACCCCGATGTCGCAGTGCCCGATCCTGGCGCCAGAGTGGGACGACCCGCAGGGCGTGCCGATCTCCGGCATCCTGTTCGGCGGCCGCCGCAAGACGACGGTGCCGCTGGTCACCGAAGCCCGCGACTGGCAGCACGGCGTGTTCATCGGCGCCACCCTGGGCAGCGAGCAAACCGCCGCCGCCGAGGGCAAGGTCGGCAACGTGCGCCGCGACCCGATGGCCATGCTGCCGTTCCTGGGCTACAACGTGGGCGACTACTTCCAGCACTGGATCGATCTGGGCAAGAACGCCGACGAATCCAAGCTGCCGAAGATCTTCTTCGTCAACTGGTTCCGCCGCGGCGACGACGGCCGCTTCCTGTGGCCGGGCTTCGGCGAGAACAGCCGGGTGCTGAAGTGGATCGTGGACCGGATCGAGCACACGGCGGGTGGCAAGACCACCCCGATCGGCACGGTCCCGGCTGCTGAGGACTTGGACCTGGACGGTCTGGACGTCGACGCCGGTGACGTGGCGGCTGCCCTGGCGGTCAACGCCGACGAGTGGCGCGAGGAACTGCCGCTGATCGAAGAGTGGCTGGAGTTCGTCGGCGAGAAGCTGCCGACGGGCGTCAAGGACGAGTTCGACGCCCTGAAGGAGCGTTTGTCGCAGGCCTGATCGCTTGAAGGCACGAAGCCCCGTCGCACCCCTGTGGCGGGGCTTTTGCTTTCTTGCTTCCATGGTGGTTTGCCATATTTATTGTTTCGGGCGGCCGAACTAATCGATATGGCGGCTTGATCAGCAGATATAAGGCGACCCTTTGTTCGAAAATCGTAGCCTCGCTAAGTTGCCATGTGCTGAGAACCGGGTTACCGTCTAAGACATCGAAGGGGAGTAGTTCCAGTTCGTCGGCCTCGGCCGGCGGCGGCGGATGGTCGACATACTGGCGATTTCAGCTTTCAGGGGCGCCCGGTCATCCACCGGAGAGTTTTCCGGCGAACGAGACCTTCGGCCAGGCCATCCAACCGCCGAACCGAAGGAACCACCCGCATGACCCTGCTGGCCGAACGCCGCAAGACCCGGACACCCGCGGACACGCTGCTGCGTTCGCTGCTCCTCACCCTGGCGTTCATCGCCCCGGCGCTGGTGGTCCGCTTCGTCGGACTGCACCCGACCCCGGTCATCGCGTTGGTGATCTACGGCGCGGCGGTGGTCGCGGCGAGCTTTCTGCTCGCCTGGGCAGCCGAAGCCGCGCAGGTCGATGTCTCCGGCGGGCTGGCCGTCGCCGTCCTCGCCCTGATCGCGGTGTTGCCGGAATACGCCGTCGACCTCTACTACGCGTACCGGTCCGGATCGCACGCGGAGTACGCGCAGTACGCGGCGGCCAACATGACGGGATCCAACCGGCTGCTGATGGGCCTGGGCTGGCCGGTCGTGGTGCTGCTGGGGCTCTGGGTGGCCCGCCGGGTGAGCGGACACAAGGCGGCCGCCCTGACCCTGGGGCGCGGAAACCGGGTCGAGCTCGGCTTCCTGCTGATCGCCGGCGTGGTCGCGGCGATCGTGCCGGCGACCGGTCGCATCTCCCTCACGCTCGGCCTGGCGTTGCTGGCCTGGTTCGGGTTCTACCTCTACAAACTCAGCCGCGGCGAGGTCGAGGAGCCCGAGCTGATCGGGACGGCCGCGGCCCTGGCCGCGTTGCCGCACCGCGCCCGTCGCGGTGGTGTGGTCGCGATCTTCGTCTTCGCCGCCATGGTGATCCTGGCCTGTGCGCAGCCGTTCGCCGAGAGCCTGATCGGGGCCGGCACCGATCTGGGGGTCGACCGGTTCCTGCTGGTGCAGTGGCTGGCGCCGCTGGCTTCCGAAGCACCGGAGTTCGTGATCGCGATCATCTTCGCGGCCCGCGGCAAAGGCACGGTGGCCATCGCGACGCTGATCTCGTCGAAAGTCAACCAGTGGACGCTGCTGGTCGGCTCGCTGCCCATCGCCCACCTGGCCGGCGGCGGCGGATCCGCGCTGGTGCTGGACGCCCGGCAGATCGAGGAGATGCTGCTGACCGTGACGCAGACCCTGATGGGTGTGGCGTTGCTGCTGGCGCTGCGCTTCCACCGACGCCTGGCATGGGCACTGCTGGCGCTGTTCCTGGTGCAATTCGCGGTCCCGTCAACCGAAGGCCGGTTGGTGCTCAGCGGCGTCTACGCCGCAGTGGCTGTCGCTGGGCTGGTCGTGCACCGGCGCCAGTTGATTCCCACGCTGCGAGCGCCGTTCGCCAGGGCGTGACGGCCGGGTCGTAAAGTCGGCCCATGCAGATTCGTCCGCACGCACAGGCACATCCCGGCAAACCGGCCGTCATCCTGCATCCGTCGGGCACGGTGGTGACGTTCGGCGAACTCGAAGCGCGCGCCAACCGGCTGGCGCACGCCTTCCGTCAGGCGGGGCTGCGCGAAGGCGACGCGGTGGCGATCCTGATGGAGAACAACGAACACCTGCACGCGGTGATGTGGGCGGCGCGCCGCAGCGGGCTGTACTACGTGCCGATCAACACCCATCTGACCGCCGCCGAGGCGGCCTACATCGTCGACAACAGCAACGCCAAAGCCATCATCGGCTCCGCCGCGCTGCGGGAGACCTGCGCCGGGCTCGGCGACCACCTGCCCGGCGGCCTCCCCGGTCTGCTGCTGATCGCGGACACCGATCTGGACGGCTGGCAGCGATACCCGGAATGCGTTGCAGAGCAACCGGATTCACCGATCGACGACGAGATCGAAGGAGACCTGCTGCAGTACTCCTCGGGTACCACCGGCCGGCCCAAAGGCATCAAACGCGAACTGCCGCACCTGCCGCCGGCGGAGGTGCCCGGCATGATGGCGGCGCTGGTCGGGTTCTGGATGGACTCCGACACGGTGTATCTGAGTCCGGCGCCGCTGTACCACACCGCCCCCTCGGTGTGGTCGATGACGGTGCAGGGCGCCGGACTGACCACCGTGGTGATGGAGAAGTTCGATCCCGAGCAGACGCTGGCCGCCATCGAGCGTTACCGGGTGACCCACGGCCAGTTCGTGCCGGCGATGTTCGTCCGGATGCTGAAACTGCCGGAGGCCGTGCGTAACTCGTACGATCTGTCCAGCCTGAAACGGGTGATGCACGCCGCCGCGCCGTGCCCGGTGCAGATCAAGCAGCAGATGATCGACTGGTGGGGGCCGATCGTCGACGAGTACTACGCTTCCTCGGAGGCGATCGGTTCGACGTTGATCACCGCCGAGGACTGGCTGACGCATCCCGGCTCGGTGGGCAAACCCATGATGGGTGCCTTGCACATCGTCGGCGAAGACGGTGCCGAACTGCCCCCCGGCCACCCCGGCGAAATCTATTTCGAAGGCGGGTACTCCTTCGAGTACCTCAACGACCCGTCGAAAACCGCTGACTCACGCGACAAACACGGCTGGATGACCGTCGGCGACATCGGCTACCTCGACGAAGAGGGCTACCTCTACCTGACCGACCGGCGACACCACATGATCATCTCCGGTGGGGTGAATATCTATCCGCAGGAGACGGAGAACCTGCTGGTCACTCATCCGAAGGTGTTGGACGCGGCGGTGTTCGGGGTTCCCGACGACGAGATGGGCCAGCGGGTGATGGCGGTCGTGCAGACCGTCGATCCGGCCGACGCCACCGATGAGTTCGCTGACGAACTGCTCGGTTGGCTACGAGATCGATTGGCGCACTACAAATGTCCGCGAACGATCGCTTTCGAGGCAACACTGCCGCGTACCGACACCGGCAAGCTCTACAAGAACCAGCTGGTCGACAAGTATTCATGATGCGGGCCGTCGACCTGCGCAGCGCCCCCCTGCCGGACGATGCGGCGCTGCCGGGTGTGATCGTCGCCCACGGGTCGGTTGACAACGAATACTGGCTCGATGCAGCGACTTTCACCCTGACCGAGCATCCCTGCCCCGATCGCCGGGTGGTCACCGTGGACTCGGTTGCCGACACGCTGGCCGAACTGGCGGCGCGCTGTGCGCGCTGGCCGCACGCAAGCACCATCTGTGACGATGTGTTGCGGTGCGTCCAACCCGGGACGTCGGCCGGATTGCTGACCGAATCGCTGGCCTATTCCACGCTGCAGGCCGGTCCGGAATTCGCGCGCTGGCTTGCCGAACGCGGTCCCGCGCGACTGCCGGACAGCGCCGATCCGGTTGCGGTGCAACGCGAAGACGACATACTGCGAATCGACTTCAACCGGCCCGCCCGGCACAATGCCTTCTCCACCGACACCCGGGCGGCCCTGCTCGAGGCGCTCAGCGTTGCACAGCTCGATGACTCGGTCACCGGAATCATGTTGGGCGGCAACGGTCCGTCGTTCTGCAGCGGCGGCGACCTCGCCGAGTTCGGTACCTTCGCCGACCCGGCCGGTGCGCACCTGGCCCGCACCCGGCACAACCCGGCGCTGGTGCTCGACGAGCTGACCGGCCGGCTCGGGCGAGCCTGCCGCGCGCAGGTGCACGGACAGGTGCTGGGCAGCGGTCTGGAGATGGCCGCGTTCTGCGGATGGGTGGTGGCGCAGCGCGATTCGGTGTTCGGGCTGCCGGAGCTGAGCCTGGGGTTGATCCCCGGCGCCGGCGGCACGGTGAGCGTCACACGGCGCATCGGACGCTGGCGCACCGCGTATCTGGTGCTCTCCGGCCGGACGATCGACGCCGAAACCGCCCTGGCGTGGGGGCTGGTGGACGAGCTCGCGGCTGCGTAGCGGTGCCGCTCAGAGGCCGCCGCGGGCCACCAGCTGCGCGGCAATCACATTGCGCTGAATCTCGTTGGTTCCCTCGCCGACGATCATCAGCGGCGCGTCCCGGAAGTAGCGTTCCACGTCGTACTCGGTGGAGTAGCCGTAACCGCCGTGGATCCGCACCGCGTTCAACGCGATCTCCATGGCTACTTCGGAGGCGAACAACTTCGCCATGCCCGCCTCCATGTCACAGCGCTGCCCGCTGTCGTAGCGTTCGGCGGCGTAGCGGGTCAGTTGCCGGGCGGCGGTGAGTTTGGTCGCCATGTCGGCCAGATAGTTGCCGACGGCCTGATGTTTCCAGATGGGCCGGCCGAAACTCTCGCGTTGCTGGGCGTAGGCGAGCGCGTCGTCCAGCGCGGCGGTGGCCACGCCCAGCGCGCGGGCGGCAACCTGGATGCGACCCGTCTCCAGGCCTTTCATCATCTGGGAAAAGCCCTGTCCCGCAACGCCACCCAATATTGCCGAGGCAGGCGTGCGGTAACCGTCGAAGGACAGTTCGCACGACTCCACGCCTTTGTAACCCAACTTGGGCAGGTCGCGCGACACCGTCAGGCCCGGCCCGTGCTCGACCAGCAGCACCGAAATGCCCCGGTGCCGCGGTGTGGCCCGCGGATCGGTCTTGGCCAGCAACGCGACTAGGCCGGACCGGCGGGCATTGGAGATCCAGGTCTTGGCACCATTGACCACCAACTCGTCGGCGCCGTCCGGCAGCGCCGTGGTAGCGATGTTCTGCAGATCGGAACCACCGCCAGGTTCGGTGAGCGCCATAGTGGCCCGCAGCTCACCGGTTGCCATCGGCGGCAGGTACTTTCGCTTCTGCTCCGCGGTGCCGAACAGGGTGAGCAGCTTGGCGACCACCGTGTGCCCGCCCATCGCGCCGGCCAGGCTCATCCAACCCCGGGCCAACTCCTGGGTGACCAGCACATAACACGGCATCGACACCGGTGATCCGCCGTACTCCTCGTCGATGGCCAGGCCGTAAATGCCGATTCGCTTCATCTGTTCGATCCACGCCTCCGGGTAGGTGTTGGCGTGTTCGACCTCGCGCACCGTCGGCTTCACGTCGCGGTCCACGAAGGCCCGCACGGTGGCGACCAGCATCGCCTCCGCGTCGTCCAGGTCGTAGGGTTCGTTGCTCACCGTTACCGCCCTCCCGCGTGCACCCTCGGGTGCACAGCCTGCCAGCATGAGGCGTTGTGACATACGGGTATGCGGCCATCCGGTCCGGTGGAGCCTTCTTCGACGACCTTTCGGTGGGCCAGGTGTTCGACTGGGCGCCGTCGGTGACGCTGACGGCCGGCCTGGCCGCTGCCCATCAGGGCATCGTGGGCGACCGGCTGCGCCTGGCGCTGGACGGCACCCTGTGCACCGCGGTGACCGGGGCGCCGGCTGCCCTGGCGCACCCGAGCCTGGTGTGCAACGTGGCGATCGGACAGTCGACGCTGGCGACTCAGCGCGTCAAAGCCAACCTGTTCTACCGCGGCCTGGCGTTCCACCGGTTCCCGGTGATCGGTGACACCCTCTACACCCGCACCGAAGTGGTCGGACTGCGCGCCAACGCCGCCAAGCCCGGACGCGCGCCGACCGGGCTGGCGACGCTGCGGATGACCACCATCGACCAGGCCGACCAGCTGGTGCTGGACTTCTACCGCTGCGCCATGCTGCCGGCCGGCCCGGGCTGGCAGGGCACCGACCGGGCCGACGACCTGTCCGCGATCGGTACCGAGCCGGTGGTGCCGGCCGTCAGTCCCACCGAGGCCTGGGACGGGGCGGCCTACCGGCGCCGGGTGCCCGGTCCGCATTTCGATCCGGCGATCGCCGGCGCGGTGCTGCACAGCACCGCAGACGTGGTCACCGGTGCGCCGGAACTCGCCCGGTTGACCCTCAATATTGCTGCGGTGCATCATGATTCGCGGGTGGGCGGACAGCGGCTGGTGTACGGGGGACACACCATCGCGCTGGCCTTCGCGCAAGTCAACCGGTTGCTGCCGAATCTGGTCACGGTGCTGGGCTGGGAGTCCTGCGACCACACCGGGCCGGTGCGCGAGGGCGACACCCTGTACAGCGAACTGCACGTCGAATCCGCTGCGGCGACACCGAACGGCGGCGTGTTGCGGTTGCGGTCGCTGGTCTATGCGGCTGGCGACGCGCCCGACGAGCCGGACCGGCCCGTGCTGGACTGGCGGTTCAGCGCGCTGCACTTCTGACTGGATAGCAGGCCGACCGTCCAGCCTCGCTGCTGGACCGGACGGTCGGCCTGCCCGTCTCTAGGTGCCGGCGGTGCCGGGGGCGCCGGTGTTCCCGTTGCCGGTGTCGCCGATGCCACCGGCGCCTCCAGTGCCGAAGTTGCCACCGGCGCCCTTGCTGCCGGCGGTCGCAGCCGCACCGGGGCCGGCGCCACCGGTCCCGGGTGTGCCCGCGGACCCGCCGCTGCCGCCGTTGCCGCCGCTGGGGCCGGTGCCGCCGTCGCCGCCCTTGCCGCCGGGGCCGGAGTTGCCGCCGACCCCACCGGTCTGGCCGGTCAGGACATTGCCGCCCTGGCCGCCCCTGCCACCGGCGCCGGCGTTGCCACCCTTGCCGCTGGTGGCAGTGCCGCCGCCGCCGCCCTGACCACCCTGGCCGCCGCTGCCACCGGTGCCGCTGGCGCCGCCGGTGCCGCCGTCGGGGTGGGTCGCGGTACCGGTGGCACCGTTTCCGCCGGTACCCGGCGCGCCGCCGGTACCGCCGGTACCACCGGTGCCGCCGGCGCCGCCGTTACCCGTACCGAGGGTGCTGCCGCCGGTGCCGGCCAGTCCGCCACCGCCGCCGAGTCCGCCGTCGCCGCCCTTGCCGCCGATGCCGTTGTTGATGGTGAAGGTGGGGTCGCCCGCCGCGCCGTTGCCACCCCGGCCGCCGGTGCCACCCTGGCCACCGTTGCCGCCCTTGCCGCCGTCACCGGAGATGGAGCCACCCAGGCCGCCGTCGCCGCCCTTGCCGCCGGCGCTGCCGGTCGCGCCGGTGTTGCCGTTGGAGCCCGGCGTGGTGCCCGCGGCGCCCTGCGACCCGGGCGCGCCGTTGCCGCCGGTGCCGCCGGTACCGCCGGTACCGACGTTGCCGGCGTCGCCGCCCTTGCCGCCGTTGCCACCGTCGACACCGGCCGTGGTGGAGGTCCACCCGGTGCCGCCGGTGCCGCCGTTGCCGCCGCTGGTGGTTGCCGTGCCCGCGTTGCCGGCAGTCGGGCTGCCCGAGCCGGAGCCGACCGTTCCCGCGGTGCCGGCGACGCCTCGGTCACCGCCGCGGCCGCCGTTGCCGCCGTTGGGGTTCGAGGCGCTGGTGCCGGCCGCCCCGTTGCCGCCGGTACCGCCGGCGGCGCTGTTGCCGCCGGAGCCCGCGCTGCCCGCGGTGCCGGTCGTCGACCCGGTGCCGCCGTTGCCGCCGTTGCCGCCGTTGCCGCCACCACCGCCGTTGCCCGCGTTACCACCGTTGCCGCTGTTGACGCCGGCCACGCCGACCGCACCGTTGCCGCCGAGGGCGCCGTTGCCGCCGCTGGCGCCGCTACCGGCGTTGCCACCGGCGCCGTCCGCGGCCTGGACACCGCTACCGCCCAGCGTCTTGCCACCAGCCCCGCCGTTGCCGCCGTTACCGCCGCTGCCGCCGTCGCCGCCCCGGCCACCGGCCTGAGCGGTACCACCGGCCACGCCGTTGCCGCCCTGACCGCCGTTGGCGCCGCTACCACCGTTGCCGCCGACTCCGGCAGCACCGGAGATCGAGCCGCCGTTACCACCATTACCGCCGGCCCCACCGGAGCCGCCGGTCATGCCCGGGTTGCCGTTTCCGCCTGGACCGGAGCCATTGGGGCCGGCCGCTCCGGCGACGCCGTTGCCGCCGTCACCACCCTTGCCACCGTTGCCGACGTTGCCGCCGTTACCCCCGTCGCCGCCACGCGTGCCGCTGGCGCCCGGGTCGGTCGGGCTGAAGCCCTTGCCACCCTCGCCGCCATTGCCGGCCGGCGTGGTCACTGCGGTGCCCGGGGTGCCGGCGGTGCCGGCGCCCGGTCCGGTCTGGCCGGTGCCGGCGGCTCCAGCAGCGCCCGCGGTTCCGGCGTCGCCGCCGTCGCCACCCCGGCCGCCGGAGACGCCGGCGCTGGTGGAGTCCCCACCTTTGCCACCGTCACCCGGAGTCCCGGCGTTACCGCCGTTGCCACCCGAGCCACCGAAGCCCTGGGTGCCCGAGGTCACGGTGCCGGCATTGCCGCCGGCCCCGCCCGCGCCACCGTCCATGCCGCTGCCGCCGTTGCCGCCGGCCTGGCCGGCGCCACCGTCGATGCCGCTGCCGCCGTTACCGCCATCACCGCCGTTGCCGCCGCTGCCGCCGTTGCCGCTGTCACCGGAGATGGTGCCGCCGTTGCCACCGCCGCCGCCGGCGCCGCCCTTGCCGCCGGGCGTTCCGCTGGTGCCGGAGGCGCCCGGACCGGTTCCGGCTAGGCCGTTGGTGCCGTCGGCGGCGTGGCCGCCGGCCCCGCCGTTGCCACCGTCGCCGTACGTGCCGCCGTTGCCGCCGCGGCCGCCGTTGCCGCCGTCGGCCCCGGGGACGGTCCCGGTGGATGCGTCATAACCCGCGCCGCCGTTGCCACCGTTACCCACGGTGCCCAGCGGGAGCCCATCGGTGCCGGGGTTGCCGTTGGCGGCCTGGCTGGCACCGTTCCCGTCGAACCCGCCGGCACCGATGGTGCCGTGCTGGCCCACGTAGGCGGTGCCGCCGTTGCCGCCGTTGCCGCCGTCGGGGTTGGTCACGGTGCCGTTGGCGCCGTTGCCGCCGTCGCCGGGGGTGCCGCCGTTCGCGCCGTTCCCGGAGTTGCCGCCCTTGCCGCCGCTGCCGACGACGCCGTTGGGTGCCGCGCCACCGTTGCCGCCGTTGCCACCGGCCCCGCCGTTGCCGCCGGCCCCGCCGTTGCCGCCGTCCTGACCGCCGCCGACGCCGGTGCCGTACTGGTCGGTGTCGGCGACACCGGCCAGGCCCAGCTTGCCGTTGCCACCCGCGGTGCCGTTGCCGCCGTTGCCGCCGGTACCGCCGGTGCCACCGTTGCCGGCGTCCGCGCCACCACTGCCGCCGTGGCCGCCGGCGCCACCGGCGCCCCCGGTGTCGCCAGCGGTGCCGCTGCCGCCGTAGGCGGTCGCATTGGTGCCGGCGACCGTGGCGGACACGCCGTTGCCACCGTTGCCGCCGTTGCCGCCGTTGCCGATCCGGCCACCGTCGCCACCGTTACCGCCGGTTCCGCCATTGTTGCCCGGGGTGAACGGGTGGTAACCGTTGCCGCCGTGCCCACCGTTGCCGTTGGGCGCGATCACCGGGGTGCCGGGGAGGCCGCCGTTGTTGCCGGCCGCGCCGGCGAATCCGGCGTCCCCACCGGCTCCGCCGTTGCCGCCGTTGCGGTGCAGGGTGGTGCCGTTCGCGCCGGCTCCGCCATCGCCGGCGGTTCCCGCGTCGCCGCCGTTGCCGCCGGTGCCGGTCGCGCCGGCGGCGGCAGCCGCGCCGGTGCCGCCCGCGGCCTTGCCACCGACGCCGCCCGCACCGCCGTTGCCGCCGTTGCCGCCGCTGCCGCCGTCGCCACCCTTTTGTCCGCCGCCGATCCCGGCGCCCTGGCCGTAGTCGGTGCCTGCCACGCCGTACTTGCCGATCACACCCTTGCCGCCGTCACCACCGTCGGCACCCCGGCCGCCGGCCCCGCCGACGCCACCGCTGCCGGCCACGGTGCCACCGTTGCCACCGGCGCCACCGGCACCGCCGGAACCGCCGGTCTGACCGTCGGTGCCGCTCGCGCCGGGCACGGTCCCGTTGACGCCGTTGGTGCCGGCCACCCCGTTTCCGCCGGCACCGCCGGCGCCACCGTTGCCGTGATCGCCGCCGTCACCGCCGAGGCCGCCGTCGCCGCCGCTGGCGCCCGGGGTGGTGGGAGAGTAACCGGCGCCACCGGTACCGCCGGCGCCGCCGCCGGTGCTGGGGTTCGGTACGCCGGACGCGCCGTTCGCGCCGGGGGTACTGCCGGCGCCGCCCTGGCCACCGCCGCCCACGACGGTGCCGGTGTTGCCGCCGTGGCCACCCTTGCCGCCGGTGGTGTGCGTCGCGTCGCCCGCCGCGCCGGTGCCGCCGGCGCCGCCGAGACCGGGGGTGCCACCCTGCCCACCGGTGCCGCCGACACCAACGGTGCCGTTGGTGACCGTGCCGGCGTCGCCCGCCTGGCCGCCGGTGCCACCCGCGCCGCCGTTGCCGCCGTCGCCGCCGGTGCCGAAGCCGCCGCCGGGGTTGTAGTTCCAGTCGCCGGTGGCGCCTTTACCGCCGGTACCACCGGTACCGCCGGTGCCGCCGTCGCCGCCGTCGCCGCTGTTACCGCTGACCCAGCCGCCGTTGCCACCCCGGCCACCGTCACCACCGACGCCACCGGTGCCACCGTCGGCGCCCTTGCCGGTGGTGGGGAAGGTGCCGTTGGCGCCGGTGTCGCCCTGGCCGCCCTGGCCGCCCTTGCCGCCGTCGCCGCCGTCGCCGTACTGACCGGCGTCACCACCGTCACCACCGTCGTAACCCTGCTGGTGGGCACCCGGAACACCAGTGGCGTCACCACCGTCGCCGCCGTCACCGCGGCCGGTGCCCGGAGCGACCAGCTGACCGTCGGTACCGGCCACACCAGCCGCACCGGACAAACCGGTGCCGTTGTTGCCGGGCGTGCCCGCGGCACCACCCTTGCCGGGGTTGCCGCCGGTGCCGCCGTCGCCGCCGCCGAGGAAGCCGTCGCCGCCGGCGCCGCCCTGGCCGGCGGTACCGCCGTTGCCACCGTTGCCGGCGTTGCCGCCGATGCCGCCCGGGACGTTGTAGCCGTTGCCGCCAGTGCCGCCGTTGGCGCCGCTGCCGGCGTCACCACCGGTGCCGGCGTAGCCGTTGTAGATGCCGCTGTTGCCGCCCTTACCGCCGTCACCGCCGTTACCACCGGCCTGGCCGTTGGTGCCGTTGATGCTGGTAGCGCTGCCGTCGTTGCCGGTGGCGCCCGCGACGCCGTTGCCGCCCTGACCGCCGTCGCCGCCGTTGCCGTAATTGCCGCCGTCACCGCCGGCGCCGCCCTTGCCACCGTGCGCACCGGGGGTGGTCGGGTTGTAGCCGTCGCCACCGTCACCACCGTCGCCACCGATATCCGACGGCGTGGACCCGCTGCCACCGTGGCTGCCGTCGGCACCCTTGGTGGAACCGGTGCCACCGGTGCCGCCCGCGCCGCCGCCGACGCCGACACCGGCGTCGCCGCCGCTGCCGCCGCGTCCACCGTCCGGGTTGGCCTTGGTGCCGTCGGCGCCGTGGCCACCGTCGCCCTGGGCTCCACCGTCCCCGCCGGCACCACCGTTACCGGCGTTGCCGCCGGCGCCGATGGTGCTACCGCTGCCGCCCTTGCCGCCGTTGCCGCCCACCCCGCCGACGCCGCCGTTGCCGCCGTTGCCGCCGTCCTGACCACCGCCGATACCAGTGCCGTAGGCGTTCTCGTTGGTGACACCGTCGGCGCCGTCATCGCCGGAACCACCGGTTCCACCGTCGCCACCGTCACCACCGGCACCGGCTGCGCCTCCGGCGCCCTGCTCACCCTTGAAGCCGTACAACCCCGAGGTACCGCCGGCGCCGCCGTCGCCACCGTCGCCACCGTGGCCGCCGCTGGCGCCGGCGCCGCCGGTCTGACCGCCGTTGGCGCCCAACCCACCGTTGTCACCGGGGGTGAATCCGTCGGCCCCGGTCCCGCCGTGACCGCCGTCGCCGCCGGAGCCGCCGACGCCGCCCTTACCGCCGTTGCCGCCGTCGCCCATCATGGCGCCGGCGTTCCCGCCGATGCCGCCCTTGCCGCCCTTGCCGCCGTTCTCGCCCACGGTGCCGTTGACATTGTCGGCCGACCCGCTGATGCCGTCGGTGCCGTCCAGACCGTCGGCGCCGTCGCCGCCGTCGCCGCCGTCGCCGCCGCTGCCGTAGGTGCCGCCGTGACCACCGGCGCCGCCCTCGCCGCCCGCAGCGCCGTGCTCGGTAGCGGTGTAGCCCACGCCCCCGTGACCACCGTTGCCTGCCGGGGCGGACGGCATCGCGCCGTCGTTGCCGTCCGCGCCCAGGGTCGAGCCGCTGCCGCCGGTGCCACCGCCGCCCGCCGTGCCCGGGCTGCCGCCGTTGCCGCCGGCCCCGCCGGTGGTGTAGCTCGCGGTGCCTGCGGCACCGTCGCCGCCGTCGCCAGGTGTCCCGGCGTTTCCACCGTTTCCGGCCGAACCGCCGGCAGCGGTGTTGCCCTTGGTGGCGCCGTTCAGCCCGGCACCGCCGACACCGCCGTTGCCGCCGTTGCCACCGTTGGCGCCGCTGCCGCCATTGCCGCCGTTCTCGCCGCCTCCAATGCCGTTGTTGTAGAGGTCGGCGCCGGACTGCCCCTCGCGTCCGGTCCAGCCGCTGCCGCCGCTGCCGCCGTCGGCACCGGTGCCTGCGGCACCGCCGTTGCCGCCGTGCCTACCGGCGCCATGGCCGATGCCGCCTGCGCCGCCGTCGCCGCCGCTGCCACCGGCCTGACCGTTGGTGCCGTTGGGGTTTGCGGCAGTGCCGTTGACACCGTCGTCGCCGATCACGCCGTTGCCGCCGTCGCCGCCGTTGCCACCGTTGCCGACGTTGCCGCCGTCGCCACCGGCCCCACCGTCGCCGCCGTCGGCGCCGGAGGCCGTCGAGGTGAAGCCCGCCCCGCCGTTGCCGCCGTTACCGGCCGCCCCGGTGACCGCAAGACCCTTGCTGCCGTTGGTGCCGGCGGTGGCGCCGGCGCCGGCCGTGCCGCCGGTACCGCCCTTACCTGCGGTACCGGCGTTGCCGCCGTCACCGCCCCGGCCGCCGTCGACGTGGGCCGACGTGCCGTCGGCTCCGTGACCACCGTCACCCGGGCGCCCGGCGTTGCCGCCATTGCTGGCGTTGCCACCGTTGGCGTTGGCGCCGGCTGTACCACCGGTCCCGGTGCCCGCAGCGCCGCCAGTGCCGCCGTTGCCGCCGTTGCCGCCGGTCCCGCCGTTGCCACCGTTGCCGCCGCGGTACCCGTCGCCGTTGTTGCCGGCCGGGAAGGAGCCGTCGTGGCCGATGGCACCGGCGCCACCGTTACCGGCGGTACCGGCGTCGCCACCCTTGCCGGCGTCGCCGCCGCTACCCGAGCTGCCCACGCTGGCGCCGTCGGACGTGCCGCCCGCGTTGCCACCCCTGCCGCCGCCGCCGCCGTTGCCGCCGCTGCCGGCATTGCCGCCGTTCTGCCCGTCGTTGCCGGCACCGGTGGTGACCGTGCCGGCAGCGCCGTTCACCCCGGAGCCACCGTCGCCGCCCGCGCCACCCTGGCCGCCGTCACCGCCGGTGCCACCGTGGAAGCCCGCGCCGCGACCGGTGCCACCGTCACCGCCGAGACCGCCCTGGCCGCCGACCGTGCCGTTGGTGCCGCTGTCACCGGCATTGACGCCGTTCTTGCCGGCCGTGCCCGCCGCGCCGTCACCGCCGACGCCACCGTCAGCGCCGTGGGCGCCGATGCCGTCGGCGCCCTTGCCGCCGTTGACGCCTCCGGTGCCGGCGGTGCCGACGGTGCCACCCTTGCCGATGTTGCCCGCGTCGCCACCCTTGCCGCCGTTGCCGCCGTTGGGGTTGGCGGCGGTGCCCTTCGCGCCGTCGCCACCGGCGCCGGCCTGCCCGGAGTTGCCGCCGGCCCCGCTGTTGCCGCCGTTGCCCGCGGTGCCGTTGATGGCAGCCCCGGTACCGATGGTGCCTGCCGTGCCCCGGGTGCCACCGGCGCCGCCAGCACCGCCGGTCCCGCCGTCGCCACCGTTGCCGCCGTTCTGGCCGCCGCCGATACCGGTGCCGTACTTGTCGACATCGGCCAGGCCGTCGGCGCCGGCGATGCCGTTGCCGCCGGTGCCGGCCGCCCCACCGGTGCCGCCGTTGGTGGCGTTGCCGCCGGCGCCCTTGGCGCCCCCGGCAGAGATGTTGGTGCCACCGATGCCCGCGGTGCCGCCGTTGCCGCCGTTGCCGCCGTTGCCGCCCCTGCCGCCTTCGCCGCCGTTACCACCGGTGTAGCCATCGGGGTGGGCCGCGGTGCCGTCGTGTCCGAGGGCGCCGTTGCCGCCGTTGCCCGCATTGCCGGCGTTGCCGCCCCGGCCGCCGGCCGCGCCGCTGGACGAGGTACCCGCGGTGGCCCCGTCGGTGCCGGCGCCGGCGTTGCCGCCGCTGCCGCCGTTGCCCGCGTTGCCACCGTTGCCCGCGTTGCCGCCGATCAATCCGGCGCCGCCCTGACCGGCGCCGAAGGAACCGTCCCTGCCGGTGACACCGGATCCACCGGCACCACCGTCGCCACCCCGGCCGGCTGTGCCGGCGTTGCCACCGTGGAAGCCGGCGCCGCGTCCGGTACCGCCGGCACCGGCACTGCCGCCGTTTCCGCCGGTCGTGCCATTGGTGCCGCTGTCGCCCGGATTGACGCCGTCTTTGCCGGCGTTACCCACCGCGCCGGTGCCGCCGTCGCCACCCCTGCCACCGTTGGCGCCGGTGCCGGGGCCGTCGGTGCCGCCGTTGCCGGTGCCGACGCCGTCCGCACCGCCGTCGCCGCCGAGCCCGATGGCGCCCGCGTCACCGCCGCGACCGCCCGCACCACCGGCGAGGTTGGCGGTACCCGCGACGCCATCGGCACCGCGGCCGCCGTCACCGGCCGTGCCGGAGTTACCACCCCGGCCACCGATGCCGCCCTTGCCGTTGGTCGCGGTGGTGCCACCGTTGCCGTCTTGGCCTGCGACGCCACCCTTGCCACCGTCGCCACCGGTGCCGCCATCGCCACCGTTGCCGCCGCTGACACCAATGCCGCTATTGGTTCCGGCGACCCCGTTGGCGCCGGTGAGGCCGGCCCCGCCGGCGCCCGCTGCTCCGCCGGCGCCACCGTTGGAGGCATTGCCGCCCTTGCCGTAAGTGCCTGCGGTCGCGGTGTTGGTGCCGTTGCCGCCGGCGTTGCCGCCGGCCCCGCCGTTACCACCGTTGGCGCCGTCACCGCCGGCCCCGCCGTCGCCGCCTCGATAACCATCCAGGTGGGTGGAAGTGCCGTCGTGGCCGGTCGCGCCGAGGCCACCCTTGCCGGCGGTGCCCGCGGCACCACCTGCGCCGCCCGCCCCGCCGTTGGTCGCGGTGCCCTTGGTGGCGCCGTCGGTGCCGCTGCCGGCACTGCCGCCGTCGCCGCCCTTACCGCCCCTGCCGCCGGCCCCGGCGTCGCCGCCGTCCTGACCGTTGTTACCCACCCCGGCGGTGGTGGTCCCGTTGGCGCCGTCGACGCCGGAGCCGCCGAGGCCGCCGGCGCCGCCGGTGCCCGCCGCACCGCCATCGCCGCCGTGGAAGCCGGCACCCCGACCGATACCACCGGTGCCACCGCCGCCGCCGTTGCCGCCGTCGCCGCCGACGGAGCCGTTGGCCCCGGCGCTGCCGTTGTTGGTACCGGTCAGCCCGGCCGCGCCGTCACCACCGGTGCCGCCGGTGCCGCCGTTGGCGCCGGTGCCCGACGCGGCAGTGCCCACGCCGTTGCCGTTGAGACCACCCAGCCCGATGTGCCCAGCATTGCCGCCCGCGCCACCCCGGCCGCCATCGGCGTAGGCGGTGCCGCTGATGCCGTTGGCACCCCGACCTCCGTCGCCTGCCGCGCCGGCATTGCCGCCGATGCCGCCTGCCGCACTGGTGCCGTTGGTGCCTGCTTTGGCAGTGCCGCCGAGCGCCTTTCCACCGGTGCCGCCGGCCCCGCCGTTACCGCCGGTGCCGCCGTCGCCGCCGTTTCCACCGTCCTGACCGGCGCCGACACCGGTGCCGTAGAGGTCGGCGCCTGCGGTGCCGACCGAACCCTTGACGCCGCCCCCGCCGGAGCCCGCCGCCCCGCCGACGGCACCGTTGCTGGCATTGCCGCCGTCACCGTACGCGCCGGCGTTGCCGCCGGCGCCGATACCGGCAGCGCCGCCCTTGCCACCGTCACCACCGTTGGCGCCGTTACCGCCATTGCCGCCGTCGCCACCGCTTTGGCCGCCGCCCACACCATTGCCGTAGGCGTCGACGCCGGCCGCGCCGGGCGCACCGTTGGCTCCGAGGCCGCCCTTTCCGGCGGCTCCGGCGTCCCCGCCGTTACCGGCGTTGCCGCCGCTACCGGCGTTGCCGGCGATGCCGCCGCCGGTGCCACCGCCACCGGCGTTGCCACCCGTGCCACCGTCGCCGCCGGCGCCGCCGGCACCGGCGTTGCCACCGTTCTGACCGTCGCCGCCCGATCCGGTGATCGCCGCGCCGTTGGCCCCGTTCAAGCCGCTGCCGCCCTTACCGCCGGCGCCGCCCTTTCCGCCGGTGCCGCCGTCACCACCGTGGGTGGTGAGGCCGGCCGGGGTCTGGCTACCGCTGGCAGTACCGCCGGCGCCGCCTTCGCCACCCTTACCGCCCGCGGCGCCCGCCGCCCCGCTGTCGCCGGGGTTGAGGCCGTTGGCGCCGACAGCGCCTTCGGCACCATGACCGCCGTCGCCACCCCTGCCACCATTGGCGCCGAAACCGTCGCCGTTGTTGCCTGCAGGGCCGCTGCCGTCACCGTTGAGGCCGCCGGTGCCATGGGCGCCGACCGTGCCGGCGTTGCCACCGGCACCGCCCTTGCCGCCGTCGAGGTAACTGCTCGTGCCATCGGCGCCGCGGCCACCGTCGCCGGCAGTGCCGGCGTTACCGCCGCGCCCGCCCAGGCCGCCGGTGCCGTCGCTGCCCGCGCTGAGTCCGGTGCCGCCCTTACCGCCGGCGCCGCCCTCGCCGCCGACGCCACCAGCTCCACCGTTGGCACCGGCCTGACCCTGCCCGGCCGTGCCGTACTGGGTGGACCCGGCCACCCCGGCTGCCCCCGACTGACCCGCGCCACCGCTGCCGGCGGCGCCACCGGCGCCACCGTTGCTGGCCGCGCCGCCGTTACCGTCGACCCCGGCCTTCAGCGAGGCCGCGTTGCTGCCGGTTCCCGCTGCGCCACCGGTGCCACCGTTGCCACCGTTGCCGCCCTTACCGCCCTTGCCGCCGTTGCCGCCGTCATAGCCGTCGCGGTGCCCGGCGGTGCCGTCATGACCGGAGGCGCCCACACCACCACTGCCGGCAGTGCCGGCATCGCCGCCCTTACCGGCCGCACCACCATCGGTGCCAGCGCCGATACCGGCGCCGTCGGTGCCCGCGCCGCCGCTGCCGCCCTTACCGCCGTCGCCACCCCTACCGCCACTGCCGGCGTTACCGCCGTCACCGCCGGCCAGACCCGCACCCGAGGTGGCCACCCCGGTGCTGCCGTTGAGGCCGGAACCACCGCGCCCACCGTCACCACCGGCACCGGCCGCGCCCGCGGCACCCCCGGTGAAGCCCGCGCCCCGACCGATACCACCGCTGCCGGCGTCGCCGCCCTTACCGCCGGCACCACCGTCGATACCGCTGTCGCCGGGGTTGAGACCGTTGGCGCCCGCGGCGCCGCCGGCACCCCGACCGCCGTCGCCACCCTTACCGCCATTGGCGCCGGTGCCGTTGGAAAGATTGCCCGCAGGGCCGCTGCCGTCACCGTTGAGACCACCAGTGCCGTGCTGGCCGATCGCACCGGCGTCACCACCGGCACCGCCCTTGCCGCCGTCGACGTAACTGGCGGTACCGTCCGCGCCGCGGCCACCGTCGCCGGCAACGCCGGCGTTACCGCCGCGCCCGCCCAGGCCGCCGGTGCCGTCAGCGGCGTGGCTGGTGGTGCTGCCCCCGTTGAAGCCGCCCGTCCCGCCAGTGCCACCATCGCCGCCACGACCACCCGCGCCGCCGCTACCACCTTCGGCGCCTGCGCCCAGGTTCACCCCGGCGGAGCCCGACGCCCCGGTCACACCCCGTCCACCGGCGCCGGCGTTGCCGCCGGCACCGCCATCGCTGCCCTTGGCGCCCGCGCCGTTGGCCGCCGTGGGCGCGGTGCCGTCACCGTTGAGGCCCGCGACCCCGCCGTTGCCGCCGCTGGCGCCGTTGCCGCCCTTGCCGCCGTCACCGCCCCGGCCACCGTCGCCGGCACCAGTGCCGTAGTCCACCCCGGTCTGTCCGTCGGCACCGGCCGCCCCGTGGCCACCGGCGCCCGCCGTCCCCGCAGCGCCACCGTCACCCCCGGCGCCACCGGCACCGGCGGTACCTGCTGACCCGCCGTAGGGGCCTGCGTCACCGGCCGCGCCGCCCTTGCCGCCGGTTCCTCCCGCCCCGCCCTTGCCCGCGTCGCCACCCTGCTGGCCGGTGTTGCCCACGCCGTTGGCGTCGGTGCCGGTCGCATCTGCACCCCGCACACCGGAACCGCCTTCACCGCCTTCGCCACCTCCGCCGCCGGTGCCACCGCTACCAGCTGTGGTCCCGGCGCGACCGGCAGCGCCGCCCTTGCCGCCGTCACCACCATCGCCACCGGCTTGGGCATTGCCACCACTGGCCCCGGCGCCCAGTCCCTGGCTGCCGGCGGCCCCGACGGCACCATTACCGCCGTCACCGCCCCGGCCGCCGTTGACGCCCAGGCCGTCTTTGCCGTCGACCACGGTACTGACGCCGTTGTCACCGCCCAGGCCTTTGAAGCCGGACAGACCGGCGTCGCCGCCCTTGCCGCCGTCGGAACCGTTGACGTGCGCGGCGGTGCCGTCGGCGCCGCGCCCACCGGTACCGGCCGCGCCGGCATCGCCGCCGTTACCGCCGACGCCGTTGGCGCCCGCCTTGGCGGCGTTGCCCACATGGTCGGTGCCACCCATTCCGCCGGCGCCCCCATTGCCGCCGTCGGCACCACTGCCGCCGTTGCCACCGTCGCCGCCGTTGACACCGGCGACGGTGCTGGACTGGCCGTTGACACCTTTGCCGCCGGAACCACCGGTGCCACCGTCGCCGCCTGCGCCACCCACACCGCCGGCACCGGCGACCGAACCACCCTTGCCGCCATAGCCACCGGCACCACCCGAGCCGCCGGCCGTACCGTGGCCGCCGCTGTCACCGGGGTCGACGCCATCAGCACCGGCCTTGCCCGCCGCCGCGTTGCCGCCGGCGCCACCGGCGCCACCGTTGCCGTAGTTGCCGCCGTCACCACCGTGTCCGCCGTTGCCGCCACTGGCGCCGGCGATGGAACCGGTCGATGCGTCATAACCCGCGCCACCGGTGCCGCCGTTGCCCCCGGTGCCGGTGGCCATGGTGCCGGCCGCGCCGTGCTTGCCGATGACCGAGCCGTAGCCACCGGTGCCGCCGGCTGCGGCGCCGGCACCGTTGTTGCCGCCGTTGCCGCCCCGACCGCCGTCGGGATTCGCCAGCGTGCCGGCCGCACCGTTGCCGCCGTTGCCGGCGCCGCCGCCGGTGCCGCCGTCGCCACCATTGCCGCCCCGGCCGAGGATGCCGTCCTCGCCGAACAGCAGGCCACCGCGACCAGCCGCACCGCCGTTGCCACCATTACCGCCGGTCGCGCCGACGCCGCCGCCGCCACCGTTCTGGCCGCCGCCGTCTCCGTTGCCGTAGTCGACGCCCCAGACCCCGTCTGCGCCGTTGCTGCCTTGAATGCCGGTGCCACCCCTGCCGCCGGTCCCACCGTTGCCGCCGTTGCCGCCGTCGCTGAACAGCAGACCGCCCCGGCCGCCCGCCCCACCGTCACCGCCATTGCCGCCGGAGATCCCGGCGAGCCCGTCGCCACCCCGGCCACCGTTGCCGCCGACGCCGCCGTTGCCGTACAGCCAGCCGGCGTTGCCGCCGGCGCCGCCGGTTCCACCGCCGTTGCCGGTACCGCTGGTGCCACCGCTGCCGCCCGCGCCACCGGTGCCCAGCAGCCATCCGGCGTGGCCACCGCGACCGCCGATGCCACCGATCGCCGCGCCGGTGCCACCGGTGCCGCCCGACCCACCCGGACCGAACAGACCACCGGACCCACCGGTGCCGCCGACGCCGCCGCTGCCGGTATTGCCGATGCCGCCGATGCCACCGGCCCCGCCGGACGCACCGGAAAGCCAGCCCGCGTCGCCACCGGATCCGCCGGTGCCGCCGATGCCCGCGGTGCCGCCGGTACCACCGGCGCCGCCGGCGCCGGCCAGCAGACCACCGTGGCCGCCGTCGCCGCCCACACCGCCGAAACCGCTACCGCCCGGTCCGGTGCCACCGGCCCCACCGGCACCACCGGCGCTGAGCAGCCAGGCGTCCCCGCCCCGGCCACCGGTCCCACCGATACCGGTCGGACTGGTGTTGGCGCCACCGGCGCCGCCGGCACCACCGTCGCCGTACAACCATCCGCCGCTGCCGCCGGCCGCGCCAGCGCCACCGTTGGCGCCCCAACCCGCCGCACCGCCGGTGCCGCCGGCGCCGATCAGCCAGGCCCGACCGCCCACACCCCCGGTGCCACCGGTGCCCAGTCCGTTCAGGTTGGCACCACCGATGCCGCCGGAGCCGCCACTGCCGTAGAGCCATCCGCCGTTGCCACCGGCCCCGCCGGCGCCACCGTTGGCCGTGGTCGATGACCCACCCGCACCGCCGACTCCGCCGTGTCCGATCAACCCGGCGTTGCCGCCGGCTCCGCCGGCCTGACCGGCCGCGCCGCCCGCACCGGCGCCGCCATTGCCCCACAGCAGGCCGCCGTCCCCGCCGGCCTGGCCGGGCTGCGCCCCGTTGGCGCCGTCACCGATCAGCGGCCTGCCGAGCAGGACCTGGGTGGGGGTGTTGATGGCACCCAGCACCGCTACGCCGAGTCCCTCGAGCGGTGCCGCGCCGGCGGCCTCGGCCCACGCGTACGAGCCGGCGTTGGCCGTCAGGTTCTGCATGAACTGGCTGTGGAAGGCCGCAGCCTGGGCACTGATGCTCTGGTAGGCCTGCCCGTGGGTGCCGAACAGCGCCGCGATGGCGGTAGACACCTCGTCTTGCGCGGCGGCCAGCAGGTTGGTGGTCGAGGCCGCTGCAGCGGCGTTTGCCGACTCCAGCGTGGCGCCGAGTCCGGCTAGATCGGAAGCCGCGGAGCTCAACACGTCCGGCGCAGCGAGGAGATACGACATGGGAACCGTCCACTTACTAGGTCACGACCTGGTGAGGCCGTGGTTTACATGTCCCCCGGTCATGCTGATGGGCAAAGCCGATACGAACCATAACTCGATTTCGGCCAAAACAAACTGGCTTTCACTCAAAAATGCCAAAATACATCCAGTTAGTTTTGCAAGGACATGCTAACCGCACCTCGACCCATGTCGAATGGCCTAACGTGGGCATAGCTGCGGTTCCTAGGGCACAGTGGTGACTGCCGGTTCGAATTTGTCAGCCGGTGACGCCGGCCTGGCCGAAGATCCCGCCTCGCCCGCCGCTGCCGCCGGCTCCGTCGGCACCCTCCGGGGTGCCCGGACCCCCGGCACCCCCGCGGCCACCGTTGCCGCCGTTGCCGATGAAGGTGGCGCTGCCTCCGGTACCGCCGCCGCCGCCGGGACCGCCGGTAGCGCCGCTCAGGTTCTCGCCGCCGGCGCCGCCGCCACCGCCGATTCCGCCGTTACCGAAGATGAACCCACTGTTACCGGCGGCTCCGCCGTGGCCACCGGCCGCGCCGACGTTGCCCGAACCGTTGCCACCCGAGCCGCCCGCCCCGCCGGCACCGCCGTTGCCGAGCAGGAAGGTCGAGGCGCCGTGACCGCCGGCACCCCCGGCGCCACCGGCGGGACCACCGACACCCCCGGCACCGGCTCCACCATTGCCACCGACGCCGCCCGCTGCACCGTTGCCGTAGATGAAGCCGCTGCCACCGGCACTTCCGCCCTGGCCTCCGGCTCCGCCCGACGAGCCGGATCCAGCCAGACCGCCGGACCCACCGTTGCCGCCGGCACCACCGCTGCCGAGCAGCACGGCGGTGCCGCCGTTGCCCCCGGCACCGCCGATGCCTCCGGCAGCACCGGCGATGCCCGTACCGCCGCCACCGCCATGGCCGCCGGCACCGCCGCGGCCCCAGATCCACCCGGCGTCACCACCGGCGCCACCACCACCGCCATTACCGGATCCAGGCACCGTGACCAGCCCGGTTCCGCCGGTCCCCCCGTGGCCGCCGAAGCCGAAGAGGAACCCGGCGTCGCCGCCGTTGCCGCCATACCAGCCGTTCCCGTCGGCGACGGCTGCGACGCCGGAACTGCCGGCGCCGCCGTGACCACCGCTACCGAGTAACCAGGATCGGCCGCCGCTGCCGCCGTTGGACGGCACTTCGAAGCCGCCGTCGCCGCCGTCGCCGCCGTCGCCGAACAGCAGACCGCCGTTGGCGCCCGGGCGTCCCGTGCCGCCGTCGCCGCCGTAGCCGATCAACAGCCCGGCCCGGCCGGCGGTGCCGCCGATCACGCCGTTGCCGCCGTCCCCGCCGCTGCCGAACAGCCAGGCGTTGCCACCACCGCCGCCGATGCCGTCGCCGATTCCGGCCACACCCGCCCCGCCGTTGCCGCCGTCGCCGCCGCAGCCGAGCAAGAACCCGGCGTTACCGCCGTTGGAACCGTTGGCGGCCAGCCCGCCGGTGGGCGCGCTCCCGCCGTTGCCGCCATCGCCGCCGTTGCCGATCAACCACGCACTGCCCGCGGTTCCGGCGCTACCGGCGGAACCGGCCGCAAAGGTCGTCGACCCGCCGTGGCCACCGTCCCCGCCGGACCCGATCAGGAATCCGCCGTTGGCGGCGGTGCCGCCGTCGCCGCCGTCGCCGGTAGTGCTGGTTCCGCCCGCGCCCCCGGTGCCACCGTTGCCCAACAGCCACGCGGTGCCACCAGTGCCACCGGCACCGCCGTTACCGTGACCGCCGAGATTGGCGCCACCGGCACCACCGGCGCCGCCGGACCCGACGAGTAGTCCGCCGGTGGCACCGGACCCGCCGGCCCCGCCGAACGAACCGCCGCTGCTGCCACCCGCACCGCCGCCGCCACCGAAGCCGATCAGCCAGGCCGCCCCGCCAGCGCCGCCGGCGCCGCCACCGGCGCTCGCGCTGCTGCCCCCGGCCCCGCCGTAGCCGCCGTTGCCCAGCAACCAGGCGTTGCCGCCGACACCGCCGGCGCCGCCGGCGCCGATGCCGGTGGCGTGGCCGCCGTTGCCGCCGAACCCGGCGTTGGCCAGGAACAGCGCGTTGCCGCCGTCGCCGCCGGCACCGGCGGCCCCGAGACCTGCGGAGTCACCGCCACTACCGCCGAATCCGGCGGTGCCGAGGATCCATGCGTTGCCGCCGTCACCCCCGGCGCCGCCGGCGCCGTTTGCGCCGGCACTGCCACCGTTTCCGCCGAATCCGGCGTTGCCCCACAGCAGTCCGGAGCTGCCGCCGTTGCCGCCGGACCCGCCGGCCCCGCTCACGCTCGACCCGCCGGCCCCGCCGGCCCCGCCGCTGCCGATGAGTCGGGCGCTGCCGCCGAGTCCGCCGAGCCCGCCGGATCCGAGTCCACCGGTATTGGCACCGCCGGCGCCGCCGGCGCCACCGCTGCCGTAGAGCCAGCCGCCGTTTCCGCCCGCGCCGCCGGCTCCGCCCGCGCCGGACGACGTTGCGCCGCCGCTGCCGCCGGCACCGCCGTGTCCGATCAACCCGGCCGACCCGCCGGCCCCACCGGCCTGCCCGGCCGCGCCCGTTCCACCCCGGCCGCCGTTACCGAACAGGTAGCCGCCGGGCTTTCCGGCAGCGCCAGTTCCATCGATGCCGTTCGCGCCGTCGCCGATGATCGGTCGGCCGAACAGCGTCTCGGTCGGCCAGTTGATCAGGTCGAGCAGCGGCTGCAACGGGGTTGCGGCGGTCGCCTCGGCCAGCGCGTAGGAATTCGCGCCCGCAGCCAGCGCCCGGGTGAACTGGGCCTGAAAGGCCGCGGCCTGGGTGCTGATGCTCTGGTAGGCCTGCCCGTGGGTGCCGAACAGTGCGGCAATGGCGGTGGACACCTCGTCTTGCGCGGCGGCCAGCAGGTTGGTGGTGGAGGCCGCCGCAGCGGCGTTGGCTGACTCCAGCGTGGCGCCGAGGCCGGCCAAGTCGGAGGCTGCGGCGGTCAGCAGGTCCGGCGCTGTTGCAAGGAGATACGACATGGGAACCGTCCACTTACTAGGTCACGACCTGGTGAGGCCGTGGTTTACATGTCCCCCGGTCATGCTGATGGGCAAAGCCGATACGAACCATAACTCGACTTGGGCCAAAACAAACTGTCTTTCCGTCAAAAACCTGCTAATGATGCGGATAGTTTCGGCATGGGGGGCTGCGCCGCACGTCGGTTCCACCTCCGCTGGGCCCGTTCACACCGGCGCCGCGACACGCGCAACCATGGAGGGGTGAGTCCGGAAGCCGCCTCGGATTGGACCCCGGCGTGGGGCAGCAGCGGGCTGGCCTACCTGACCGGTCCGCCGGACGGGCCGCCCGACTTCTCGCGCGCGGCGGTGGTCGGCCGCGCGCAGCAGATCGCCCCCGACGCCGCCGCGCTGCTGAGCGGCCGGGCCGCGTTGCTGGGCCTGACCCGCCGCGGTCGCGTGTCGGCCGGCGGTGCCACCCGGCTGCTCGGCGCACGCGACGGTTGGTGCGCCGTGACGCTGTCGCGTCCCGACGATGTTGCGGCGGTCCCTGCGCTGCTGTGTTCAGACGAGGTCGCCGACGATCCGTGGCCGTGCCTGGAAAGATGGGCTGCCACTCGGCCCACGACCGAGATCGTCGCGCGGGCCGAACTGCTCGACATCCCGGCGGCGGCACTGGGTGAGACCACCGCGGCCGCGCCCGTGGTACGTCGGACGGCGCCACGGGGCCCGGTACGCGGGCCGGCGGGGCTGCTGGTCGCCGATCTGTCCTCGATGTGGGCCGGACCGCTGTGCGGACGACTGCTGGCCCGCGACGGCGCCACCGTCGTCAAGGTCGAGAGTCCGCAGCGGCCCGACGGCACCCGGGGCGGCCACCCGGTCTTCTTCGACTGGGTCAACAGCGCCAAGCTGTCCTACTGCCTGGACTTCGACCGCCAGACCAGGGAGCTGCGTCAGCTGCTGACCGCGGCCGACATCGTCATCGAAGGGTCACGGCCCGACGGGCTGGCCCGCCGCGGATTGGGACCCGACGACCTGGCGCCGCGGGTGGGCCGGATCTGGCTGCGGATCTGCGGACACGGGTCGGCTTCCCGACGGCCGGCGTTCGGAGACGACGCCGCGGTGGCCGGTGGCCTGGTCGGCCGGGGGCCGGTGTTCTGTGGCGACGCGATCGCCGATCCGCTGACCGGACTGGAGGCCGCCCGGGTGGTGACCGAATCGCTGCGCCGGGGCGGTGGCGAGCTGATCGACGTCTCGATGGCTGCCGTCGCCGCGACGTATGCGGCGCTGCCGACCGGCGCACCGGGATCGGCCTGCCCGGTCGAGCCGCCGCGGGCGCCGACGGTGCCGGAGCCCGCCGCCGCCCTCGGTGCCGACGACGAGGCTGTCCGCCACCTGGTGACCGAGAGGCTGCGGCGCACATGCTGAGGCTGCCATGTTGATCCGCAGGGCGGCGTTGCTCGACGGGCGCACGGTCGATATCCGGGTTAGCGCGCGAATCGAACAGGTGGGCCGGGAGTTATCGCCGCGCGCGGGCGAGGGGGTGCTCGACGCCGGCGGTGGCACCGTCTTGCCCGGACTGCATGACCATCACGTGCACTTGCGTTCGGCCGCATCGGCATTGGATTCGCTGTCCGTGGGGCCACCCGCCGTGCACACCAAAGAACAACTGGCACAAGCGTTGTCGACTGCCGTCCCGGGACCCGACGGGTGGATACGTGCCGTCGGATACCACGAATCGGTTGCCGGGGAACTGAATCGGGCCACGTTGGATGCGGTGCTGGCCCACGTTCCGCTGCGTATCCAGCACCGCAGCGGCGCGCTGTGGGTACTCAACTCCGCAGCGCTCGGCCGGGTGGGCTTGGCCGCCCACCCCGACGGCCGGTTGCGCAGCGCCGATCCGTGGGCACAGGCCCTGCAGCGCCGCGAAACCGACCTGGCCGAACTGAGCAGGCGGATCGTCGCGCGCGGAGTCACCGGGGTCACCGACGCCACCCCGGACATCGATGCGGGCGACCTGATCTCGCTGATGATGGCGCACCGAAACGGCGAGTTCCGGCCCGGGGTGCGCCTGCTCTCGCCCGGTAAGA
This sequence comes from Mycobacterium sp. NGS61, assembly GCF_059812325.1. Classification (NCBI taxonomy): domain Bacteria; kingdom Bacillati; phylum Actinomycetota; class Actinomycetes; order Mycobacteriales; family Mycobacteriaceae; genus Mycobacterium; species Mycobacterium sp. NGS61. The sequence continues at coordinate 83,217 of NZ_JCALCL010000015.1, forward strand.
AGATCCTGCACGATGACCGGCTTGATCTGAATGCATTGGCGGAGTGGATCAGTGAGCGGCACGGGTTCGGCCAGCCGGTGGCTGTGCATTGCGTGACGGCGGCGCAACTGGTGGTGACGATCGCGGCGCTGCGGGCCGCCGGCGGCCATCCGTTCGACCGCATCGAGCACGCCGCCGTCGTCCCGGGCGACACCCTGTCCGATCTGGCCGAATTGGGCATCACAGTGGTGACGCAACCGAATTTCGTTGCCGAGCGCGGGGACCAGTACCTGACCGATGTCCCCGCCGACGAGCACGACCAACTCTGGCGGGTCGCCTCATTGCTCGACGCCGATATCCCGGTGGCGTTGTCCACCGATATGCCGTTCGGCAGCGGCGACCCGTGGGCGGCGATGCGGGCCGCCGTGTCGCGCACCACCCCTAGCGGCGCGGTGCTCAACGCCGCCGAATGTGTCTCGCCCAGAACTGCTTTGACGATGTTCCTGGGCTGGCCGGATCGGCCGGACCGGCCGCGGACGGTGGAGATCGGCGAGCCGGGGGATCTGTGCGTGCTGTCCGAGCCGCCCGCGGTCGCACTGGCCGAACTGGATGCCGCCCTGGTGGCGGCCACCTTGATCAGGGGTGAGCTGGTCTACTTCGCGATGTGATCACGGGGTCAGCGCTGCGCGCAGCGCGTCGCATTGCATGGCGAAGAACTGTTGAGACACTGTGACTTTGGGTGCCACCAGGTCGAAACCGTGGAATGCACCCGGGATGCGCTCCAGCTGGCACGGCACCCCGGCCTCGGTGAGCCGGCGCGCGTATTCGACGTCCTCGTCGTGAAACAGGTCGTGGGTCCCGACGCCGATCCACGCCGGAGGCAGCCCGCGCAGGTCCGCGCGTCGGGCGGGGACCGCGACCGCCGGATCCGCACCGCCCAGATAGGCGGTCCAGCCGAACCGGTTGGCTACCGGGTCCCACAACCGGTGATCGGGGTCGGCCGGCGCCGCCGCGCTGCGGTCGTCGACCATCGGGTAGACCAGCAGCTGGAAAGCCGGCGTGATCTCGCCGCGATCGCGGGCCAGCAGCGCCAACGCCGCTGCCAGACCGCCGCCGGCGCTGGCGCCGCCGATCGCCACCCGGTCGGCCTGCACTGCGGGAAGTCCGGCCAGCCAGGCCAGCACCGAATAGCAGTCCTCCAGGGGCGCGGGATAGGGATGTTCGGGTGCGAGCCGGTGCTCGACCGACGCCACGGTGATGCCCAACCGCTTGCTGAATCCCAGGCACAGCAGGTCGTCCTGTTGCGCCGAACCCAGCACATAGCCGCCGCCGTGAATCCACAGCAACGCCGGCCCCGGCTCGGTGGTGCCGGCCGGACGGTAGAGCCGCACACCCGCCCCCGACGGCAGGGTCAACACCTCGACGCCCTTCGGGGCGCGGCCCAGCCTGGTCCGCAACCCCATAGCGACGCGCATCAACGGCAATGTCCGGGGGCCGACCAATCTCTTGGGCGCAACGCGCGCCAGCCGGCGCAGATCAGGGTGGACGGCATCGACCATCGATTCAGTATCCCTGCACCCCCGATCAGGCACCGCAGGGGTCTGCGGAACATTGAAATCAGCTGTGGCACAGCGATATTCACCACACGATCGGCCGCCCCGGCCGCCGGTCGTCCCGGTGACCCGGCAGCGGGACTTTTTCGGCGGCGCCACGACACCCGACAGCTAACGGCGAAACAGTCGTGGAAAGCTATGAATACCCGAGCAGCAAATGCGGCTACCGAATTTCCCGAGCCACCCGGCCAATACCGCACACAGTTGAACGATTATTACCCGCGGGTAGGGGTACAGTGCCCTGCATGACGGCGACTGGACAGTCCAAATCTTGCGTCAAGCGGTTGTTGCGCGCCGGTCCGGCCGACTACCTGTTGGCGATGAGCAGAGCCGGTGCCGCTCTCCCGATCATCGGCAAGCGGTTGGAACCCTTGGGCACCATGGCCGCCATGAGTGTGTGGGGCATCCGGATCGCGCCGGAACTGATGTCGACGTCGGCGAAGGGCCGGTTCGCCCCCGGCAGCGGCGAGACGCGCCGCCGGGACCGGGAAAGCACCAACGAGGTGTCCATTGCCGCACTGCGCGGCACGGTCTCAGCTGCCGAACTGGACCTGGACTGGCCCGCCGCCGACCGGACACCGCCGTTCTGGGCGGCCCTGCGTGGCAGCAAGTACCTGCACCGCCGCGGTGTGCACTACGGCGACCACCCCGCGCAGATGCTCGACGTGTGGCGTCGCAAGGATCTGCCCGCCAACGCGCCGGTGCTGGTGTTCCTGCCCGGTGGTGCGTGGGTGCACGGCAGCACCACCATGCAGGGGACCGCCCTGATGTCACGACTGGCCGAGCAGGGCTGGGTGTGCCTGGCCGTCAACTATCGGGTCTCGCCGCACAACCGGTGGCCACGGCACATCACCGACGTGAAGACCGCGATCGCATGGGCACGGGCCAACGTCGACAAATTCGGTGGCGACCGCGATTTCATCGCGGTGGCGGGTTGTTCGGCCGGTGGGCACCTGGCCGCGCTGGCCGGCCTCACCCCCAACGACGCCACGCTGGACGCCAAGCTGCCCGAGGGCGCGGACAGCTCGGTGGACGCGGTGGTCGGAATCTACGGCCGCTACTGCTGGGAGGACCGCTCCACCCCCGAGCGGGATCGGTTCGTGCAGTTCCTGGAGCGGGTGGTGGTCCAGAAATCCATCGCCCGGCATCCCGAGATCTTCCGGGACGCCTCGCCGATCGCGCGCGTACATCGAAATGCGCCGCCGTTCTTGGTGATTCACGGCAGCGGGGACAACGTGATCCCGGTCGATCAGGCGCGCAGTTTCGTCGAACGGTTGCGTTCGGTCTCGACCGCGGCGGTCAACTACGTGGAGTTGCCGGGTGCCGGCCACGGCTTCGACATGCTCGACGGTCCCCGCGCGGGCGCGATGGCCCACGCGACGGCGTTGTTCCTCAACCAGGTGCACCGCACCCGCACGCAGTTCGCCCAAGAGGTCATCTGATCGCGCTAGGGTCGCGTGATGGGTAGGGGATTGCGGTGAAGCGGCTCACCGGCTGGGACGCGGTGCTGCTGTACAGCGAGACGCCGAACGTGCACATGCACACCATCAAGGTGGCGATCATCGAGCTCGACGAGGCCAGCCGCGGTTTCACCATCGACGCGTTCCGTCAGGTCATCGCCGGCCGGATGGACAAGCTGGTCCCGCTGGGTTACCAGCTGATCGACGTCCCGTTCAAGTTCCACCACCCGATGTGGCGGGAGAACTGCGACGTCGACTTCGAGTACCACGTCCGGCCCTGGCAGCTGGCTGCCCCGGGCGGCCGTCGGGAACTCGACGAGGCGATCGGTGAGATCGCCAGCACCCCCCTGGATCGCGCGCACCCGCTGTGGGAGATGTACTTCGTCGAGGGACTGGCCAACGACCGGATAGCGGTGGTGCTCAAGATCCACCACGCGCTGGCCGACGGTGTCGCCTCGGCCAATCTGATGGCGCACGGCATGGATCTCATGCCGACACCGCAAACCGCTTCGTACACAACCGATCCCGCGCCTAGCAAGCGAGAGCTGATGAGCGCGGCGTTCGTCGACCACATGCGGCACATCAAGCGCATCCCCGGCACGTTCGCCTACACCGCACAAGGTGTCCGACGGGTGCGCAGCAGTTCCTACAAGTTCTCCCCGAAGCTCACCCGCCCGATCGACCCGCCGCCGTCGTTCATGAACCACAAGATCACCCCGGAACGCCGGTTCGCCACCGCCACCCTGGCGCTGGCCGACGTCAAGGAGACCGGCAAGAAGCTGGGCGCCACGATCAACGACATGGTGCTGGCCATGTCCAGCGGAGCCCTGCACAGCCTGCTGCTGCGCTACGACGGCAAGGCCGAGCCGTTGCTGGCGTCGGTCCCGGTCAGCTACGACTTCTCCCCGGAACGCATTTCCGGCAACCACTTCAGCGGGATGATGGTCGTGCTGCCGACCGACCTGGACGACCCGCTGGAGCGGGTGCGGGCCGCTCACGACAACGCCGTCTCGGCCAAGGAGAGCCACCAGTTGCTGGGCCCGGAGTTGATCAGCCGGTGGGCGGCCTACTGGCCCCCCACGGCGACCGAAGCCATGTTCCGGTGGTTGTCCAGCCGCGACGGGCAGAACAAGGTCCTCAACCTCAACATCTCCAACGTGCCCGGGCCCCGCACCCGCGGCCGGGTGGGCGGCGCGCTGGTCACCGAGATCTACTCGGTGGGTCCGCTGACCGCCGGCAGCGGCCTGAACATCACGGTGTGGAGCTACGTCGACCAGCTCAACATCTCGGTGCTGTCCGACGGCGCGACACTGAAAGACCCGCACGAAGTGACCGCGGCGATGATCGCCGAATTCGTCGAAATACGCCGGGCCGCAGGGATTTCCGGAGAGCTCACCGTGGTCCCGGAGGCCATGGCGCAGGCCTGATCGACAGGGTCGGTCAACGTTACACGCACCGGGCGGTTCGTCACGCGGCCCGACAGCTACCATCTGGACTGTGAGCGACGAAGCTAACGAACCCGAAGTTCTGGTCGAACAACGCGACCGCATCCTGATCATCACCATCAATCGCCCCCGGGCCAAGAACGCCGTCAATTCCGCGGTGGCCCACGGTCTGGCCGACGCCATGGACCGTCTCGACGGAGACGCCGGGCTGTCGGTGGCCATCCTGACCGGAGCCGGTGGCTCGTTCTGCGCGGGCATGGACCTCAAGGCGTTCGCCCGCGGTGAACTGCCCATCGTCGAGGGCCGCGGGATGGGCTTCACCGAGCGTCCACCGGACAAGCCGTTGATCGCGGCGGTCGAGGGCTATGCACTGGCTGGCGGCACCGAGCTGGCGCTGGCCACGGATCTGATTGTGGCAGCAAAGGATTCGGCATTCGGCATCCCGGAGGTCAAGCGCGGCCTGGTGGCCGGCGGCGGGGGATTGCTGCGGCTGCCCGAACGCATCCCGTACGCCATCGCGATGGAGTTGGCGCTCACCGGGGACAACCTGTCCGCCGAGCGCGCACACCAGATCGGTCTGGTCACCGCGTTGGCCGAACCGGGTAAGGCGCTGGATGTCGCTCTCGAGCTGGCCGGCAAGATCGCCGCCAACGGCCCGCTGGCGGTGGCGGCCAGTAAGAAGATCATCGTCGAGTCCCGGGGCTGGAGCCGCGACACCATGTTCGCCGAACAGACCAAGATCCTGGGCCCGGTGTTCGCCTCCAACGACGCCAAGGAAGGTGCGATCGCGTTCGCCGAGAAGCGCCCGGCGCGCTGGACCGGCACCTGAGGCCGGCTACCGGGCGATGCCCAGCGCCAGCAGCGCGATGTCGTCGTCGGGACTGAGCTTGGGTATCAACGCGACGAGGTCGTCGATCAGCGCGGCGGCCCCCAGGGTGGTGCGTTCGGTGACGAATGCGGCCAGCCTGTCCTCGTCGAACGTGATCTCGGCGCGCCGCGACTCCACGATGCCGTCGGTGTAGCAGATCAGCGTCTGACCCGGCAGCAAGCGCAGGCTGCATGCGTCGAATGACGCACCCGGGATGAGGCCCACCAGCATGCCGTGGCTGGGGCGGATCTGCTCGACGGTGCCGCTGGCGGCGTCAGCCAGCAGCGCCGGCTGATGACCGCCGGTGGCGATGGTGACCCCGAACCCGGGGCCGTCGCTGCGCGGCTCCAGGATCCCGAACAGCACTGTGCAGAATCGGCGCGGTTCCACCTCGCGCAGCAATACCGAGTTGAGTTCGACGAGCACATCGATGGGGTTGTCGTAGTGCAGCGCGGCGGATCGCAGCGTGTAGCGGATCAGCGACGTCACCACCGCGGCCTCCGCGCCGTGGCCTTCGACGTCGCCGATGAAGAACGCCCACCGGTTGCTCCCGACCGCGAATACGTCGTAGAAGTCGCCGCCCACCTGACGCGAAGAGGCCGGATGGTAGTGCGAGGCCACGGTCAGGCCGTCGATGTAAGGCAACGAGGGCGGCAGCAGCGTGCGCTGCAGCACCGTGGCGTACTGGGCGATCAGGTCACGATCGTGCTCGGCGATATTGCGGTCGCGCACCGCCTCGTCGCGGTCTGACTGCGCGTCGTCGCGGTCGCGCCGGGCCTCGTCGCGGTCGTCCTCGGCCACGCCGCGCAGCTGTCGTTCCGCGCGCAGCGCGGTGCGTGCCGAAACCCGCAGGTCCAACTGCTCGGCGACGATGGCGGCGAGATCGGTCAGGGTGGCCAGTTGAGCGTCGGTCGCGGTGCACGGGTCGTTGTCCAGGACGGCCACCGCCCCCAGCCGATGCCCGTCGCTGGTCACGATCGGTGCGCCCGCATAGCAGCCGATGCGGTGTTCGGTCACCAAGCTGTTGTCCCGGGTCCCGGGGTCGGCGCGCACATCCCGCACGACGTGGGGTGCGTCGCTCAGGACCGCCGACCCGAACAGGCCGTCGTTGCGGCTGACGGTGGGCAGGTCCACGTCGAACCCGTGACTGGCCACGAACCGGATGCGGTCGCGCCCGACGATCGAGACGACGGCCATCGGCGCCGAACAGAACTCCGCGGCCAGCCGCACCACCCGCGAGAGAACCTGGTCATGCGCCGAATCCAGCAGTCGGTAGCGCTCGACGGCGCGCACCCGCGCCGATTCGGCCGCAGTGGCTTTCGAGGTGATCGGGGGCATGGGATGCGCATTCGGGATCGGTGGACTCGGTGTGGCGCAGCTACTCTCTGGTTGCCCGGAATTCTACGGATGTATGCGCGCGGGGCTGCGGCGCAGCTAAGCGGCGGCCCGCCCCGGCGGGCGGGACCGGCCCCGCGATGGGTTACACTGTCGGCAGAATTTGTAAAGGGCAGGGTTCCCAGAAGGATCGCGGATGAGCGTTTCGTTGCTTCTCGAGATGGCTGCGTCGAGCAACCCTGACCGCACGGCTGTCATCTCCGAGGAACTGCGGCTGAGCACCCGGGAACTCAGCGACCTCGCCGACGGCGGGGCGGGGGTGATCGCGGCCTCGGGCGCCCGGCACGTCGCCTACGTCGGGACCGGCGGGGCGCTGCTGCCGATCCTGATCTTCGCGAGCGCGCGTGCGGGTCTGACCTTCACGCCGATCAATTACCGATTGTCGGCCGAGGGGATCGGCGCCCTGCTCGACCGCCTGCCGGACCCGTTGGTGGTCGTCGACGAACGCTACCGGGACGCACTCGGCGGCGGCGATCGCCGGGTGATGTCGTCCGAGGAGTTTTTGACCGCGGCCCGTACCGCCGAACCGGCAGCGGAGTTCCCCGACCCGGACTCGGTGGCGATCGTGCTGTTCACCTCGGGCACCACCTCGGCGCCCAAGGCCGTCGAACTCACCCACAACAACCTGACCAGCTACGTCACCGGCACGGTGGAATTCGAGTCGGCCGGGCCGGACGACGCCGCGCTGATCTGCGTGCCGCCCTACCACGTCGCCGGGGTCGGGGCGGCGCTGTCCAACCTGTACGCCGGCCGCAAGATGGTGTATCTGCCCAACTTCGACGCCCACGAGTGGGTGCGGCTGGCCAACGCGGAACAGGTCACCACCGCAACCGTGGTGCCCACCATGCTGGACCGCATCGTGACGGTGCTGGAGGCCGGTGACCACAAGCTGCCCGCGTTGCGCAACCTGGCTTACGGCGGTTCCAAGGTGGGCCTGCCGCTGGTCCGCCGCGCCCTCGAGCTGTTGCCGGACGTCGGATTCGTCAACGCCTACGGCCTGACCGAGACCAGCTCGACGATTGCGGTGCTCACCCCCGACGACCACCGTGCGGCACTGGCGGCCGCGGATGCCGCCGCGGTGAAGCGGCTGGGTTCGGTGGGCCGGCCGGTGCCGGGCATCGAGGTGGAGATCCGCGACGAGGCCGGCACCGTGCTGGGACCCGGGCAGACCGGCGAGCTGTTCGTGCGCGGCGAGCAGGTGTCCGGACGCTACACCGGCATCGGTTCGGTGCTCGATGAAAACGGCTGGTTCCCGACCAAGGACATCGCCACCCTCGACGAAGAGGGATTCCTGTTCATCGGCGGCCGTAGCGACGACACCATCATCCGCGGCGGCGAGAACATCGCGCCGGCCGAGTTAGAAGAGGTGCTGATCGAGCATCCGCACGTGCGTGACGTGGCGGTGGTCGGTGTCGAGGATGCGCAGTGGGGCCAGGCGATCGTCGCCGTGGTGGTGCCGCGTGACGATGTCGATCCCGACCCCGAGGAACTGCGTGAATTTGTCCGAAAGAGTTTGCGGGGGTCGCGCACTCCGGACCGAGTAGTGTTTCGCGACGAGCTGCCAACCACCGCCACCGGCAAAGTGCTTCGCCGGGAGATCATCGAACACCTAGCAGGGATGCAATCATGATCAAGAACGGAACCCGCCTGGCCAGCCAGGTGTGCGACACCCAAATCATCGTCGTCCGCAGCGCCGACAGCCTCGACGACCTGCGCTGCGGCGGAGCGCCGATGGTGGAGATGGGCGCCGAGCGCTCGGGTGAGATCGACCCCGCCTTTGCCGACGGCAGTGTGATGGGCAAGCGCTACGTCGACGAGACGGGCGCCGAAGTCCTGGTGACCAAGCCCGGCAAGGGCAGCCTCAGCGTGGGTGAGACGAAGCTGTCGCTCAAAGAGGTCAAGCCGCTGCCCGCCAGCGACTGACTACGGTCGCTCGGCCAGCCCGTTACGGCGGACGAATTCCCGTGCCTTGACCAGGAATTCCAGCTGGCCGCCGACCTCGCGCAGCGGTGCGACGCTGCGCGTCGAGCGGCACAGCACGATGGCGCCTTCGAGTGCGGAGATGGACGTCACGGCCAGCGAGGCCGCGTCGTTGTCGTCGAAGCCGTCGGTCACGAAGGCGCGCGTCAGCGCGGTGCACCAGCGGCCCATGATCACGCCGGCCTCGTCGGCGAGCTGCAGTTCATCGTCGGCCGAGCCGATCGCGGCAGCCACCACCGGGCAGCCGGCGTGGAAATCACCCTCGGTCAACAGGTTTTCCCATAACTCGACGAACTCGCGCAGCAGCGCCCGGCCGCCCCGGTCGACGGCGCGGTCGATGGTCGCGGTGATGGTGTCGCCCGCGTACCGCAACGCCTCGGTCAGCAACTGATTGCGGCCCTGGGGGAAGTGGTAGTACACCGAGCCGCGCGGGGCACCGCTGCGGGCCAGCACCGCATCGATGGTCACTCCGGCGGCGCCACGCTCGCGCATCACCTGTGCGGCACTGACCAGCATGTTGTTCCGGGTGCCGCCCCGCTTGGCGGGCTGCGGATCCATTGCGGTCTGCTCCTCGGTACGGGTCATGCGGCGCGCGAGTGCCGGACTGCCGGCCAGTGCAACGCCCGGGGGCTGACCCGGAACTGCCGGCGGCGCGGGTCAGGGACTTCGCGGGTGAACCGGTAGCCGGCGACGTTGAGTTCGATGATCCACATAACTTCTCCCGGCTTGGGTGGTGCAGCCATGGACCGGGTCCACCGGCCCATGACTATGCGAGTGAGCATATAAGACACGTGTCAGGGAGGCAAGCTAAGCCAGCTAAGTACCGAGCAGGCCTGGGTTTACCTCACCACCTCCGAGTACCAGGCAGAGTGATCGCAATACTTGTGGTCCCGAAATTATGCTATCTTGCATAATTCAACGGACTGCGTTTCACTGGCCCCATGACGAACGACACAGTGTCCCTCGAGCGCGACGGCCATGTGCTGCTGATCGGCCTGAACCGCCCGCACAAGCGCAACTCCTTCGACCGGACGATGCTGGCCGACCTGTCCCGCGCCTATGCGCTGCTGGAATCCGACGACGAGTTGCGCGCCGGGGTGCTGTTCGCGCACGGCGACCATTTCACCGCCGGTCTGGACCTCGTCGACGTCGGCCCCGGGATTGCGGCGGGAGAGTCGCCCATGCCCCCGGACGGTCGCGACCCGTGGCGGCTGGACGGCCCTTGGACCACGCCGCTGGTCGCCGCCGCACACGGTTGGTGCATGACCCTGGGCATCGAACTGTTGCTGGCCGCCGACATCCGCATCGCCGCGGCCGGCACCCGCTTCACGCAGCTGGAAGTTCAGCGCGGTATCTACCCGTTCGGCGGTGCGACCATCCGGTTGCCCCGGGATGCCGGCTGGGGCAATGCAATGCGCTGGTTGCTCACCGGCGACGAGTTCGACGCCGCCGAGGCACACCGCATCGGGCTGGTTCAGGAGGTTGCCGACGACGCCGCGGCCGCGCTGACCCGGGCTCGCGAGATCGCCCAGACCATCGCCGAGCGCGCGGCGCCGCTGGGGGTGCGGGCAACCCTCGCCTCTGCGCAGCTGGCCCGGGCCCAGGGGGAGGGCGCCGCGATCGAACGCTTGCGTCCAGCCGTCACCGAACTGTTCGCCAGCGCGGACGCCGCCGAGGGTGTGCAGTCGTTCATCGAGCGCCGCGAGGCGCGTTTTCAGGGTGGCTAGCGGAACGTCTGATACCGCCGACCGTGAACCTCACGACGTCCATTCGGCCTGTCGCGCAGCGTAGTTCACACTCGGCGCAATACGCCCGGTTACTCGACCGTGTACCCCATTGGCATCAGCACGCTCTTCTGCTGGGTGAAGTGCTCGACGCCCTCGGGCCCGTTCTCCCGGCCGATGCCGGAGTTCTTGTACCCGCCGAAGGGACAGCAGGGGTCGAAGGCGTACCAGTTGATGGCGTAGGTGCCGGTGCGAATCTTCTCCGAGATCTCGATGCCCTTGGGGATGTCCGACGTCCACACACTGCCGGCCAGTCCGTACACCGAGTCGTTGGCGATCTTGACCGCGTCGTCTTCGGTGTCGTAGGGAATGATGCTCAGCACCGGCCCGAAGATCTCCTCCTGGGCGATCGTCATCTTGTTGTCGACGTCGGCGAAAACTGTCGGCTGCACGAAGAATCCGTTGTCCAGACCTTCCGGACGGCCACCGCCGCACACCAGCCGGGCGCCCTCTTCCTTGCCCTTGGCGATGTAGCTCTCCACCCGGGCGCGCTGCTTCTCCGAGATCAGCGAGCCGATCTGCGCGGTCGGGTCCGACGGCGGGCCGACGGGCAGGGCCTGCACAAAGTTGCTGACCGCGTCGACGATCTCGTCGTAACGCGAGCGGGGCGCCAGGATCCGGGTCTGTCCCACGCAGGCCTGACCGGTGTTCATGATTCCGGAGAAGACCATCATCGGGACGGCAGCGGCCAGGTCGACGTCCTCCAGGACGATGGCCGCCGACTTCCCGCCCAATTCCAGCGTGCACGGCTTGAGCAGGTCCGCGGCGCGCTTGCCGATCTCCTTGCCGACGGCCGAGCTGCCGGTGAAGGTGAACAGGTCCACGTCGGGGTTGGAGGTGAGCGCCTGACCGGTTTCGACGCCGCCGGGTACCACCGACAGCACGCCTTCGGGCAGGCCGGCGTCGGCGAACACCTCCGCCAGGGCATTGGCGGTCAGCGGCGTTTCGGCGGCCGGCTTGAGCACCACGGTGCAGCCGGCCAGCAGCGCCGGGCCCAGCTTGTTGATCGCCAGGAACAGCGGCACATTCCACGCCACGATTGCGGCGACCACGCCGATCGGCTCGCGGTGCACGATGGTCTGCCCGTAGGAGCCGGTCCGCACCTCCCGCCACGTGACCTGGTCGGCGGCCGGGCCGGCGAAGAAACTCATCGCGCCCATCGACCCCATCCAGTGCATGGTCTCGATGGTCATCGGCGGCTGACCCGTCTCGTCGGCAAGGAGCTTGGCGAACAACTCCTTGCGCTCCTCGAGCAGTTGCTGCGCCTTGGCGATGACGGCCGCGCGTTCCTGCGGCGGGGTGGTGGGCCACGGGCCGTTGTCGAAGGCCGCGCGGGCCGCGGCGACTGCGGCGTCGACGTCGGCCGCCGTCGCCAATGGCACCTTGCCGACGTACTCGCCGGTGGCCGGGCAGTGCACCTCGATCACTTCAGCGGTCGCCGGCTCGGTCCACTTGCCCCCGATGAAAAGCTTGTCGTACTCCGTCGTAGCGGTTGTCGCGTTGGTCACAGTCGCCACCATACCCAAGACGGCGCAAAACGAGAACATGTTCCATTAGTGCGCTCGGAGGACCAGCACCAGATTGCTCGCGACGAACTCCCGCAACACCGGTACCGATGTCACCCACCAGGCCCATCGTGGGTGGTAGCGCGGGAAAGTCGCGACGGCCGCGCCGGTGTCGGCCGCCCATTGCAGGCCGTCGGCGGCGGACACCGCGAATAACGACGACCCGTAGTTGTTCTTGGCCGGATGGCCGTGTTTGCGGGCGTATCGGGCGGCGGCCCGGGCGCCGCCGAGGTAATGGGTCAGGCCCATCTCGTGACCGCCGAACGGGCCCAGCCACACGGTGTAGGACAGCACCACCAGTCCACCCGGCCGGGTCACCCGCAGCATCTCGTTGCCGAGTTGCCAGGGCCGCGGCACATGCTCGGCGACGTTGGACGACAGGCAGATGTCGACCGAGTCGTCGGCGAACGGCAGCGCCATGCCCGACGCGCGCACGAAGGTGCCGGTGCTGCGCTGGAAAGCCGGTCCCGCCGCGTGCATCTCGGCGGGGTCGGGTTCGACGCCGATGTAGCGCACCCCGGCGCCGGCGAAGGCCGCCGCGAAGTATCCGGGTCCGCCACCCACGTCGAGCAGCGTGGCGCCGGCGAGGTCGTCCCCGCACCAGGAGCGCCACAGGTCGCCGACCATCGCGGCGGTGTCGGCGGCCAGGGCGCCGTAGAAGCGGGCCGGGTCGCTCTGCTCGTAGCGGAACTCCCGCAGCAGTCGCACCGAGCGGCGCAGGGTGGCCCGCCGAGCGAAGGCGTCGGTGACGGCCACCCGTTACTTCGGCACCTTCGCCGCGATCTGCTCGGCGATGCGGACGCCCTCGTCGGTCAGGTTCGCGTTGCATGCCTGGACGTTGGCGACGATGTTGTTGACGGCGGTCAGAGCCTGCTGGCAGCGCCAGTTGCCGCCGGTGACCGTGACCCGCAGGGTGCCGTTGATGCTGGACACCGGTCCCGCCGACCAGGGCTTGGCTTCGCCGGACGGCTTGGTGACCGTGTAACTCTTCGAGGCGCAGGCCTGCCACTTGGCTTGCGCCGCGGTGACGTATGCGGCTGCGGCCTGGGCGGAGGGGAAGCGCGCTGCGGCCTGGTCCACCCAGTGATAGGTGGGTTTCTCCGATACCTGCTCCTCGACCGAGTCGGTCATGCCGCTTCCGGCGAAGGCGTCGGCCTCCACCGTGTCGACGAACCGGCATTCGACGGGGGTCACCTGGTACGGGTTGTTGGTGATCGCGTGGTGCCCGGCGGAGGAGGTCATGCCGGTGGTGGACATCGCTTTGCTGACGGCGTCGGGGGTGAGCAGCAGCCCGTCCAGCGCCCCGGGGGCGACCAGCGGGGCGGTGGTGGTCGTGGTCGTGGTCGACGAGGTGCCGGAGGAGGCTGCGGTGTCATCGGAACCGGTGCCCACCGCGACGCCGATGACGCCGACGATCACCACCACCACCACAGCGGCGGCCACCGCCACCCACACCCAGGTGCGGTTGCTGCTGCGCTGGGCCGACGGGAAGGGCGGCGGACCGCCGTACCCGCCGGTGAACGGGGCCGGCTGGAACTGGGCGGGGTTGGGCGCATACGGCGGCGGGGTGTGCTGCTGCGGCGGTGGTGGGTAGGCCGGGCGCGGCGGTTGGTAACCGGGCCCGGACGGGATCGGCCCGGACTGCATCGGCCGCGGATTCGGGGGTTCGGGCCGGCTGGGGGCCGGTTGCGGCCGGGCCAGCGGTCCGGTGATCGCCGCGCGGGCCGCCAAGGTGAGCTCTCGGGTGGTGTCGTAGCGGTCGTCGGGGTTTTTGGCCATCCCCTTGGCCACCACGGCGTCGAGTTGGGCGGGCAGGCCGTGGCGCAACACCGACGGA
>NZ_JCALCL010000016.1:0-79120 GCF_059812325.1 Mycobacterium sp. NGS61
AGCGACGGTGCCGAAGCCGCCAAGTGGGGCGGCTAGCAGCCGCATAGCCGGACCAGAGACAGACCTAGATGAACTCGACGCCCAATGCCGTCGAGCTGACGGTCGACCAGGCGTGGTTCATCGCGGAAACCGTTGGGGCGGGCAGTTTTCCGTGGGTGCTCGCCATCACCATGCCCTACCGTGATGGCGGGCAACGAGCCGCGTTTCTCGATCGTCAGCGCGACGAGCTGACCCGGATGGGGTTGATGACGCCGGATGCGGTCATCAACCCGAGCGTCGCCGGCTGGATCAAAGTGGTGTGCTTCCCGGACCGATGGCTCGATCTGCGGTACTTGGGACCCACCCGCCCCGACGGCGCCGGCGACATGCTGCGCGGCATCGTGGCGCAGCGCGCCGGTAAGACAGTGGTCGCGCTGCGCAGCGCGCAGCTGGTCACCTTCACGGCGATGGACATCGACGACCCGCGGGCGCTGGTCCCGGTGCTGGGGGTCGGTTTGGCGAACCGGCCGCCGGCCCGGTTCGACGAGTTCAACATGCCCACCCGCGTCGGGGCCCGGGCCGACGAGCGGCTGCGCGCCGGTGCTCCGCTAGCCGAAGTCCTTGACTACCTGGGCATCCCGGCTTCGGCGCGACCGGTGGTGGAGTCGGTCTTCGCCGGATCGCGCAGTTACGTCGAGATCGTCGCGGGCTGCAACCGCGACGGCCGGCACACCACCACTGAGGTCGGCATGAGCCTGGTCGACACCGCAGCGGGCCGGGTCCTGGTCAGCCCGACCCGCGCGTTCGACGGCGAATGGGTTTCGACCTTCGCGCCCGGAACGACGTTCGCCACCGCCGTGGCGATCGAACAACTGACCTCCTACCTGCCGGACGGGGAGTGGTTCCCCGGGCACCGGCTGGCCCGAGACTTCTCCGCCCAGACCAGCTAGCAATTCACGACCCCAAGAGATGAATCAGAAAGAGAGCACGATGCTGCAGCAACGGCCCCCACACAGTTCGGTGGTCCAGTGACGGCCGGGACCGTCATGCCGATCGTTCGCGTCGCCATCCTCGCGGACAGTCGTTTGACGGAAATGGCATTGCCCGCCGAGTTGCCGCTGCGCGAAATCCTGCCTGCGGTACAGCGTCTGGTGGTTCCCGCGGCCGGCAACGGGCATGCGGGTGAGTCCGCCGACGCCGGGGCGGCCACCCACCTGAGCCTGGCGCCGATCGGTGGCGCACCGTTCAGCCTGGACGCCAGCCTGGACACCGTCGGCGTGGTCGACGGTGATCTGCTGGCGCTGCAGCCGGTGCCCGCCGGTCCCGCGGCGCCGGGCATCGTCGAGGACATCGCCGACGCGGCGATGATCTTTTCGACGTCGCGGCGAAACCCCTGGGATATCAAACACATCCGTCGTGGCGCGCTGGCCGCGGTCCTCGTACTGACGCTGGTGGCGACCGGCTTGTCGGTCACCCACCGGGTCGCCACCGGGGCGTTGGCGGGTCTGGTCGCGGTCAGCGCGGTCGCCGCACTGATCGCCATCACCGGCCTGCTGACCACGACGCGTTCCCCGCGCACCGGGATCGCGTTGTCGATCACCGCGCTGGTGCCGATCGCGGCTGCGCTGGCGCTGGCGGTGCCGGGCCGGTTCGGACCCGCCCAGATCCTGCTGGCCGCGGCCGGCGTGGCCGCGTGGTCGCTGGTCGCCCTGATCGTGCCCAGCACCGAGCGGGAGCGCGCCGCGGCATTCTTCACCACGACGGCGGTGGTTGGTCTGGCGGTGGCATTGGCGGCCGGTGCCGAATTGCTCTGGCACTTACCAACTCTGACGATCGGCTGCGGGCTGATTGTCGCGGCGCTGTTGATCACCATTCAGGCGCCCCAGCTTTCGGCGCTGTGGGCGCGGTTCCCGCTGCCCGTCATCCCGGCACCGGGTGACCCGTCGCCGGCTCCGCCGTCGCTGCGGGTGCTCGAGGATCTGCCGCGGCGGGTGCGCATCGGTGACGCACACCAGAACGGATTCATCGCCGCCGCCGTGCTGCTCAGCGTCGCCGGTTCGGTGGCCATCGCGTTGCGTCCCGAGACGCTGAGCGTCGCCGGCTGGTACG
Source organism: Mycobacterium sp. NGS61 (assembly GCF_059812325.1). Taxonomy (NCBI): domain Bacteria; kingdom Bacillati; phylum Actinomycetota; class Actinomycetes; order Mycobacteriales; family Mycobacteriaceae; genus Mycobacterium; species Mycobacterium sp. NGS61. The sequence goes on from NZ_JCALCL010000016.1 coordinate 2,089, forward strand.
TGGTGGTGGCGACCTCGCTGGCGGCCACGCTGCGGGCCCGGGTGTGGGATTCGGCGGCCTGCAAGTCCTGGCTGCTCGCGCAGCCCTTCCTGGTGGGCGCCGTGCTGCTGGTGTACTACACCGCGACCGGCCGATACGTCGCCGCCCTCGTGACGGTGCTGGTGCTCGCCGTGCTGGTGCTGGCGTGGGTGGTGGTGGCCCTGAACCCGGCCATCGCCGCGCCGGACAGCTACTCGCTGCCGCTGCGTCGCCTGCTGGGCTTCGTCGCGGTGGGTCTGGATGCCTCGCTGATCCCGGTGATGGCGTTCCTGGTGGGGCTGTTCGCCTGGGTGCTCAATCGATGATGCGTGCCGGATCAGCCTGCCTGGCAGCCAGCCTGCTGGCCTTGCAGGCGGGCCTGGCGGCGCCACCGGCGCTGGCGGTGAGTCCGCCGGTGGTGGACGCCGCCGCGCAACCGCCCAGCGGTTCCCCGGGACCTGTGCAGCCGATGGAACAGCGCGGCCAGTGCAGCGTCTCCGGGGTCATGCCGGGCACCGACGCGGGCAACCCCACCCCGAGTCAGACGTCGCTGAATCTTCCGGCGGCCTGGCAGTTCTCCCGCGGTGAAGGTCAACTGGTCGCGATCATCGACACCGGGGTGCGGCCGGGGCCGCGGCTGACCAACGTCGATGCCGGCGGTGACTTCGTGGAGTCCACCGACGGCCTGACCGACTGCGACGGGCACGGCACCCTGGTCGCCGGGATCGTCGCCGGCCAGCCCGGTGACGACGGCTTCTCCGGGGTCGCTCCGGCGGCCCGGCTGCTGTCCATCCGGGTGACATCGGCCAAGTTCTCGCCGCGCACCTCCGGCGGTGATCCGGCCGCGGCGCGCGCCGCCATCGACATCGAGGGGCTGGCGAGGGCCATCGTGCACGCCGCCGACCGCGGCGCCCGGGTGATCAACATCTCCGCGATCACCTGCCTGCCCGCAGATCGCCCGGTCGACCAGGCCGCGCTGGGCGCGGCGATCAAGTACGCGGCGGTGGAGAAGGACGCGGTGATCGTGGCCGCCGCCGGCAACACCGGGCCGACCGGCTCGGTCGCGGGCGGAACGTCCTGCGACTCCAATCCGCTGACCGACCTGAGCCGGCCCAACGACCCGCGCAACTGGGCGGGCGTCCGGTCGGTCTCGGTGCCGTCCTGGTGGCAGCCGTATGTGCTGTCGGTCGCCTCAGTGGGCTCCGACGGCCGTCCGTCGAAGTTCACCATGTCCGGACCGTGGGTGGGGATCGCCGCACCCGGTGAGAACATCGCGTCGGTGAGCAACGGTGACGGTGGCGGCCTGGCCAACGGGTTGCCCGACGACCACCAGCAGCTGATCGCGCTCAGCGGCACCAGCTATGCGGCCGCCTACGTCTCGGGCGCGGCGGCATTGGTGCGCGCGAAGTATCCCGGACTGCCGGCCGGCGAGGTGGTGCGCCGCCTCACCGCAACCGCGCAGAACGGTCCCCGAGACCCGTCCAACGTCGTCGGCGCCGGCACCCTGGATCCGGTAGCGGCCCTCACCTGGCAGTTGCCCGAGGGACCGGCGAACCCGCCGCCGTCGGTGCGGCCGGTCACCGTGCCGCCGCCACCGGCCGCCGAGGACACCACCCCCCGCAACGTCGCATTGACCGGAGCCGGCGTGCTGACGTTGCTCGTCATAGTCACCGCCGCAACGGTGGCGGTAGTGCGCCGCCGAAAGGAGCCCACCCCGTGAGCCGACTCACCGGATCCACCTGGAAGCCGGGCAGTGGCCGGATCACCCTGGCCCTGCTGGCCGCGGTGCCCGCCGTCATGGCCTATCCCTGGCAGTCCTCCCGTGCCTACCTGCTGATCGGCATTGCCGTCGTCGCACTGATTCTGCTGTTCGGCCGCTGGCGCGGGCTGTACTTCACCACGATCCTGCGTCGCCGGCTGGCGATCCTGCTTCGGGGCGGCGGTCCGGCGCCCGACCCGGACGCCGACACCCGCACCACGGCCCTGCTGCGGGTCGGTCCGGGCCCCTCGGAGTCCGACGCGCTGCCGTTGCCGCTGATCGCCGGTTACCTGGACTGCTACGGCATCCGCGCGGACAGCATCCGGATCACCAACCGGGACACTGCCTCCGGCCGCCGGGAGACCTGGATCGGTCTGACGTTGTCCGCCGTGGACAACCTGGCGGCACTGCAGGCCCGGTCGTCGCGGATCCCGTTGCACGAGACTGCTGAGGTGGCCGCCCGCCGCCTCGCCGACCACCTGCGCGAAATCGGGTGGGAAGCCGCCACGGTGGTGCCCGAGGACGTTCCGGAACTGCTGCCCGCGCCGGCCGGGAAGGGAACTCGCGAGACGTGGCGTGCGGTGCAGCTGGGCGCATCGGATTATGTTGCAGCATACCGGGTTACGGTTGACGGTGAGCTGGCCGAGGTGTTGAGCGAGGTGCGCGCGCAGGCAGCGCGCGAGACCTGGTCGGCGCTGGAGATTGCGCGCGGCGGCCACGGCAGCCCGTACACGGTTGCCGCGGCGTGCGCGTTCCGGACCGATCAGGCGCCGGGCAGCGCGGCACCCGCAGCCGGATTGACCCTGGAACGCGGGAACCAACGGCCGGCGCTGGCGGCCCTGGATCCGCTGTCCACGCAGCGCCTCGCCGGGCACACCGAAGAACCCGCCGACCTGCTGGCCGGCTTGGCCTGGACCACGCGGGCCGCCGGCGCGCACCGCGCGCCCAACAGCGAGGCCGCCACCCAGGTCATCGCGGTGGGGCGCAACTGACGGCTCAGTCGTACATGAACTGGTGCAGGAACGGCGTCATCCGGCGCAGGTAGTCCAGCTGGCTGACGTGCAGCACGTGGCTGCCGGGGAACCAGTGCAGCGCGCACCGGTCCCAGTGCTCCCACAGCGCCACCGCGTGCTCGGGCGGTGCCATCCGGTCGCCCAGGCCGGTGATGATCATCCGGCGGTTCTTGGGCAGCAGCGGCTGGTAGTTCAGCGGACCGTGATAGGCCAGGCCGGCGCTGAGTTCCGCGCGGCTGATGCCGGTGAGTCGCAGACCCAGGCCCATGAGGGTGCTGGCCGGGAACCATTCGGCGAACAGATCGCCGGGTGTGACGACGGGGCAGTTGGGGATGACGGCCTCGAGCCGGTCGTCGACCGAGGCCACCAGGGCCGACGTGTAGCCCCCCAGTGACAGTCCGGTCAGCGCGATCCGCTCGACACCGGTGCCCTGCAGGTAGTCCACGACCGAGCGAAAGTCGTGCACCGCCTGAGCCATCGCCTCGGCAAAGCCACTCAGCCCGCCGGCGAAGTAGCCGTAACCGCTGAAAGGTGAACATCTTTCGGCCCGTTTGCCGTGAAAAGGCAAGGTGTACAACAAAACATCGTAACCGGACCGGAAATACCAGGGCAGCGAGAAGAACAGTCCGTTGAACACGTACGACGAACCCATGAAGCCGTGGATCACGCACAGCGTCGGTCGCGGCCCGTCGTCGTGCCGCCAATGCTGGGCGTGCACGATGTTGTTGGCGGACAACGCACTCCACCGCTTGCGCAGCGCGGGGTTGACGGCCCGGAAGCTGCTGGGGAAAGCGATGTTGTCGATGGTGGCCAGCGCGACCCGTTCGGCGAGCCGGCTGGGCTGCCGTCGCACGTTCTGCGGCGGTGCCGCCGGCGCCGGGAACGACTTGCGTGGATCCTGCTCGGCCCCGAGTTCGGCATAGAACCTCAGGTTGCTGCGTTCACCGGCGGAATTGACGCGGCGCAGGTTGGCGCTGACCACGGCCGGCGCCACCGTGGTGGCCAGCAGCGAGGACGCCGCGGTGCGCAGCGCCACATCGCCGATCGCCGAGGCCTCCACCACCAGGCGCTGGCGCAGCGAGAGTGCCGAGCGAGCGGGCAGTCCCTCGACCGTGGCGTCGGCCCCGGGCACATCGGGAACCGGGACCGGCGGGCTGATCGGATCCGCCTCGGCGGTCACCTCTGGGATCTCGGACATCTCGCCGATCGTAACTCGGGCGCGGTCGGTGACCGCGGTGGGAAACGACCCCGTTGATATCGACAATTTCCCCCCGGCTGCTGCGATGTGTGGTGGGGTCCGGTAATACGGTTTGTCTAAGACACACCCGGACACGCTCGACGGTGTCGATCAGGAGGACCGATATGTGGGATCCCGATGTCTACCTGGCTTTCGCCGATCATCGCAGCCGTCCGTTCTACGACTTGCTGTCCCGGGTCGGGGCCGACCGGGCCCGCCGGGTGGTCGACCTGGGTTGCGGTCCCGGTCATCTGACCCGCTACCTCGCCAAACGCTGGCCCGGCGCGGTGATCGAGGCGATCGACAGCTCCCCGGAAATGGTGACGGCCGCCCGGGAACGCGGAATCGATGCCACCACCGGCGACCTGCGCAACTGGAAGCCCCAGCCCGACACCGACGTGGTGGTCAGCAATGCGGCCTTGCACTGGGTGCCCGAGCACTCCGAATTGCTGGTCCGGTGGACCAAACAGCTGCCCTCCGGATCCTGGATCGCCGTGCAGGTGCCGGGGAACTTCGAGACGCCGTCACACGCCGTGGTGCGGGCCCTGGCGCGTCGTGAGCCGTACGCAAAAATCATGCGGGACATCCCGTTTCGGGTGGGTGCCGTGGTGCAGCCGCCGTCGCACTATGCCGATCTGCTGATGGACGCCGGTTGCCGGGTCGACGTCTGGGAGACCACCTACCTGCACCAGTTGACCGGTGCGCACCCGGTTTTGGAGTGGATCACCGGCACCGCGTTGGTGCCGGTGCGCGAACGCCTGGACGACGAGGGCTGGGAGCAGTTCCGCGCCGAACTCGTCCCGCTGCTGGACGACGCATACCCGCCGCGGCCCGACGGCACGACGATCTTTCCGTTCCGGCGGGTGTTCCTGGTGGCCCAGGTCGGTGGCGCCGCCCGCTCAGGTCGTTAGCCCGGGCTCGACCTCGTCTTCGATGCCGCGGTCCACCGCGATCGCCGACCGGCTGGTGGCCGGGGTGCGATGGATCTGCAGGTAGGTCTCGGTGTATCGCTCGGCGATGCGGGTGCCGGCGAAGTCCGACGGAATCACGTCACCGGTGCGCTGACGCCAATCATGCAGCCGAACGGCGAGATCCGCCGCGATGGAATTCCGTTCGCCGCCGCCGTTCGCCCCGGCCAGCAGGTTCGTGGTCTCGGTGGGATCGGCTCGCAGGTCGTACAGTTCGCGTTCCGGGCGGGGTGCGGTGACCAACGGGGCGATGGCCAGTCCCGACGGGCTGGCCTCGATGTCCCACGGCAGATCCAGCAGCGGGCGCGGGACGTAGTTCTCGATGTAGCTGTATTCCTTGGTGCGGATGGCCCGAATGGGATCGAACGAGTCGTGGTAGGTCTTCGTGGTGTACACGTGGTCGCGCACCGGTGCGTGCGCGTCCGCCGCGGTCAGCGCATCGGCATGTGAGATGCCGTCGATGTCGGCGGGCGCGTCGACACCCAGCAGACCCAGCAGGGTGGGCAGCAGATCGACGCCGCTGAACAACTCGTCGTAGACGCGCGGAGTCACCGCCGTCCCGGTGGGTGGCCGGACGATCAGTGCTATGCCGGTACCCGCGTCGTACAGGGTGGATTTCGCCCGCGGGAACGCCGGGCCGTGGTCGGTGAAGAACACCACCCAGGTGTTGGTGTCCAGCCCGGTGTCGGCAAGCGTGTCCAATATCGTGCCCACCGCGGCGTCCGCGGTGCTGATCGACCCGTAGAAATCGGCGAGGTCCTGCCGCACCTCGGGTGTGTCGGGCAGGTAGTCGGGTAGTTCGACGGCCGCGCTGTCCGCCGGCTCGTACCGGTCGTGCGGGTAGGGCCGGTGCGTTTCGAAGAACCCCGCCGTGAGCAGGAAGGGCCGCCCGACGGTGTCGGCGGTACGGTCCCGCACCCACTCGTGCAGCCACTGCCCGACCTTGTCCACCACGTACTCGCAGTAGGAGTTGGATACGTCGAACTCGTCGAACCCCAACCGCTTGGGATACGACGTTTCGTGCTGCATGCCGAAGAGGGCTGAGTACCAGCCTGCTTCGCCCAGGAATTGGGGCAGGGTGCGCACGTCGCCGCGGTATTCCCAGCCGTGGTGCGCCAGGCCGATCAGGCCGTTGCTCTGCGGGTAGCGACCGGTGAACAGCGACCCGCGCGACGGCGAGCACAGTGGCGCGGTGGCGTGCGCCCTGGTGAACAGAATGCCCTCGGCGGCAAGGCGATCCAGCCGCGGACTCGATACGTCCGGGTGGCCGTACACCCCGAGGTGACGTCCCAGGTCGTGCCAGTGCACCAGCAGGATGTTCTGCCGGTTCTGTGCTGCGTGCGCCTCGGTCAACGTGGCCTCACCCTCCTGCCGGCCCTTCCACGGGCAGCGCCGGACTCCATTGGTTCACTGCGACGAACTCGTGCAACGGGCGCGCCACCGCCCAGCGGTCCAGTTCCAGCGCGGGCCGGTCCGGGAACTCCGGTACCGGTCCCAGGCACAGGATCGCCACCGGTTCCGCGCCGGGGGGCATCTGCAGCAGCCCGGCCAAGCGCTGCGGGTCGAACAACGACACCCAACCCATGCCCAGGCCTTCGGCCCGCGCCGCCAGCCACAGGTTCTGAATCGCGCACGAGGCCGAGGCCAGGTCCATCTGCGGCAGCGTGCGCCGGCCGAAGATGTGCGCGGCCCGTCCGTCGGGCAGCGCCACCACCAGCAACTCAGCACAGTCCAGGATGCCCTCGACCTTCAAGGCCAGGAACTCGGCTTCCCGCGGGCCCAGTGCCGCACCGGTGAGTACCCGTTCCGCCTCGACCAGCGAGTGAATGCGCCGGCGCAACCGGTCTTCGGTGATCCGGATGAAACGCCACGGCTGCATCAGGCCCACACTGGGGGCCGCGTGCGCAGCGTGCAGCAGCCGGGTCAGCACCTCCTCGGGCACCTCGCCGCCGGCCACGAAGCGGCGCATGTCCCGTCGCTCGGCGATCGCGCGGTATACGGCACGGCGTTCTGCCACGGTGAACGCGTGATCGGTCACCCCGCCATCGTAGGAACTATGGGCTGTAGCTGACGCCCACCGCGCGGAACACGTACTCGGGTGGCACGTCGAACGCCAGCGACCGCCGGGGCAGCCGGGCCAGCACGTCCTCGCCGATGGTGTCTTTGAAATGCAGCGAGAGATGCCCGTGGAACCGCTCGTCGACCGCGGCGGTGTCCAGGTCGAATTGCAATCCCGTCGCGGAGATCTCCGCGGTCGCCGCTCCGCGGTCGGCCGCGTCCCAGCACACGTCCACCGCGCGTCCGGCGAGCTTGGGCACCACCGACAGCGTCGCCAGCACCCGCTGCGAAGTGAACGCCAGTGCGCCGACATAGCCGGCGACGCTGCCCTGGGACCGGATGCCCGGAATGGCGCCACTGAACCTCCTGGTCACCGGGATGCACTCGGCCAGGTGGAGCAAACCCTCGCCGTCGAGCTGAGCCCGTAGCTCGGCAGGCAATTTGCCGACGCCGAACAACTTACGAACAATCACGGCCATGACGCCAGTATGGGGCGGTTCCGTCAGGCCCGCATCGACCCTGGTGCCGGTGTCGCGGTGACCGGCGTGACGATCACCCGGCGTCTGTCGTGGCCAACTTGGCTGGCGGTGGCGGCGCTGGTCCTCTACGCCGCGCTGTGGGTCGGGCACCGCCGGCAGTGGGGCTGGCTGCACGCGTTCGACTGGTCGCTGCTCAATCCGGCGCACGAGATCGGCGTGGCACATCCCGGCTGGGTGTGGTTCTGGGCCGGGGTGTCCTTCGTCCTGGGGCCGGTCCCGCTGCGGTTGCTGGGATTCGCGCTGGCTGTCATCGCGCTGTCCCGGCGCCGGGCGCGCATGGCGCTGCTGCTGTTGTGCTGCGGACCGCTCAACGGGTTCGTGACCTTGGTGGCCAAGGGCCTGGCCGGCCGGCCGCGACCGTCGACGGCACTGGTGGTCGCCCGGGAGACGTCGTTTCCGTCCGGCCATGCCCTCGAGGCGACGGCCACCGTGCTCGCGCTGCTGACCCTGTTGTGGCCGATGTGCACACGCCGGCGGCTGCGCGTCGCCGCGGGCGCCGTGGGCGGTCTGGTGGTATTCACCGTCGGTGTGGCCCGGGTGGCGCTCAACGTGCACCACCCCTCGGACGTGATCGCGGGCTTGGCGTTGGGCTATGTGTATTTCCTGCTGTGCCTGTGGGTGTTTCGACCCGTCCGGCCGGGCACGGCCGAGCCGGTCGGGGATGCCGAGTCACGGCCGCGTGACCCAATCGGGCCTTAACCTTTACTTGACCCTTACCCGCGGCGGTCTGACGATGAAACGATGCGCCGACTGGTTGCTCTGCTGTGTGCTGCGGTGTGCGCCGTCGTGTGGGCCACGGGGTTCGCACAGGTCGCTGCGGCTGCCGGCAATCCGTGGTTCGCCAACTCGGTCGGCAACGCGACACAGGTCGTTTCGGTGGTCTCCACCGGCGGGTCCAACGCGAAGATGGACATCTACCAGCGCACCGGGACCGGCTGGCAGGCGCTGAAGACCGGAATCCCCACCCACGTCGGTTCGGCGGGGATGGCACCGCAGGCCAAGAGCGGTTATCCGGCCACCCCGATGGGGGTCTACAGCCTGGACTCCGCATTCGGCACCGCACCGAATCCCGGTGGCGGACTTCCCTATACGCAAGTGGGGCCGAACCACTGGTGGAGCGGCGACGACCACAGCCCCACCTTCAACTCCATGCAGGTGTGTCAGAAAGCCCAGTGCCCCTTCAACACCGGTGAAAGCGAGAATCTGCAGATTCCGCAGTACAAGCATTCGGTGGTGATGGGCGTCAACAAGAACAAAGTGCCCGGTGGGGGTGCTGCGTTCTTCTTTCACACCACTGACGGCGGGCCCACCGAGGGCTGCGTGGCGATCGACGACGCCACCCTGGTCTCGATCATCAAGTGGTTGCGGCCCGGCGCCGTCATCGCGATCGCGAAGTAGCACAACGCTTTCGGGTCAGTCCGCCGTATCGGCCCGGGCCCGGCCGGGTGTGACGTGGAACTTGAGGTCGGCCACCGACATCGTCGCCTCATAGGTGCGGTCGTAGCCGGTCGCGCTGATCCGCCATCCCGCGGCTGTGCGCCGGTAGGAGTCCCGGTAGAAAGCCGCACCGATCAGCATGAAGTCGAACTCGGCGACGATGACCCGGTCCTGCAGGTACCAGATGCCCGACGCGGTGTCACCCGTCACGGTGATCTCCGGATGCGTCACCCGGTGCTCGGTGACCACACCGGGCCCCATCGCCGAGCTCAGATACTCGACCAGGTCCGTGCGGTTGTCGAAGTGCAATTCCTTGCCCAGCGAGGACCCGTAGGCGCCTACGATGTCCTCGGTCATCGTGTCGGCGAACTCGGTCCAGTTCTTGGTGTCCATCGCGCGCAGGTAACGGTACTTGACCTGTTTGATCGCTTCGACGTCGGCGATCCGGGTTACCACGTCTTCTTCAAGGCTCACCTGGTCATTGCAGCACATCGCTGCCGTGCCGGTGCGGAGTCCCCGGTCCCGGTGGGTTCTGTCAAGGGTGCCGCTCATACCTTTTCGATGACGACACGGCTACGAGGCTATACCAATGAGGTTGGTGCCGAACCATATTCGGTCGTCGCGGATATGGTTGACGCGCTGGCCACCGACCCTGTCGACGAAAGTATTCGCCATATGTTCGACCCGCTGGGGTTGTCGATCGGGACCATGAACTTGGTCGCGGCGGTGAACGGGAAGTCCCCCGTGACCCGTCGTGCCGTGCTCACCCTGTATCCACACTGCGCCCCGAAACTTGTTCCGCCCGAGGCGGATTCGAGCACGCCCGCGCTGGGCATCCCGATGAGTAGCTTCGTGGAACGCATCGGCGATTCGGTCGCGCTGCTCGCACCGGACGGCTCTGCGCACGACCCGGACCTGTTGACGGTCGAGGCGCTGGAGGCCATGGTGGTCGCGATCGGGGCCGATTCCAGTTGCGCGGAGATTGCGATCGCCGTTCCCGCGCACTGGAAGCCGAGCACCGTGCAGGCATTGCGCGACGCACTGCGAACGCACGTCGGCTTCGTCCGCAGTGGGATGGCCCCGCGCCTGGTGTCCGATGCGACAGCGGCGCTGACCGCGGTGAAATCGGAGACGGAACTACCGTCCGCCGGCATGGTGGGGCTGCTGGATTTCGGCGGCTCGGGAACGCAGGTCACCCTGCTGGACACCAAGGACGATTTCGAACCTGTCGGCGCCACAATGCGTTACGAGGATTTTTCCGGCAACCAGCTGGATCAGGCCCTGCTGCTGCACGTGATCGACACCCTCGGTCACCAGGACGCCGATCCGGGCAGCACCGCCGCCGTGGGTCAACTGAACAAGTTGCGGGTGCAGTGCCGCGAGGCCAAGGAGCGGCTGTCCGCTGATGCTGTTACCGAACTGGCCGTTGAGCTGGCCGGGTCCGATACCACTGTGGAGCTCACCCGGGACACGTTCGAGGACCTGATCCAAGACCGGCTGACCGGGTTCATCTACGCATTCGACGACATGCTGGCGCGCAACAACTCCTGCTTCGCCGACCTGGCCGCGCTGGTCACCGTCGGCGGCGGCGCCAGCATCCCGCTTGTGGCCCAGCGACTTTCGGTGCACACCCGGTTGCCGATCCTGACCGCCTCGCAGCCGGTGTGCGCCGCGGCGCAGGGTGCATTGCTGTTGGCCGACCGCGGCGACCTGCTGGACCTGCGGACCCGGACGTCGATCGGGATGCCGGCCAGGAATTCCGGGGCGATCGCGGCACTGGGCACCAGCCTGATCGACCGGCCGGCCGGCGACCTGCTGGTGATCGATCATGATGCGCTGACCGACCGCGAGCTGGCATGGTCGCAAACCGAGTTTCCGGAAGTGCTGACCCGGTTCGAGAAGGAGTCCTACGACGAGGACGGCCCCTGCTTCTCGATGCGGCTGAACGTGATCGACCCGCCCAGGGAACCGCCGTGGCGCCGCTTCCGGTTGTCGCAGGTGCTCATCGGGTTGTGTGCCGCGGTCGCTATGACCGCGATCGGCGGGGTCGCCATCACCTTGACCGCCATCGAACACCGGCAGGCGCCGCAGAAGGCTCCGGTGGTCCCCAGCGCAGTACCCACACCGCCATCCCCCAGCGCCACGCTGCCTAACCCGCTGCCGGCCACTCCGGTCGAACCCAGCCCGCTGCCGCCGCCCAGCCAGGCGGTGGTCCCCAGCCCGGTGCCGCCACCGAGTGCGGACACACCGGCGCCGCCACCACCGCCACCGCCACCCCCGGTGCCGTCGATGACCACCACCAGACCGGCGCCGGTAACCACCACCCGGCCGCCCGCGGCCACGACGCCGCTCACCACGGCGCCGGCCTTGGCGGCGGAGGCACCGAGTGCGGCCGAGGCGCCCAGCGCGGCGGAGGCGCCGAGCCCGTCGGAATCGCCGTCGTCGGTGCGGATGACCACCCAGTGGTTACACGTGCCGCTGCTGCCGGTCCCGATCCCGATTCAGGTGCCGGCCAACGGTGCCCCGCAGAATCAGGTCCCGCAGAACCAGGTCCCGCCGGACCCGGGTCCGCAGAACCCGTTCTCCTCCCCGGGCAGTCCCTAGCGGACGACCCTGCCCACATAGCCGTCCCCTCCGTGCGCGGGTAGGCTTTTAGCTGGCAAACTGCATATAGGCCAATTAAAACCGGTCGCTCCCACGTGGGGCGAAATGTTGTCGACGGCGGCCGCGCGGTGGGTGGTTCGCCTAGACCCTGTAACGAGCTCGACGGCTTGGAGGGGTTGGAGGGGTTATGGACATCGTCCTCGGGGTATCGATGGAGCCCTCGGCAGTCCGAATGCTGCTGATCGAAGGGGTCAACGCCGACGGCGTCACCGTCGAAGAAGAGAGCATCGAAGTCTCCTCGTCACCGGCGGCGCAAGCGGTCGACGCGCTGATCGGAACCCGTGAGGGCGCGCTCGAGGGTGGCTGCCGACTGACTTCGACCGGCGTCACCTGGACCGACCCCGGCCAGGTTCCCGCGCTGCGCACCGAACTCGCTGCCCGCGACATCACTGGCGTGATGCTGGTGTCTCCGCTGCTCGCCGCGGCCGCGCTGGCGCAGACGGTGGGTGCCGCGCTCGACTACCGCCACATCGCGATGCTGTTCGTCGAGACCGACAGCGCCACGCTGGCCGTCATCGACGTCGCAGACGGCTCGATCGTCGACCTGCACCGCCAGCCGTTACGCGAGTCCCTGGCAGCCGAGCTGGTGACGATGGTCGCCGGGCTCGACGGGCCGGGATCCCGCGCCGACGGGGTGTTCCTCGTCGGGTGCGGTGTCGACGTCGTCGCCGTCAAACCCACCCTGGAAGCGGTGACGTCGCTGGTGGTCAGCATTGCCGAGGAGCCGGAGATGGCACTGGCCCGCGGCGCCGCACTGGCTTCGGCGAACGCGCCGCTGTTCGCGGCGTCGACCGCGGCGCTGGCCTACGCGCTGGACCCGGGCACCGGTCAGGTGAACTCGCGCGCACTGACCCCCAGTTATCTCGATGTGTGTGCGATGGCCGGCGTCGACGAGGGTTCCCTGGCCTACAGCGCCGTGGACGACGCGGGCGACATCGAGCACGACCCCGCGGCGACTGGCCTGTTCGCGCGGCACCGGCCGCTGGCGCTGGTCAGTGGCGCGGCGGCCGGCATCGCCGCCGTGGTGGGCGGGATGCTGGTGATGTCGCTGGCCGGCGATGTGCGCCCGACCGCGGCGCAGGAGTCCGCCCCGCGCTCGATTGTGCAGACGCCGCCGCTGCGGGCACCGGCCACCGAGCTGCCGGCGCAGGTGCTGGCACCGGCCTCGAGTGCGCCTCCGGCCGCGGCGCCGCCGACCGAGGTGGCTGCACCGGCCCCGGCCGCAGCTCCGCCACCGGTCGCCGCGCCGCCGGTGCAGACGGTCACCAAACCTGCCCAGGCCCCGGTGAACATGGCGCCCCAGCCCCGCAGGCAGCCCACCCGCCAGGCACCCCCGCCGGTGCAGACGCCGGTGCAGCAGGCTCCGCCACCATCAGCGCCGCCCCCGGCCGCACCCGCGCCGCCGGCTCCGGCACCTGCGGCGCCGACGCCGGTCATGACGGCTTACCTGCACCTGCCGTTCTTCTCGATCCCGATTCCGATCAACCCGCCGCCCCCGCCGCCGGCCCCGCCGGCGCCGGCACCATGACGCCGGGCGGGCACGTGGCACAACCCGCCGGATGAGCGCAGACTGGGTGGTAACCCTTTCGACTTAGGAGGTCGCGTGAGCGGCAGTGGTTCTTCAGGTGGCGGATTCGGCTTCGACCCCGACGACTTCGACCGGGTGCTCAGGGAAGGTGCCGAGGGACTGCGCGACGCTTTCGAGCGCATCGGCAAATTCGTCGGCGGCCCGGGCGCCCGATCGGGCTGGTCGGCGCTCTTCGAGGATTTGTCGTCGTCGCGGCGCCCCCGCCCGGAGCCGGAGACCACCGGCGACATCGGTGACGGAGTGTGGGCGATCTACTCGGTGGATGCCGGCGGCGACGCCCGGGTCGAGCAGGTCTACGCAACCGAACTCGATGCACTGCGCGCCAACAAGAACAACACCGACCCCAAACGCAAGGTGCGGTTTTTGCCGTACGGCATCGCGGTCAGCGTGCTGGACGATCCGAACACCGACGACGCGGCCGGCGACTCGACCGACTGAGCCGGCGCTCAGCCCTGTTCGACCACGTTGTTGCTGCCGGACTTGCTGATCTTCGGCGAGCCGGAGTGGTAGGTGATCTTGTTGTTCAGTCCGGACGCGTCGATGGCGTCGGAGGTCTCGACGGTGACGATGTTCTGCAGGCCGGAGACCGTGACCGTGGCGCAGTGACCGGTGATTGTCACGGTGTTCGAGATGCCGCTGACGGTGATCTCGTTGCCGTCGCAGCTGACCGAGCGGTTCTCGTTGATTCCGGAGATGATGACCGGCTCGGCGGCCGGGACGGCCGCTGAGGACGTCGGTCCCGCGCTTGGTGCGTGGGTCTTGCCGGTGGGCGGATTGCCCCGCGTTGCGCCGGGCGCGGTGCTCACCGCCGTCGTCTCGGCCGGGCCGGCCGGTTCGCTCTCGGACACCTGACGGGCGACGTAGGCGGCGATACCGCCCACCAGGACCAACACGCCGAGCACGCCGACGGCGGCCAGAATCCAGAACCAGCGCATTCCGGACGACGTCCTGGGCGCGGTGCCGGGATACGGCGTGTTGTAGCCGTAGGGCGGCGGCATCGGCCCGGGTGGCGGCGGTGGATAGCTGTAGCCGCCCGCGGCGCCCGATTCGGATGCCCGCGCGGTGTCGGCCAGCGGTTGCTCCAACTCGCGGATCCGGGCTTCCGGATCCTCAGCTGAGTTCATGCCGAGATGCTCCCACACCCGCCGCACGTGGGAATAGGCTCGGCGGCGTGCCCGAGTTGCCGAATCGTCAAATCGTGTTGCGCCGCCGTCCCACCGGGCTGGTCCGGCCCGAGGACACCGAGCTGGTCACCCGCCCGGCACCGGAACCCGCCGCGAGTGAGGCGTTGCTGCGCACCACTTACGTCGGGCTGGACGCCGCGGTGCGGACCTGGCTCGACGACCAGCCCAGCTACCTGCCGCCGGTGCAGATCGGCGAGGTGATCCGCGCCGCCGGGATCGGCCAGGTCGTCGAAACACGTTGCGACGCTTACGCTGTCGGCGACATCGTCACCACGCTCACCGGCTTCCAGGAGTACGTCCTGATTCGCGACGACGTGTTCAGCACGCCGATCCCGGGTGAGGACAACCAACTGGCGATCATGTCCGTGTACGGGCCCACCGGTGCTACCGCCTACTTCGGGATGACCGACATCGGCCGGCCGCAACCCGGGGAGACGGTGGTGGTCTCGGCCGCGGCCGGCGCCACCGGTTCGGTGGCCGGGCAGATCGCCAAGATCGCCGGCGCCCGGGTGGTCGGCATCGCCGGCGGCCCGGACAAGTGCCGGGCGGTGGTGCAGGATTTCGGTTTCGACGCCTGCATCGACTACAAGAACGACGACCTGCCGACCGCGCTCAAACAGCACTGCCCGCGCCGCGTCGATGTCTACTTCGACAACGTCGGCGGACCGATCCTCGACGCAGTGCTCGGCAGGCTGGCCCCCAGAGCCCGGGTTGTGCTGTGCGGCGTCATCTCCAGTTACCTGACGGGGGAGCACCCGGGCCCGGCCAACTACGTGAACTTGCTGTCCAAGACCGCGCTCATGCAGGGGTTCAACGCGTTGGACCAGTGGGGGCGCTTCGACGAGGCCTTCGCCAACCTGCGTCAATGGGAGTCCGAGGGCCGCCTGAAGCACCGCCAGACCATCTTCGAGGGCATCGAGTCCTGCGTCGACGCGCTCAACGGACTGTTCACCGGGGCCAACATCGGCAAGACGCTGGTCAAGGTGAGCGATCCGGGCTGAGCCGGCCCGGGGTCGGCCGACACACCGTCGCTGACCTCCAGGTATTGCGCCACGCGTCGGCGGAGTCCGCGCATCGCCAGGCGGGCTGCTATCTTCCTTGCCATGCCTCAGATGGACCGTCGCCGCATGATCATGATGGCGGGATTCGGCGCACTGGCAGCCGCGATACCGGCTCCGGTCGCGGGAGCCAGCCCGTCCCGCCCGACACCGGCTGCGCCGGCCGCGGGCGCCTCCGGCGGCTTCATCTGGCACGACGAGTTCGACGGGCCGGCCGGCTCGGCGCCAGACCCGTCCAAATGGTCGGTGTCCACCAACCGCACGCCGATCAGGAACCCGGTCGGCTTCGACCAGCCGCAATTCTGGGGGCAGTACCGCGACAGCCGGCAGAACGTGTTCCTGGACGGCAATTCCAATCTGGTGCTGCGGGCCACCCGCGACGGCGGCGGGGTGTTCGGCGGTCTGGTGCACGGGCTGTGGCGTGGCGGCGTCGGCACCACCTGGGAAGCCCGGATCAAGATGAACTGCCTGGGGCCCGGTATGTGGCCGGCCTGGTGGCTGTCCAACGACGATCCCGGCCGCAGCGGCGAGATCGACCTGATCGAGTGGTACGGCAACGGCACCTGGCCCTCCGGCACCACCGTGCACGCCAACCCGGACGGCACCGCGTTCGAGACGCACCCGATCGGGGTGGATGGCGCCTGGCACAACTGGCGGGTCCGCTGGGACGTCACCGGCATGTACTTCTGGGTGGATTACACCGAGGGCGCGGCGCCCTACTTCTCGGTGCCGGCCACCGGTATCGAGAACCTGGACGAGCCCTTCAAGGAATGGCCGTTCAATGACCCGGGCTACACCGTGTTCCCAGTGCTGAACCTCGCGGTCGGCGGGTCCGGCGGCGGTGACCCCGCTGCCGGCAACTACCCGTCGGACATGCTGGTCGACTGGGTGCGGGTGTTCTAAGCGCCGGAATTGCTTAGGTAGAGGTTCCAGAGTCCGTCAGAGCCTTGGCGGCAGTCCCAGTGCGTGTACGCGCCGTCGTTGTGGGTGATCTCGACGTGCGGGCCGTCGGCCTGGCAGGCGGCCTCGGTGGCATAGCTGCCTTCCACCTGCACCTCGTCCGCATTGGCCAAACCCACCGCGGTGCTCATCAATCCGCCGGCTGCCACCAGAATCCCCGCGGCGATAACGGTCCTCATCAGTAGCCCCTTTCCGGAGTTCGTTGGTCGGGGGATTGCCCGAGCGGCGGCCGTCGAAACGTGAGCTACATCCGGTCATTCGAACGTATGATCGACCGATGGGCCGGCTGGCATCGATCGGGTACAACGGGCAGCCGTTGCGCGGCCCGTTCCGGGTGGTGCGCCCGCCCGTCGCGGTGTTGATCGACCTGACGGTGCTGTTCCCGCGCGAACCGCACCGGTCCGGCCGCTACCACCCGAACGGTCTGCAGCTGCACAAGGTGGTGGAGGGCCGGTTGAGCTGCTGGGGCATCTGCGAACAGGGCGACTGGTGGGGGTTGGTGACCTACCCGGTGGAGTTCGGCGCGAAGCGCAAGTCCGTGACGCACTGGGTGCCGGCCTGGACGTTGCGCCGCAAAGGCGCCTGACCGCGGCGCGGAGTCGACGTAACGCCGGCAGTTAATGTTGGCGTGATGAACCTGCGGCCCACGCGACCACTGCACA
Organism: Mycobacterium sp. NGS61; assembly: GCF_059812325.1. Classification (NCBI taxonomy): domain Bacteria; kingdom Bacillati; phylum Actinomycetota; class Actinomycetes; order Mycobacteriales; family Mycobacteriaceae; genus Mycobacterium; species Mycobacterium sp. NGS61. The sequence goes on from NZ_JCALCL010000016.1 coordinate 19,234, forward strand.
GCGTCAAACAGATCACCCGCGGGCTGGGCGCCCTGGACCGCGAATTGTTCGAGGCGATCGCCGAGACCCCCACGCCGTTGCTGGATTCCGCCATGCCCCCGCTGACCCGGGCGGCCGATCACTCCAAATTGTGGTTCGCCATCGCCGGTGTGCTGCTGGCGACCGGAAAACATTCCGCGCGGCGCGGCGCGGTCCGCGGTTTGGTGACCCTGGGCGCGGCCAGCCTGTTCACCAATCAGGGCGCCAAGCGAATCCGGCAGCGGCCGCGTCCGCGCTACGAGTCGGTGCCGTTGATCCGGCGGACGCGCCGCCGTCCGACCTCGAACTCGCTGCCGTCGGGGCATTCCGCCAGTGCCGCGGCGTTCGCAGTGGGGGTGGGTCTGGAGAATCCTCCGTTGGGCTTCGGACTGGCCATGCTGGCGGGTCTGGTCGGCCTGTCGCGGGTGGCCACCGGCGCGCACTACCCGGGCGATGTCGTGATCGGCTTCAGCATCGGGGCCGGTTTGGCCGTGACCGGCGGTCGGCTGATTCCGCCGATCGTCGAGGCTTCGCTGCCGAAGACCGAGCCGCTCCTGGTGTCGGTGCCGGAACGGCCCGACGGTGCGGGCGTGGTCCTGGTGGTCAACCCCGCGTCGGGCAGCGGGACCGGCGCGCGGGTGTTGGATCAGGTGCGCGCCGAGTTGCCGGCGGTGGAGATCGTCGAACTGGGACCCGACGACGACCCGGTCCAGGTGCTGCGCGACGCCGCCGAACGCGCCGAGGTGCTCGCCGTCGCCGGCGGTGACGGGACGGTGTCTGCGGGAGCGGCGGTCGCTGCCCAGACCAAGTTGCCGCTGGCGGTGTTTCCGGCCGGAACGTTCAACCATTTCGCCAAGGACATCGGTTGCGAGACGGTGGCTAAGACGGTGCGTGCGATCCGCCGCGGCACGGTGGCATGCGTGGATCTGATGTGCCTCAATGACAGCCAGATGGTGGTCAACACCGCCAGCATCGGCGCGTATCCCGCCTTCGTGCGCAGGCGGGAGAAGATGGAGAAGCGGATCGGCAAGCCGCTGGCCGGTTTCTACGCCATGTGGCGCACCCTGCGCAACGAACAACCGGTCCGCATCCGCTACGACAATAAGACGCTGCAGACCTCGCTGTTCTTCGTCGGCAATTCTCTTTATCTGCCAACGGGATTCGCGCCGGCTCGGCGTACCCGGATGGACGACGGCCTGATCGACGTGCGCATCCTGGAAACCGGTCGCCGCCTGGCGCGGACCAGGATCGTCGCCGCGCTCGCGCTGGGCCGGCTGCAGCGCAGCCCGCTGTACCACGAGATGCAGGTGCCGGAGTTCACCTTCACCGCCGTCGACGGTCCGACCGTGATCGCCCACGACGGTGAGGTGGGGCAGATGTACGACCAGGCCACCTTCATCTCCAAATACCGGGCGCTGCCGGTGTATCGGTCGCTGCGCTGAGCGTCATTCCGCCGGTTGACCGCCGTGGCGGCGGTAGGCCGACGGGGGCCGGCCCCACGCGCCGCGGAACGCCCGGGTGAACGAGCTGGCGCTGTCGAACCCGACCCGGGTGGCGACCTGCAGCACACTCAGCTCGGGATCGGCCAGCAGCGCCGCGGCCCGCATCAGGCGGGTCTGCTGCGTGTACTCGCGCCAGGTCATCTGCAGTTCGCGGTTACACAGCCGGCGCAGCGAGCGCGGCGACACCCCCGCCGCCGCGGCTGCGTCGTCAATAGTGATGTCTGCCAACGTATTACGAGTGTGCCTGAGCGCTGCCGCGAGTTGCGGATGACTGGTCGTCGGCACGCTGAACGGATGCTGCACCTCGAGCAGTTCGGCGAGTAGTTCGGCGAAGCATTGGAAGTACGCGTCCGCGACGTGATCTGACGACCTGCGATCGATGGGCCAGCGGCAGGCGTAGCTGATCATCTGCCGGAGCAGCGGCGAAACCGCCACGATCCCGGCCTCCTGCCGCGCCGGCCGCAGGTGCTTGGTGTGCAGGAAGATCGAGATGGACCGCACTCGAGTATCGATCGTGCTGATGTGCCCGAGCCCGGCGGGAATCCACGCAGCCTGCCGTTCGGACAGCACGTAGGCGCCCGCATCCGTCTCCACTTCCAGCACGCCCTGCACGACGTACTCCAGCTGGTGCAATTCGTGGGCGTGCCGCGGGGTCGTCACCCGATGGCCCTCGTAGACGAATGCGCCGGCAGTCGCGGCACCGCCCTGGCGCATATCCACCAGCACAGTGCTGTCCGCTGCGGAAACGTTCGTGTCCGTTCGTGCAGAGAAAGTCATCGCGGTCCGATGATACGACTGGAAGTCATGTCGACACCGTCATTCACACCAGCCGCCGGGGACCCGAAGTACACGAAGTACTACGACACCGTCGTAGCTCTGATGACCCGCGAGGGCCGCTGGCGCTCGGCCGCCATCGACCGGCTGGAGCTGCAGCCCCGTCACCTTGTGGTCGATATCGGTTGTGGCACAGGGTCATTGGCGATCAGGATCAAGCGGGTGCAACCGGCCGTGCGGGTAGTTGGGGTGGATCCCGACCCGCAGATCCTCGCCATCGCGCGGGACAAGGTGCGCAAGGCCGGCGTCGACGTCGAATTCGTGTCCGGCATGGGCGATCAGGCCGCCGAACTCGTCGGACCCGGCAGCGCCGATCGGGTGGTGTCCAGCCTGGTGCTGCACCAGTGCCCGGTGCCGATGAAAAAGGCCATCATCGCGAACATGTTCGCGATGCTGCGACCCGGCGGCGAACTGGTGATCGCCGACTACGGGTGGCAGCGCAGCGCGCTGATGCGGTTGCTGTTCCGGGGCGTGCAACGCGTCGACGGCAAGGCCGACACCCAACCCAACGCCGACGGCATCCTGCCGCAGCTGATCGAGCAGGCGGGCTTCGCCGACGTCGCCGAAGTGCAGGTGATCCGCACCGTGACGGGATCGCTGTCGATTTACCACGCGCGCCGCGACGGCTAGCCCGGGGTCCGGTCAATTGCCCGGTTTCGCTACTCAAATGGGCCGAAATGGGTAAAGATCGACTTAGCTGAACGCATGCGGGGGTGTGGTTCATGCGCTGTCCCGTCATCCCGCGAAAGGACCTCACCCATGAAATCGATCCTGCGAATCGTCGCTCCCGCCCTGGCGGCCCTCGCCACCGGCGCCGTGCTGGGTGCCCCGGCGGCAGCGGCCGACCCCAACAGCTTCCTGGACGAGCTGCAGACCAACAACGTCCACCTGCCCGGCAAGACACCGGCCCAGACCGTCGCTGCGGGCAACCAGGCGTGCAGCGATCTGCGCGGCGGTGCCTCGGTACTGGATGAGATGACCAAGGTCGAACAGAAGTACGGCTTCAGTCAGGGCACCCTGTTCGTCAGTGCGGCGACGACCAACCTGTGCCCCGACTTCGCCTCGCACTGAGCCCGGCCAACGGCAACCGGTCCTCATGCGCACGACCTGTTTTCGCAAGGTAGCCGTCACGCTCTGGATAGTGGCGCTGGTATGTACCGCCGGCTGCAACAAGGGCGGCACCAGCACACCGGCCAGTGGTTCGAGTTCGGGCTCGGGTTCGAGCTCGGGTTCCCGGCCCAGCGGCGGCAAGCCCGGCGCCGGCGGACCGTTGTTCGACGGTAACCAGCCCTTCACCAACAACATCAGCGGCGTCACAGTATCGGGACGAAGTGCCGCGATCATCGAGGCGCTGAATGGCATGGGCGGGTGGGGCAACGACAACAACTTCCAGATCGACTTCTCCATTCCGCTGTTCTTCGCCGATCGCAGCACCCCGCGCGTAGCGGTCGTCGGCGACGAGAACTACTGCGACGGCGGCCCGGACTGTGACAAGGTTCCGGCCAAGATGCCGGTGCCGGACAACGCCCACTTCGAGGGTTCGCCGAACATGTCCTGTGACGTGACGGGCAACACCGACGGCCAGAGCGACTGTCATCTGCTGGTCGCCGAACGGGACGAGCACAAGCTGTACGAGGTCTACCTGGGCAGCAAGAACGGCGACTCGATCACCGCGCACGCCTTCTTCGTGTGGGACCTGAAGAAGAAGTACCCGGAAACGCTGCGCGGCGACCAGTGCACCAGCGCCGACGCCGCCGGCTTCCCGATAGCCGCGTTGCTGCCCACCGCGGACGAAGTCGCCGCGGGCGCGGTCAACCATCCGCTGCGGTTCATCCTGCCCAATCCCCGGATGAAGGCTAAAGTCTACGTTCGTCCCGCGACGCACGCCGGCGGCCCGGACAGCGAAGACCCGAACGCTCCGCCGTACGGGGTGCGGTTCCGGTTGAAGGCGAACTTCGACGAGTCGCCGTTCTCGGCCTCGGAGAAGGTGATCATCAAGGCGCTCAAGACTTACGGCATGCTGCTGTCCGACGGCGGTCAGATTCCGCTGACCTTCGCCGACGACTCGAACAGCACCGCCAAGTGGGCCAACCTCGGGATCACCGACCAGTCCTTCAGCAAGATCGGGGTGGACAACTTCGAGGTGGTGGAATTGGGTCAGGAAGTTCCGCTCACCTATGACTGTGTGCGTAATCCCTGAGCTGAGACGAGTACGGGAATACTCAGTCGCGGCCGGTGTTGCGGCCGCACGCTGATGTGGTGTCCGATGATCTGGGCGGGATCAGGATCGCCACCGCGGCAGCCGGAAAAACGCGCGCCAGCGGGCAATTCGCCGCCGAAGCGGTGTGCCTGCAGACCGCCGCGCAATTCGGTGACGGTTCGACCGCGGTCCGGCTGCGGGAACTCGAGACCATCGTGGAAGGGCCCCGGGTCGGCACTGCCGCCCGCTTCGCCGGTGCGCTAGCCACCGGCAATGGAACCGAATTATCCTCGGTAGCACAGGAATTCGAGGCGATGGGTGATCTGGTCGCGGCGTTGGACGCGGCGGCACACGCGGCGCTGGCCTACCGGCGCCAGGATTTGCGCGGTTCGGCGCTGGGATGTTCGACGCGAGCCGAGGCGTTGGCCCAGCGGTGTGGTGGCGCGTCCACACCCGCGCTGCGGCAAGCCAGCATGCGTGTTCCGTTCACGCGGCGGGAGCACGAAATCGTGACCCTGCTGGGCGAGGGTTTTTCTAGTCGCGTGGTTGCCGAACGCCTGACCTTGTCGGTGCGCACCGTCGAAGGTCATATCTACCGGGCGATGGCGAAGACCGGTGTGTCAACCCGCGAAGAACTTGCGGCGCTACTGGTGCACCGATGAGCTTCGCCGCAGCTACTGCTCGTCGAGATACGCGTCGGCCCAGGCGCCGATGATGCGACCGGCCCGGCGGGCCTGCCCACGGGCGGTGAGCAGGTGATCGGAGCCCTCCAGCGAGACGAAGCTGCGCGGATGGCGCGCCAGGCGGAAGATCTCGCTGGCGTTTTCGATGTCGACAGTGTTGTCGGTGGGCGAGTGCAGGATCAGTAGCGGCATGCGCAGGCTGCTGATCTTGTCGTGCAGGTGAGCTGCGCGGACATCCTCGACGAAGTCACGCTTCAACGTGAGCGTCCGCCCGCCGACCAGCCACTCGGCGCTGCCCTCCGACAGGCACCGGTCCACCACGGCGTCGTAATGCTTCTCGACATGACTCGGGTCGACGGGTGCCGCGACCGTGACGACCGACCGCACGCCCGGTGCCTGCGCGGCCGCTGCCAGTACCGCGGCACCGCCCCAGGAGTGCCCCACCAGGATGTCGGCCGGGGTTCCGCGGTCAGCCATGAACTGGCATGCCCGGACGATGTCGTCCACCTTGACGGTGAACGAGCCGTCGCCCCAATCTCCTTCTGAGCCACTGAGTCCCAGCGCGTCGAAGCGCAGCATGCCTATCCCGTCGGCGGCCAGCTGCTTACAGATCCGCGCCGCGGCCGGGGACTCCTTGCCGAGGGTGAAGCCGTGCGAGAACACCCCCCAGCCGCGTACTTCCTGTTCCGGCTCGTCGATGATTCCGGCGAGGTTCGGCCCGGTCGAACTCGCGAACGTGACGCGTTCGCCCACCGTCAGACCCGACCCGGGATCGGCCGAAACGGCAGTTCCTCGACGCCGTCGCCGATGATCAGCGCGGCTCCCGGCGGAACTTCCCGCCACATGCCGGGCAGCTCGGTCAGCGGCTCGGAAACCACCACCCGGGCGTCGTCGCCGAAGTGTGCCAGCCGCTCGCTGTCCGGATAGAGCATGCGTACCGACTCCGGATCTTCGCTGACGAACAGCGTGTTGACCTCGCCCGCGCTGGCGTAGCGGACCGCATACAGTCGCGTTCCGTCGCTCACCCCCACCGTCATCTGCAGCGCCGGCTCGTCCACGCCGGCTGCGGTGGCGGCGTCCTCGACGAATCCCGCCATCCGGGCGATGCCGCCGAGCGGATCCTCGGTGAGGCCGAAGGTGAGAGCCAGGTGGAACATCAACTCTGAATCCGTTGAGCCGCCGATATTTTCGAACAGGTCGGGGCGGACGGCCAGCAGCAGCTCCCGACGCAGCCGCTGATAGCCGCCGACATGACCGTTGTGCACGAACAGCCAGTTGCGGTAGCGGAACGGGTGACAGTTGGTCTGCTGCACCGGCGTCCCGGTACCTGCCCGCACGTGCGCCAGGAAAAGCCGGGTGCGGATCTCGGTGGCCAGTTCCAGCAGATTGTCGTCGCCCCACGCCGGGGTGATGCTGCGAAACAGCGCCGGCTCCGGACGGTGTTCGTACCAGCCCAGCCCGGTGCCGTCCCCGTTGGGAATCTCCATGTTCGGCGCATTCCGGCGACTCTGCTCGATCAGCGACCGCTCCGGGTCGTGCAGCAACTCCCGGGGCGCGATCGGCTCACCCAGGTAAGCGACCCACCGGCACATCCGACCTCCCTACCGCGTCTCGCGGATAACTCTATGCACGAAAGCCAGCTTGCCGACCACCGCGGGGGCAATCTCGAACGGGTACAGCGGATTCTTGCCCAGCGGTGTTCACCCGATTCAGGCACAGCGACAACCACTTCCAATCCTCCAGCATCCGCAACCCGAACTCGGTCCGGCAGTCCGGGCAGTGTCGGGATTCGAAGGCGGCGTAGCTGCGGCAGGTCGGGCAGGCGAATGCGAGCATCCCGCTGTTAGGCGGACTTGACGGAGTCGGTCGCGAAGAACCCGTGTAGGGCGGTGGCGAGCTGGGCGCGAATGGGCGCACCGGAGACCACCATGTCGACCATGGACAGCGACAGGTGCGTGTGGCCGCGGGCCCGGATGAGCTCGGTGGGAACGCCAGCTGCGGCGAGCGCTTCGGCGTACGCGACGCCCTCGTCGCGCAGCGGGTCGAAATCCGCCACGACGACCACAGCCGGCGGCAACCCCGACAGATCGGCTGCGCGCAACGGTGCGATCCGCGGGTCGTCCCGTACCTGCGGGTCGGCGTAGCAGTCGAAGAACCACCGCATCATCGCGGCGGTGAGGCCGTAACCGTCGGCGTTCTCCAGATAGGAGGCGCGGGTCTGATCGGAGTCGGTCACGGGGGTCAACAACACCTGCCCGACGATCGCCGGGCCGGCTGCGTCGCGGGCGAGTTGGCTTACCACGGCGGCGATCCCGGCGCCCGCGCTCCATCCGCTCACCGCGAGCTGCCCGGGAATGCCGCCGAGTTCGGCGGCGTGCTCGGCGACCCATTGCACTGCGGCCCAACCGTCCTCGAGCGCGGCCGGAAATCGGTGCTCCGGCGCGTGTCGGTAGTCCACCGAGACGATCAGCGTTTCGCTGCGCACACACAGATCACGGCACAGCGGGTCGTCGGAAACGGAGTCGCCCAGAACCCAGCCGCCGCCGTGGAAATAGACGACGACGGGGTGCGGACCCGGGCTGGCCGGTCGGTAGAGGCGGTAATTGAGGATGCCCCCCGCGCCGGGCAGGGTTCCGTCGACGATCTCGCCGACTTCGGGGCCGGGCGGGCGGGCGAGGTTCATCTCGTCGAGGAAGGCACGCGCCTGCTCGGGCGGCAACGACTCCAGCGGCGGCGGATTCAACAGCGCCATCTGCTCGAGCACCATCTGAACGTCGGGCTGCAGACGGCGCACCACGCCGTCGTTGCACTGCACACCGGCGCTGCCGGATAACCGGAAACCCAGGTAGTCCCGGGCCACCACCTCGTCGCACGCCGCGCGGTAGAAGTCCACTCCGGCGGCGTAGGCCATGAAGGTGCGCGGCTTGCCCGGCACGTTGGCCCCTACGTACCACGAGTTACCTTGGGGGAAAAGCGTTATCGATGCCGCGTCGTCCGAATGCTGCATCCATCCGGCCTCGGCCAGCGCCGTGGGTTCGATCTGGTTCAGCTCGTGCTCGCGCAGATACTGCAGGACGTCGGCGACGAAGTCGACGTGCTGCTCGATCGACACCGCCATGTTCGACAGCACCGACGGGCTGTGCGGGCCGGCGATGAGGAAGAGGTTCGGAAATCCCTCGGTGGTCAGGCCCAGATACGTCGACGGACCGTGCGCCCACTTGTCTGTCAGGGTGAGCCCGCCGCGACCCACCATGTCGATCGCCGCAACCGCGCCGGTGATGGCGTCGAACCCGGTGGCGAAGACGATCGCGTCGAGCTCGAAAGTTTCGGTGGCCGTGTCGATTCCGGTCTCGGTGAGGCCGATTATCGGCTGGTCGCGCAGGTTCACCAACCGCACGTGCGGCAGGTTGAAGGTGTCGTAGTAACCGGTATCCAGACACAGCCGCTTCGCGCCGACCGGATAACTGGTGGGGCACAGCGCATCCGCTGTCTGCGGATCGCGCACGATGCCGCGGATCTTGTCGCGGATGAACTCGGCGAATTCCGCGTTGGCCAGCGGATTGCTCATCAGGTCGGCATAGAGGTTGAGGACTTCGAGCAGTTCTCCTCGCTGCCAGGCACTTTCGTACCGCTGCCGCCGCTCCTCGGCGGACACCGAGAACGCCGGGGTGATGGTGCGTTCGGCCGGTACCCCGCCGAAGGAGTATCTCGCGGCGTTGCGGTACGCCTCGTCGTCGGCCAGTTGGGCGAGCTTCTCCGGCGCAATCGGACCATTGTGGGCCGGGATGGAAAAGCACGGCGTGCGCTGGAAGACGGTCAGCTGTGCGGCCTGGGCGGCGATGAGCGGGATCGACTGGATGCCAGAGGATCCGGTGCCGACCACGCCGACCCGTTTGCCGGTGAAGTCGACGGGTTCGTGCGGCCAGCGACCGGTGAAATAGACCTGCCCGGTGAAGTTCTCGACCCCCTCGATGTCGAGGTCCTTCGGTACCGACAGGCAACCGGTCGCCAGCACCAGGTAGCGACAGGTGATCTGCTCGCCGCGGTCGGTGCCCACCCGGTAGATACCGGAGTCGTTGTCCCAGTGCGCGTGGGTGACCCGGGTGCCGAACTGCATGTCCCGGCGCAGGTCGTGTTTGTCCGCCACGTGGTTGAGGTAGCGCAGGATCTCGGGCTGGGTGGCGTACTTCTCCGACCACTGCCAGTCACGCGACCAGTCCGGATCGAAGCTGAACATGTAGTCGACGCTGGGGATGTCGACGCGGGCGCCGGGGTACCGGTTCCAGAACCAGGTGCCACCGATGTCGTCACCGGCTTCGATGATGCGCATCGAATGGCCCGCACGGCCCAGCCGGTACGCGCAGTACAGGCCCGCGAAGCCGGCGCCGACGACGACGACATCCACATCGGTGTGGCGTACATCACTCATGCGCCTATCATCGCTGCTCGCGCGCCATTTGTTTAGGGGTCTTCTCAGCGGCCCCTGCCGACGATGCCGGTTTCCCGTGCCGCGGCCAGCCAGTCGGGGAACTCCGTCATGACCTTGTCGTAGAACGCTGCGTCGCTCAGCGTCGTCACCTGCTCGACGGCGAAGAACCCCGCGTTGTCGATCTCGCGGCCGGTCAACTCGTCCAGTTTGTGCAGGAACGGGAAGTCGCGTTCGCGGCCGATCGCCATGAACTGGATGAACATCGGCAAACCGGAAGCGCGCAGCACGGCGTCCGTGGCGCTTTTGCGGTCGCTGTTGCCGCCGTCGGTGATGAAGGCGACGTAGGTGGGCAGTGTCGCGCCACGTCGCAGACCGGCGGCGATCTGTTCGATGGGCGGCGCGTACTTGGTCATGCCCCAGATGCCTTTGCGGTTGATGGCGCGGTCGGTCCAGCCCTCGCGGTTGGCCAGAGTGACCGGTTCGCCCTCGTGCACCCGGTGATCGAAGAGGATAGTGTCAACGGTGCCGTTGTCGTCGAACAGCAGGGCCATGGCCAGGAACCGGTCGATGAGTTCCTGGTAGCTGCCGTTGCTGAACAGCGGGCGTGACGAACCGGAGACGTCGAGCACCAAGATGACCTCGGCACGTTCGCCGAGGAAGCCGCGCTTCTCCAGCGAGACGCTGGCGGCGTCGAACTTCTTGAGCAGCACCGGCGACTTCTCCGATACCGTCTTGCGCAGGTTGATCTGCCGCTGCTTGTTCATATCGATGGTCGGTGCGGGTGGCGGCGGCTGGGAAGGTTCGTCGTCGATGGAGATGCCGAACGTCGTCGCGATGCCGGCCAGCCCCGAGTCGAAGCCCTGCCCGACGGCGCGGAACTTCCAAGCGCCCTGCCGGCGGTACAGCTCGCCGAAGATCAGCCCGGTTTCGGTGGTCAGCCCCGAGATGGAGTAGCTCGCTACCGGCTCCCCGCCGGAGGACACCTTGATCGACAGCCCGGGCAGCTGCGCGAAGGTCTGACGCTTGGCGGCGGCGTCGTGGATGGACGCCACGAACGCGACACGGTCGATGCCGGCTGGGACAGCGGCGGTGTTGACGACGAGGCGGTCGCCGCCGGTCGGGATCGAACCGGCGTGCCGAACCGACCCGTCGCGCGAGGCGGGCTGGTTGTAGAAGATGAGGTCGGCGTCGTCGCGCACTTTGCCCGCGGTGGTCAGCAGCAGAGCGCTGGCGTCGGCGTCGACGCCGGCCACGGCCTGCCAGCTGACCTCGACGACAAGTTCGGCGGTGGGCACTGGCGCGTTGGCGCCCTTGGTCAGCTCGGCCATGAACCCTCCGATTCGTCCGATCGTGGCTACAGCGTAGATGGGCCGAGCCCCGTCGCCCCGTCGGCGTTGACTCTGCGGCTGTGCCGACGAAGTGCTTGTCGACGCCGCCCTCAGCGCAGCGTCGACGGCAAGCCGGAGTATCCGAACACCTTCGCCAGCTGGCGCACGGCAGCGCGCCGCCCGTTGACGGTCAGCGCTCCGGTGGCGACCAACTCCGGAAATCGGGCCGGATTCATTGCCGCCGCAAGTGTTTCCGCCGATCCGACCAGCGTGACGTCCGGTTCGGCCGGTGCGGCGTCGACGACGGCGTGCTCGTCGATGTGCAGCGTGGTGGATCCCTCAGGCGTGACCAGTTGCAACACCAGATCGACCCCGGGCCGTTCGTCCCGCGCGTAGGCCCGCACCGCCCTGGCGAGCCATTGAGGGCGGACCAGGTCTTCTGGGTTGCGTGTCTCCAAAAGCCCACGGCCCCAACGCTCGAACGCGTTGATGACGTCCTCGAGTGCGCGGCCCGCGTCGGTCAGTTCGTAGACCTTGGCCGCCGCGGGTGGCGGTAGGGTGCGGCGCGAAACCAAGCCGTTCTTCTCCAACTCGCGCAGCCGCGCGGCCAGCATGTCCGTAGCGATCGGTGCCAATGCGTGCAGCAGATCGACGTAGCGGCGGGGGCCGTCGAGCAGCTCGCGCACCACCAGCAACGTCCAGCGGTCTCCGACCATGTCCAGGCTTTTCGCCAGCGCGCAGTGCTGGCCATATGACTTCGCCGCCACGGAACGATCTTACATTAGCTTTCAATATCCAAGTTGGGACTTGGTAATTCCAAGTATGCGGGTGTAGCGTCTACCGCGTGAGCCGCCCCCCTGCTGCAGATGGCAACTCGAAAACCGGCCTGATCGACGTCGACGCACGCCCGGCGCTGGAACACCTGCTCGACATTCGCATCGAGTTCGATCCGGTGCAGATCTTTTCCACACCCGTCGGCACCCGGTTCACCTATGTGGTCAAACACGGACGATGCGAAGGTCCCCGGATTGCCGGCGACATCCTGCCCGGCGGTGGTGACTGGATCCTGTTCGGCACCGACCGCATCGCACGCCTGGACGTCCGCGCCACCCTGCGCACCGATGACGGCGCGTACATCCACATGACCAACACCGGCAGGGTGGAGATGGATCGCGAGACCGCCGGACGATTCACCAGCGGCGAATTCATCCGCCACGACCAGATGATCGCCCGCTCGAGCCCGTTATTCGACACTGACGATGACCGCTACCGCTGGATCAACGCGATACACACCGTGGCGATCAATGAAGTGTCGCTCTCGGAAGTCCGCTACCGGGTTTTCGCGGTCCGATGAACCGGCTGCACGATCTGTACAGCCGTTACCTGGCCGCCTGGTCCGCCCGCGACGCCGACGCGATAGTGGCGCTTCATGCGAGCGATACGACGTTCTGGTTGCGCCACGGCCGTCGTCCGGTGACGGGGACCGCTGCCGTTCGCGACGCGTTCGCCGCGATGTTCGCCGTGTTGCCCCAGCTCGAATTCGACGTCCACCGCACGGAATTCGGTTCCAGCCATTGGGTTTTGGACTGGACGCTGAAGTGTGTGCTGCCTGATGGCGCCGGGGGAGGACGGGACGTGAGCTGGGACTGCATGGACCTGGTGACGGTGACGGACCACTGGCAGGTGCTGCGCAAAGACACCTTCGTAGACGGGGTCGCGTTCGAGCAGGCACTGACACCGGTGACGCGGAGGCGGCCGACGTAGCGTCACCGTCGCTCGGCCCCGGTGGTGACAATTCAACTGCCGACCAAGACACCTGGTCGAATGTTCGATACTGTGCGGCTACTCGACTGAGTTAGGTGAAGGGCGCCTCATGGTTGAAACGGGCTCGACCGACCGCAGCGTGAACCGTCGCAGATTCCTCACCGCGTCAAGCGCATTGGGCGTCGGTGCGGCACTCGGAGGTGCTGCCGCGTGGCCGGCTTTCGGCGACCCAGCCGCGTCGGGACCAGATTGCGGCGGCCCCAACGATGGCGGCGAACTCTATGCCGCCGTCAAGGATGCGCAACCCGGTGCCAAGACCCTGGCACTGGTCGACTTCCCCACAGCCAACAAGGACCGGGCGTACGGGTACGCGATCAAGACGGGGGCGAAAGGTCCGTGGGACTGGTTGTGTATCCCGCTGATTCGGGTTTCCGGCATCGAATGCGAGAAGTGCTGGAAGGGTCAGATGCTCAACCTGTGGCCCTACGCCGCAGCGTGGGTCAACAACGCACAGAGCAAACTCGCCGGCACCGACTGGGCTCTCGGCATCAACTCCGGGGACCCGCAGGCGCGGACTCAGAACCAGATGCACATCCACGTGACCAAACTGCAGAAGAATGTGCGCGACCAGATCACCGCCGCGGAGAAGAACAAGGTGCCCGTCGCCCAGAGTTTCGGCGACTGGCCGAAGAAGACGATCGAGCTCAACGGTCGACTGTTCCGGTGGGTGCATGTGAAGAATCTGGACCAACCGATCTTCGAGGAAGCCTTCAAAACGGTCGCACAGGGCCAGGCCGGTGAGATGAAGCATCAGTGCATCGCCGTCACCACGGCGGCATCCGGCGGGTTCTACATCATCAACAGCCAGGGGCAGCTCAGCACGCAGGGGCATCACCCGTTCGGCATCAAGACCATCGACGGTCTGTTGTATCGCCAGTAGCTCCAGGAGTACGGCCGGGCAGCCGTCACCAGAGATAGGTTGAGAGCATGAGTGCTGCCGGCATCGTCCTCGTAGCGCTCGCGATCGCCGTCGGAATCATCGGCATCGTGGTGCCGCTATTGCCGGGCACGCTGCTGGTGTTCGTCGCGATCGTGGTGTGGGCCGTCGTCGAGGACAACATCACCGCCTGGGTGACGCTGGGCGTGGTGGCCGCGTTGCTCGGTGCTGCTGTATTGATCAAATACGCCTGGCCCGTGAAGCGGATGCGGGCGGCCGACGTGCGCACGCTGAGTCTGGTGGCGGGCGCGGTGGGGGGCATCATCGGTTTCTTCGCGATCCCGGTGGTCGGCCTGGTGATCGGCTTCGTGCTGGGTGTCTACGTGGCCGAGTTGGCCGTCCGCGGAGACCAGCGATTGGCATGGACCTCGACGAAGCACGCCGTGAAAGGTGTCGCATTATCGATGGGCGTCGAGCTGGCTGCCGCACTGTTCGCCACCGTCGCGTGGGTGATCGGGGTGTTTCTCACGCAGTAAGCGCTTGCCGCCTTCACCTTCTTGCCAGGAAAAGTCGGCGGGACCGCCTTACCGAAGCGCGACACTCGACGGCTTGTCACGCTGCCGAAATTCGGCGGTCAGGTGCTCATCGAGTTGCACGGAGTTTGAACTGCACGTGTGGAGCCGATGACGGGAATCGAACCCGTGTATTCAGCTTGGGATCCGTCCGTCAATTGGAGTGCGCGCAAGGTTGGTCAAAGTGTTGTGGGGCGTGCGATCGACGTCTGATGCAAACTTCGCCCCGCAACTCGTCGATCTTGTCCTGATGCAGAGCCTCGCCCATGCGCTGTGTTTATTGCCTAGGGCGCAGCTGCGGTGATCGCGCGGTAGATCTCTCGGGCGACGTAGTATCGCCCATAGCTGCCATACGGGCCCTCAACTATGCCCAGCGCCAGCAGCTTCTTCACGGCAGTGTCTATGCCCTGCGGTGTCTTGTTGAAGCGCCGTGCGAGTGCTGGAACACGCACAATCGGAGTTTCGACGAGTGATTCGACGATGTCACGCGCAACCCCGCCTCGATACCCGCTGTCTTGGAGAATCTGCACGTAGTTGCGTTGGGCGTCGAGCATCAGATTGACGCGGCGCGCGGTGTCAATCGCGGAGGCCTCGACTCCTTGGGAAAAGAACCGTATCCATGAATCCCATTCACCTGTCTGCGAGACCCGCGCAAGCTCGTCCTCATACTCGCTTCGGCGGATTTCGAACCATGGTGAAACGCTCAGCAGCGGCTCTTGGAGCAGGTTGTCGACCATGAACTGGAGGACGATGAGTAGCCGTCCGATACGGCCATTGCCGTCATTGAACGGGTGCAGGGTTTCGAACTGATAGTGAGTCATTGCGGCAGCGATGAGTGGGTCTCGGTCGCCTCCTGCGGGTATCCATGCCACAAGGTCACGAACGGCGGTTTCAAGTCCGGTGCCCGGCGGCATTGGGACAAACCTTGCCGACTCGATCGTTCCGTCAGGGCTTCCGATCGCGACCTGGCAGCGTCTGATGCGCCCTGCGTCACGCGTCTCGGCGTCCGTTCCAAGGACGAGTTGCTGGTGGGCGTCCAATAGAAGGCTGGTCGTGACGGTCCGATGCTCGGCCACGTAATCGAACGCGACGTCCGCCGCATCCACGTAGTTGAGGACTTCCCTCAACGCGGCGCTTCTGTTCTCGTCGGCGCCGGAGTCGGCAGCCAGGACGTCATCGAGCGGCGCGAATGTACCTTCCAGCGCGGATGTGCTCTGCGCCTCTCGGCTCAACGTTGGTCGTCGGAGTATTCGAGGGTTGCCAACCTGACGTGATGCCTGGTCCAGGTGAGCGAGCGCCCGGCTAGCGCGGGTGACAGCCCGCCATGTGCCGCCTTGAAGGTTGGGCTCCGCCCCGAGCGGGTGAGCAACGTACGCGAAGTGATCGTAGGATCGCCCGTTTCGGCCGTCTGTACCGGAGATGGGCCAAAGGCTGCCGAGCGGGCTCGACGCAAACAGCTCTACCTGCACAAACCAAGTG
This sequence comes from Mycobacterium sp. NGS61, assembly GCF_059812325.1. Lineage (NCBI taxonomy): Bacteria > Bacillati > Actinomycetota > Actinomycetes > Mycobacteriales > Mycobacteriaceae > Mycobacterium > Mycobacterium sp. NGS61. Next base: position 34,980 of record NZ_JCALCL010000016.1, read on the forward strand.
TACCGCCTCACTGGTTGGTATTACATGCATGAAATTCAGTTCCATTTGGTTTTAGTTGACCAAAAACAACTGACGGCACCTTTCACTTGTTGATGAGGCGATGACAACAAGTTGAATTGGCGTTACCGGGGCGCCGATGCAGTTGCGCGGCGGCAGCGCGGGCCGCAGCAGGCGACGACGAGGGCTGGACGACGACGGGAAGGGTCCGGAACTGTCCGCACCCCGGCGGCGCCCAAAACGTCGACATCAGGGCGACGCGGGTTTCTGCCGATCCGGTCGGCAATCTCGGGTGTGCAGATCAGCCACAACTCGCTCATGTTCTCCGTCGTAACCAAGTCGAACCCCAGGACACCCGCGGCGAAGTCGCGGACGGCCCAATGTGTCAGTACCGCGGTCACGGTGACGTTCTCGGCGGCGGCTTGCGCCTCCCGCGAGCAACGCCGGCCCTGCTGGATTAGCCAGTCCGGCAGGTTCTCGGCCGCGGGGAATTCCGCAACCGTGGTGCCGGAAAGGACCGCCGTACCCCGGCGGTGATTTCCGGTCGGCCGTCCATCGGTTCCTGGCAGAGAAGGAGCCTGGGTGCGGCCATCAGTTCGCTCCCCATCCTTGCCCGCCGCGGCGTTCCAGGTCGCGTTGAGGCGGTTTTCGAGCTCGCCGGAGCCATGCCGGCGTCTTCGATCACGACGGCCGGCGCATTGCGGCTTGCTGGCGCCCTGATTGCCGGCCGGCGCAGCGGCGCCAACAGGACGCGCGTTGGCGCCGGCCGCGGCCGGATTAAGGTCGGCCGGAACGAACGTGTTCGGCCACGCCCCCGGCGCCTGCCGGCGAAGGGTTTCCTCCGCAATCTCGATTTGCTGTTCCCTGCTGGCGAGGTCGGCCCGCTCGGCGAACCGCTTGCCGCCCATCGATTCCCAGGTGAATTGCGTGAATTGCAGGCCGCCGAAGTAGCCGTTTCTGGTGTTCATCGCCAGTTGCCGCCGGACTCTTTCGCCGCGATCGCGTCCCAGTTCGCCCCCGCCTTACCTCTCGCGCTGGCAGCCGCGCGTCCGCCACCCCCGTCAAGACGTATTGCGGGCGCAAGGGTCCGGGACGCCCTCGCGGCTGCTGATCCCGATGGCGTGGTCGACGCCGAGATCGTGACCGAGGGCGCTCAACAGACCGATGCCTATCCGGACGACACCAGTCACCGACGATTCGCCGCCAGGCGAGCCGTTGGGCGGCAGTTTCGATCCGTTCGGTACAGGTGATTCGCCGCCCGACGAACTGTTGCCGCTCAATGAGGCCGTGATCCGCGCGGCTGCGATGAACAGCATGGCGACGGCGGGGCATGCAAAGCTGCACCGACCGCAGCGAGCGTTGCCGCCTGGCCGATCAGGATGAGTCGCAAATCTTTAGTTGTGAGACGACGTTCAGTTGTCGCAATGCCGACCGAAAAATCCTGCTCGGCATGTCTCACAAGTTGAATCAAAAGTATGTGTTCGAAAAACTGTATTTTGCGACTTATGAGACAATGGGACGATGACCGCACCCACCGCTACCGGCACCACGCTTGGCTATGTTCGCGTATCGACCGGACATCAGGCACTAGACGCTCAAGTCGATGCGCTGACATCCGAAGGTATTGCAGCAGAGCGTATTTACCGCGACAAACTGACTGGTATGTCCACCCGCGAGCGACGCCCCGGTCTAACAGCTCTGCTCGACTACGCCCGTCCCGACGACGTGATCACCGTGGTTGGCATCGACCGATTGGGCCGCAATGCTGCCGAAGTCATGACGACAATTCGAGACCTAAACGCACGCGGAATCGTGCTGCGTTCGCTGCGCGAGGGTATCGACACATCCAACGCCACTGGGCGCATGATTGCCGGGGTGCTAGCGAGCTTGGCTGAACTGGAATTGGAGCTAGGTCGCGAGCGCCGCAGTGCAGCGCGTGAAGCACGACGCGCACGCGGCCAATCAATCGGACGCCCGAAGGCGCTCGACGAATCCAAGGCTGCGTTAGCCCGGCGCATGCACGCGGCAGGCGAATCGGTTTCAACCATCGGCAGCACGCTCGGCGTCAGTCGTGCGACGGTGTACCGAGTGCTTGCGGAAACCGAAGGCGAGGCAACCATATGACCGACCCGGAGCAGGGGATTCGTCGCCAGCGAAAGGCGTTGCTTGACGTTGAGATCAAGACGTGTCGGCGTTGTGAGGGGTTGAATCGCCCTCGCGAAACCGAGTCAGCACCTGGCTGGGGCAATTTGGATTCGCCGGTCGCTATCGTTGGGCAGAGCCTCTGTGAACAGTGCATGGAGCCTCAGGAACCGTTCTACGAGGGGAGCGGAAGTCTGCTCAGCCGCAGTTTCGCCAGGGTTCCGATAAGAAAAGACAGACTCTTCATCACGAATGCGGTCCATTGCCATCCGCCCAAGAATCGTGAGTCGTACACCCACGAGATAGCGAACTGCTCGTCGTATCTATACCGCGAACTTGAGATCGTGCGCCCTAGCTTAGTTATTGGACTAGGTGACGACGCCAGCCGCGTCTTGACGTTTCTCTACCCGACTGCGCGGACGGTGCCGTGGCCGTTTGTTGCTCCTCGCAATGTCCGGTCAAAGCTCGTGCCCCGGCTATTCTTCGCAAAGCATCCCTCTTGGATCATTCGCAAACATGACGACGCCCTCGAAGAGGAATGGGTCGACAACGTGAGCGCAGCGTTGAAGTGGGCCATCGCTAAAGGGTCGCTGCGAGGCCAGCCGCCTGCTCGCGTCGAGCCCACGTGCGGAGGCATGGTGCCGGAAGGCATTGCAACTGAGGAAGGTTCGTAATGCACGTCCGTATCCGCAACGCACGTCCCCGCGTCAACGGCAAGCCGGTTGAGCGTTTCGAAGCTACCTGGATTGAAGACGGCACCCGGCACACCGAGACGTTCGATACCCGCGAGGCCGCACAAAAACAAGCTCGATGACGTGAAAACGCTTTTGTTGAAAGGTCAGTCACCGACAAAGCTGCGCGAGCTGGGATCGGCAACCTTCGCCGATGTGGCCGCGCAGTGGTTGGCTAGCCGCCACGATTTGAAGCCGCGCACCCGCGCCGAATACACAACCTGCTAGCCGACAAAACCAGAGCCCGGCGCACCAGTTCCGGTGAATCGACCGCCGATCTGTCGATTGCTTCGACGTTCGGTCACCGCCCGGTCAACGAAATCCGGCGCGCAGACGTGGCCGAGTGGGTGGGTGCGTTGACGAAGGCCGGCAAATCGGTGTCGACGGTGAGGCACCATTATTTCGTTGTGCGACAAGTGCTTTCGCAATGCGTGGCCGATGGCCGGATCATGGTCAACCCGACCGATCACGTGAGGTTGCCGACCGAACGCACCTTGTCAGGCGGCACGCCTGGTGTGGTCGATGATCTGTCGCAGTTCCTCACTGCGGCCCAAGTCTGCGCGCTAGTCGAAGCAACACCGTGGCCGTGTGCGGTGCTGGTGCATCGGGCGGCGTGGTCCGGTCTGCGTGCGGCCGAGCTAGCGGGTCTGTGCGTCGGTGACATCGCCTGGCCGGTTAACCCCAACGGCACGGTGTGGCTGGCCGTTGAGCGCACGGTGATCGACTCAGGCGGCGCACTGGTCTACGACACGACCAAGACCAAAGGTAGCGAGCGCCGGGTGCCGCTGACGGCGGCGACTGCGGACATGCTGCGTGACTACCTGGCGGGCCACCCACGCCGCGACGAGCCGACCGCGCCGTTGTTCTGTGCGGTGACGCTCAAGCCGTCGAAGCCGACCGGCAAGCGCGCCAGCAATGCGCCGTTGTCCGCTGCTGCCAAAGCGCAGCGCCAAGCCACCGCTCTGGCGGATTTGAGCATCGATGCAGCTACCGCACGCCTGGTGCTGGATTGGACGGGGTTACTCCGGCATCAGTCGTTTTATAAGTCGGTGTTTCGGCCTGCGGTGCTTCGGGCGGATCGGCTGGCCGGTGAAACGGTGATTCCTACGGAAATAACGTTCCATTCGCTATGACACACCTACGCGAGCCTTTGCGTCGCAGCCGGGATCGGAGCAGACAAACTGAGCCGCCGACTGGGCCACGCGAAGATCACCACGACGCTGGACATCTACACGCATCTCTTCCCCGACGACGACGCCAGCGGCGACATGGCCGCGTTGGAAGCGATGAACCAGCCAACCGCGCCGAACGTGGTGCCGATGCGGCGTCTGGGTTAGTGTCCTGGTCTGACCGACGATCTAGATTGAAGACATGATCGACTCTGAACGCGAATCTGATCCCATACTTGATGCCGAGTATCGAGAGCTTGTCCGGCTTCTCCACAAAGACACAATTGCTGCCGTCTCTCTTGTTGACGACTGGTGGAATCACCAGGCGTACATGGCAACGATCTCCGGCATGAATGGAAGAGCGGACGCCGCGGAGGTTGACCGCGTCGACAGGCAGTGGCGCGAAGAGATACGCCCCGCATTGCTACGCCTATTGAATGGGCATCCAGATCCCGCCGTGCGCGACGCCGCCGACTTCTTCAATACGCGCCTAGTTGGTGCGATGGTGTTGATGCACCGGCGGCCCGGTGACCCCGAGATGCCGGACAAGGAGCATGTCGACAATAAGACGCTGGACACTTTTACAATCCATCTGGTACATGACGGTTTAACGAAATTGCGCCGCGCCGCTTACCATGCACCGTTTCGTGTTCATCGCCCCGAGCCCGAATGGGAAGGGGTGCCTATTGGAAACTCGGAGGGGTTGCCCGAGGACATTATGGGTCGGATAGAAGAGCGCGGCGAGCACTACGAAGGGTAATCGCGCGGCAACGCAGAACCCGTGAGCCGGTGCGTCGACGCGTTTAATCGTCGTCGTATTCTTCCTGCAAACGCTCGCGTTCAGCATTGAGCGCATCCATAACATCGTCATCCAAACTGAGTGCCACCACGATTTGTTGGTCGGGCGCGGGTTGTTCGCCGTTGATCACCTGTTCGTGAAGATCGTTGACCATTTTCACATACTTATCGATGAATTCATCCAGATCGGACAACGGCCGATCTGTAATCTTCGCCATGAGCTTTACATAGTTCGTCACCGACGGGTGCGGCTGCGTACCGCGCAGGTCTGCGGCGATGTCTAGGAGTCGCTTGTAAACTGATATGAAACGCTCACCGAGATGGATGATCCGCTCGGGATCACCCGACTCACCTGGCGCACCGAACGCCGCGAGATGAACTTCTCGTGACAGAAGCCTTTCGAAATCATCGCTTAATCCCAAAAAATCGCTGAGGGTGTTGAGGTGAAGCTGGACGGCTTCACTCACTTCGGTTACGCGCTTTCCGTTGCGGGGAGCATAACCGATGGAATGATCCAGAATGAGCGGGCGAAGTTCCTCCCGTCCCTGGTACAGCACCGAGGCGTACAGCGCAAACTCCCAAACGGGGGTTTTTTGCGTAATTAAAGCTCGCAATTCTTCTTTCGTTCTCGCAACCTTACCGTGGTAGGGCACAAAGGCCTTGGCTCGTTTATCGCCCAGCTTATGCAAGATGCCGGTTGCGATTCCAGGGACACCTTCACGAATCGCTTCGATATAGATGACTGTTGGCGGCATGCCCGGTAGTTGAGTGTCGTCGATACGAATGGGGAGGACGTACTCGCTTCTTTCGATCAATGCACGTGCCAAAGCGGCGCGCCTTTCCGCGATAGGCCATTCTTTTTCTGCATACTTTTGACTAATGAACATCGCGACATAGCGTGACCGCTTCATATAGACATCTGTAAAATATTCGATGCCATTCTTGCCCCAAGCATCATATTTGTAGTCTTCGTCATAAAAGACGGTAATATCGGGTGCGGACTGCTGGACTGCTCGTACTATTTCCTCAACAAATGCGCGGTTTTCTCCGGCGAATGAAACCGCGATGTCGAAGTCGTACTGCGCCGCTCCGGGATCCGAGCTGCTTTCGTCGGTCGTTGGTCCCTGGGCCTCGGTGCTTCGATCGCTCATCGTCAACGTCTTCCTGCCGTGTGCCTGGTTGCGCCCTGGGTGCGGCCGCCGATAATCGCCGTTGCTTCCTGCCGTGCGTCCGGCCGCGCCCGACGTCCGTACACCCCTGCCGTAAGCCATCGTCGCACTTACCCCGGACGAACCCGGCGAGCGAGCAAACTCATTTTGGGCGAGTCTTGCGCGCGGTGAGCGATGAGACAGCGACAAGTCTCAAGTTTCGGTAAATAGTCTGTGCGCCTCAGCGGGCTATGACCTGCTCTTTCGTGGAGCCGATGACGGGAATCGAACCCGCGTATTCAGCTTGGGAAGTCGAACGGCGGCGTCTGGTCGGCTCTGTCGAGGTTTGCGCTGGTCTGCCGAGCTGGGCGAATCGTCTGGTCCTGTCCGCCCAAGTCCGGGGTTGTGGGCCTCAGTTGTGACATCGGTGTGACAACGAGGTGCTGATTTGCGAGGGGCGTTGGGGTGGGTCGGAAGGAGCATGACCCGCATCCGGTAGCAGTATGGTTCCCGGTCTGGCGACTTCGCCGCTCATCCGTCCGTTCGACCGGCAACTGAGGAGAAACATTCCGATGCGAGTGCTCGTCAGTCACGAGGACGACGACAGAGTCGGCGTTGACCTGCTTGGTCGCGTCGACGGACTCGAGGTCGTCATCTACGACCCCAGCGGGCCACTCTCACCTGAGCAGTGCGACGCTGCGATCCTGATCCCGCCGTACCGCAGCAGCCATCGCCCGATCCCGCTGTTGAAAGAACTCCGCGGCCTCCGCATGGTTCAGCTTCTGTCCGCGGGGGCCGACGAGTGGGCTTCTGACGTGCCGCCTGACGTCATCCTGGCCACCGCCCGCGGGGCACATGCCGGACCCGTCTCTGAGTGGGTGCTGTCAGCGATCCTGTGCCTCTACCGTCAGTGGCCGGCGCTCGTGGATTTCAAGCGGGAGCACACGTGGGCGCATCGTCGCGTTGCCGCCGACACTCTCGCTGGGAGCCGGGTGTTGATTCTCGGAGCGGGTGCAATTGGTGGGGCCGTCGCCGAGCGACTGCGGGCATTCGACGCTCTACCTGTCCTTATTGCCAGTCGGGAACGCGCCGGCGTGCTCAGCCCGGAAGCAGTGCCCGAGATTCTGCCGACGTGCGATGCGGTCGTTATTACCGCGCCGCTGACCGACTCGACGCAGGGCATGGTCGACGTGGCATTCCTCGGTGCACTCCCGGATGGCGCCCTGGTCGTCAACGCCGCCCGCGGCAAGATCGTTGACACCGACGCACTCGTAGCGGAGTTGCAGACTGGGCGACTGCGGGCGGCCCTCGACGTCACTGAGCCTGAGCCGCTGCCGGAAGACCATCGCCTCTGGGATTGCCCAGGCACGATCATCAGCCCTCACATGGCGCGGACCGTGCCAGGAACGAACGCCCTCTGCTACGCCGTGGCCGCAGAACAGATACGCACGTTCCTGAGTGGAGGATCGCCGTCGAACGCGGTGGTTGCCGGTAGCTGACGCGTTGCTCTTAGCGGGGAAGCGTGGCCCAGTGCGCGAATCAGCGAGTACATCGACGCAGCGAAGGATCAGGTCGCAGACTTCATCGCGCCGGGTGTCGTGGCCGGCAACGGCCTGGACGACGGTCCCCACTGACGCGCCACGAAGGCCGACCGCGCGAATTTGGACCCCGCCGCCACGTAGTGGTGGTGGGGCGGTTCGTATCGGAGGAGGGTTGAGGGCGCGGCGTTCCGGCTGATCGGTGCCGAAGCGCAGCAGCGGCAATTGGACCCGGAGAGCAGCAGGCGTGCTGCGGACCGCCGTTGTGGGCGACGAATGCTCGGCGCGATGGCGGAAACTTTGGCCGCAGGTATGAGATGGCAGGAGTTAATGAAGACGCCGCGCCGCGCGGCCGAAGCGGAGCGGCAGGCCGCAGCGAGTGCGGCGGGCGGCGCGCCAGCGCCGCCGTCTTGATCTCTGAGAGCGAAATTCGGCAGACAATCGGTTAATGCGTGCGGTTTGTTCGGTTAATGGTAGATGGGCCGATTCGAAGCTCAGTTGTTTAGCGTCCTGAACTGCAGTTTCAATATGGAACCAATTATTTTGTGCCGTCGGCTGCTCGCACTTTCTTGTGCTCGACAGCACTTGGGTGTGCTTTGCGTTGGCTGCTTTGAGGGGCGAAATTCGCCGCATAAGCCTCGAGGGTGGCTAGGTCGGGGGTTGTGGCCGTTTATGACGTGGAGATTATTGATGAGGTCTGGCGCAGTAGGAGTTCCGTGCCGCGGTCGATCCGCTCTCGGGCTTGGGCTGCGGAGAGTCGGTGGCCACTGAAGGCGGTGAGGTTGGCCAGCCAGACATCAGTGATGAGTCCGGCGAGGTCATGGTGGTGCTCGGTGACGGTGCTGCCGCCCAATGCGTGGGCGAAGAGTTGTTGCAGGATGTCGGCGGTCTGGGTGACGGTGGGCGCGGCGGTCGCGTCGGCGACCACCAGGGCGCGCGTGGTGGCTTCGGTCAGGTTAGGGTCGAGCTGCCATTCGACGTGCAGTCGTGAGGTCAGGGCTGCGACCCGCTGGGCAGGCGTGGTGTCGTTGTGGTGCCATGCGCACTCGGCGGCCAGTCGGTCGAATTCGCGGCGCAACACCGCGACCAGCAGGTGCGGTTTGGACGGGAAATACCGGTAGAGCGTCCCCACACCGATGCCGGCGACATCAGCCACCGCCCGCATCTGCACCGCGCTATAACCGCCGCAGGTCGCTGCATGCAGGGTCGCATCCAGGATCTCACTCGCGTGGGGTGCCTCACCGGCAGGTTGCGCCGCGGTCATGACGTCCCGGCACCGGTTGCGCGAGCCCGCCCCGAGCAGCCCGCTCTTGACGGCGGCCATGCACCATCGGCCCGACAGTCACCCATACCGAACCCCCGCTACGAGCAGTATCCCTGCGCTACCGTTCGTACCACAACGGTGGGCGGTGCGGCGCGAATCCCCGGGTTGCCGACGACGTCGGACCCGGCCGGGCCCGGTGGGGTTTATCGGGTGCGGGCGTGGGCGTGCAGGAAGTCGTCAACGATGTGTTCGCAGTCCTCGCGGTTGATGGCGCGTAGGCCGGTCAGGCGGGCGAAGGCGATCGGGCCGACGAGCTGGCACATGGCGAGGTCGACATCGAAGTCGTCGAGTTCGGCGGCGGCGGCCGGGCTTTGCAGCAGCTCGGCGAAGGGCTGTCGGTAATGGGCGACGACGCGTGTGCGTAGCGCGTGGCGGTCGTGCACCTCGTCGGGGCGCTCCGGTGTCGGCCCGAGGGCGACCCAGGCCAGCGTGGTGGCGTGCAAGGGTGCGTCCTGAAACAGGATCGCTTGCCGGCTGAGCAGTTCGATGAGCTGTTCGCGCAGCGAGCCTTGCGCCGGCGGCAGGCTGACCTGGGGCAGGAGCCGCTCAAAAGTGGCGGCCAGCAGGTGGGTGGAGCTAGTGAAGTGGCGGTAGAGCGTGGTTCTGGCCACTTTGGAGGCCTTGGTGACCGCCTCGATGGTGACCGCTTCGACCCCGCCGGCGCTGAGCAGCTTGGCCGCGGCGTCGAGCAGCCGGGTCCGGGACCGCGCCAGGCGTGGATCCACCTCGTCGCCGTCGATATCGACAGCACGTTCCTCCGCGCCTGGCTCCACCTGTTCACCGTAATCCTCGCCGCCTGGCGTCGACGCCGATACCGCGGACGCAAGGCTGGCATTTAGCGAAACGATACTGTTAGTATCGGAGCGATACCGTTAGTACCTGTATCGCCGTGCAGGCCAACACCGAGGGGGTAAGGCCATGGTGAATCACCAGCAACGCCGGGAGCTCATCCGGCGCCAGATCCAGGACCCGACCGCGGCGACGCCACTGACGCGGCGGCCGGCGCGGGCTGTCGGGCGCACCGGCGCGGTGGTGGCGCGGGCGGCCAAGCGGCTGCTGCCCGGCGTCTTGTTCGAGGAGGTCCGCCACGTTCGCCATGATCTGGCCAAGCTCGGGCACGCCCGGGTTGCGACCGCGGGTGATCGTGTGCGTCCCCGCCACTATCCGCCGCGGTCGTGTTCCTATCTCGACGACGAGCTGATGGGCCGGGAGATGTTGGACTGAAGCTGTCGCGGCCGCTGGGGGCAGGCCGCGACCGGCGGGCGGGCGTATTGCGCTTTGCCGGATGCCGCACAAAGATACCGATAGTACTGTTGCGATACCGACAGTTTCTTTATGCCGCCGGGGGGGCCGGGATGGTAATCAAGGGCTGGGGCGATGCCGGCGTGGCGACGTTGAGTCGCCCCAAGGAGCAGCGTGGCGCCGCGGAAGCGGCACAGGGCCGCGACACCTACAGTGAGCGCCTAGCGCGGCTGTCGGGTTTCGCGATCCGGCACAAAGCGTTGGTGATCGGGTCCTGGATCGCCGCCGCGGTGGTGCTGGCGATCCTTTTTCCGCAACTGGAAACGGTCGTCAAGCACCAGTCGGTGCATCTGATACCGCCCGGGGCGCCGTCGCTGCAGACCGTAGACCGGATGGGCTCGGCGTTCGGTGAACAAGGCTCCAAGACCACGATCTTCGTGGCGATGGAGGATCCCAGCGGGCTGACCCCGCAGGTTAAGCAGCGCTATGACACGTTGATCCAGCGGTTACGGGCCGACACCAGCCACGTCCGGCAGGTCCAAGACCTCCTGGCCGACCCGGTCACCGCCGCGCAAGCTCTCAGCGCCGACCGCAAGGCATGGTACGTGCCGGTGGGGGTGGCCGGAACCCTCGGTGATCCCAGCACCGCGGAATCGGTGCGGGCGGTACGCGGCATCGTCGCCGAGGTTTTCGGGCACTCACCGACCACCGTGCGCGTCACCGGCCCACCCGCCACCTTCAGCGATCAAATCGATTCCGCTGAACAGGATCTGATCCTCATCTCGGTGGCCACCGCCGGGCTGATCGCCATGATCTTGCTGCTGATCTATCGGTCGGTGTTCACCGCGATGCTGCCGCTGCTGGTGATCGGTATCAGCCTCGCGGTCGGGCGCGGGGTGCTCTCCGGACTCGGCGAAGCCGGCATGCCGGTGTCTCAGTTCACCGTCGCGTTCATGACGGTGATCCTGCTGGGCGCCGGCACCGACTACTCAGTGTTCTTGATCAGCCGCTACCACGAACAGCGCCGCCAACAGGTCCCCGCCCAGACCGCGGTCATCCACGCCACCGCCACCATCGGGCGGGTCATCGCAGCCTCGGCCGCCACCGTCGCGCTGGCATTTCTGTCCATGACCTTCGCCGAACTGAGCGTCTTCGCCGCACTCGGCCCGGCCTGCGCCATCGCCGTGATCATCGGGTTCGCCGCCACGGTCACTCTGTTTCCCCCCGTACTCGCGCTGGCCGCCCGGCGTGGGATCGGTGAACCCAACACCGACCGCACCCGCCGTTACTGGAACCGGATCGCGGTGGCCGTCGTACGACGCCCCGTGCCCCTGCTGGCCGCCAGCCTGATCTTCGTCCTAGCTCTGTGCGCAGTGGCGACCACCATGCGCATCAGCTACGACGACCGCCAAGGCCAAACGACCACCTCGGCCAGCAACGAAGGGTATCGACTGCTGGATCGCCACTTCCGCAAAGACATCGTGATCAACGAGTTCTTGGTCGTGCAGTCACCCACCGACATGCGCACCAGCCGAGGACTGGCCGACCTTGACGAAATGGCCTCCCGCCTCGCCCAACTGCCCGGTGTCACCAAAGTCTCCGGAGTCACCCGCCCCGGCGGTAAACGGCTCGAACAAGCCCAACTGTCTTGGCAGAACGGCCAAATCGGTGACCGGCTCGCGGGCGCGGTCAACGACGGCCAATCCCGCCGTAGCGATCTGGGCCAACTCACCAACGGCGCCGACCAGCTCGCCGACGGGCTCACCCAACTCGACACCACCCTGGGCACCGCGCTGACCCCGCTGACTGGGCTCTTAGGCCAAGCTCAAACCGCGGGCATCCAAACCCAGCGATTGCGGCCGCTGCTGCAACAGCTTTCTGCCACCGCACCCGCCGTCGATCACGCCATTGCCGCCGGGCCCGCACTACGCCACCAAGCCGAACAAGCCCAAACCGCCATCACCACCCTTGAGCCCCTCATCGCCGCGATCAGCAACTGGCCCGCGTGCGCCGCCGCCACCGAATGCGCCCAACTACACGACCAAGCCCAACTACTCATCACGTTGCGCGACAACGGATTCTTCGACCACCTCACCACCCTCGCCGACCTCTACCAGCCGGCCACCAACACCGGCGGCGGCACCCTCGCCGACGTCACCCGGCTCATCACCACCCTGGACACCGCCATGGGCGCCGCAGGCTCCGGCGACCTCGCCGCCAACATCGGACGCCTCCAAACCGGCGTCCACCAACTCGCATCCGGTGCTCACTCGCTGGCCACCGGCGTCCACACCCTCGTCGACAGCAACCTCGAAATGCTTTCCGGCATGGGAAAAATCGCCGCCCAACTCCAACAATCCGCACGATCAGCAACCGGATCCGACACCGCCAGCGGCTTCTACCTCCCTAACGACGCCTTCGACAACCAACAATTCGCCGACGTCGCCAAACACTTCCTATCCGCGGACGGCAAAACCGCCCGCTACGCCATCGAGTCCAGCTACGACCCCTACAGCAGCGACGCGATGACCCTGGCCTACCGACTCACCGAAGTCGCTGACGCAGCACGCCCCAACACCTCACTGGCCAACACCACCATCGCCGTCGCCGGATTTCCCGCCGTCAACTCAGACATTCAACGCCTGCTCTCCGCCGACTTCCGCCTGATGGCCATCGCCACCCTGCTCGTCGTCGGCCTCATCCTCATCGTCTTGCTCCGCGCCCTGGTCGCACCGCTCTACCTACTGGGCACCGTCATCCTCAACTACGGGGCATCACTAGGAATCGGCACCCTGATATTTCAATACGGCCTCGGCAAAGAAATCGCCTGGCCCGTACCACTTCTGGCGTTCATCATCCTGGTCGCCGTCGGCGCCGACTACAACATGCTGCTCATCTCACGACTGCGCGAGGAATCCACCCGTAACATCCGCGTCGGCGTGCTCCGCACTATCGCCAACACCGGCTCCGTCATCACCTCCGCCGGACTCATCTTCGCCGCCAGCATGTTCGGCCTCATGATCGGCTCGATAGCCATCATGATCCAAACCGGACTCATCATCGGCTGCGGCCTCCTCTTGGACACCTTCGTCGTACGCACCCTCACCGTGCCTGCCATCGCCACCCTGCTCCGCGAAACCAGCTGGTGGCCACAACGAAACCCACTGCGCCACAAACCCTCTCCAACCCGAACCTAGACACACCCACCGGAATCGACCATGACTACCGCCAACCCCACACCCCCCACCCTCAGAGACCGCCGCCGCACCGAACTACTCACCCACATCCAAACCACCGCACACCAACTCTTCGCCCAACACGGCTACGCCGCAGTCACTACCGACGACATCGCCGCCACCGCCGGCATCTCCATCAGCACCTACTACCGCCACGCACCCAACAAAGAACACCTGCTGACCGCCCCGATCCAACATGCCATCGCCGAAATCATCACCACCTACAACACCCGTCCGCCCACCGAAACAGCAGCCACCTCACTCATCCACCTCCTCGTCGACCACCTCGGCGAAACAGCCGGCCAGCACTCCCCACACTGGAAACACGCCCTGCAGAGCGCACCACACCTGCTCAACAGCTCAACACTGCTCAGCGACAACCAAACCCGCCAACTCACCACCATGATCGCAACCCGCATGAACACCGACCCCACCACCGACATCCGCCCCACACTGCTCATCCACACAGCCCTGAGCACCGCACAAACCGTGCTCCAACACTGGCTCAACAACACCACCACCAACCCACCGCTGCGCACCCAACTGCAGCAAGCCCTGCACATCACCCTCGCCGGATTCCACTAAACACACCGCACTACCCCGGCCCACACCCACCAGGCCATGTGGCCACAGCCTCAGCAGATCAACTGCCGTACACCAACCCACCTCGCCAGCGCACCCCGCCGACCCCCAAAAACCACCTACCCGCGTCGACCCGACCGCCCGCAAGGCCAAATCAATCTCAACGAGCCAACGCCATCAGATACCGACCCACAGTTTACCGAGGCAGTGGAGAACGAGCGCGGTGAGCAAATGCCTTACTGCTGCCCGGCCTGTGCTCGGATGGATTTGATGAAGCTGCGGGCCTGAACCTGCAAGGGTTGGCTGTCGGGGTCATTCTGGATCAGCGTATGCGGCACCGGCGGGGCGAAAGTGGTGTCGACGCTGGCCAGGTAAGTGGGCCAGTTCGCGAGTTTCCATCGGTCACGTGCTGCGGCCCGGCGTCGTAGGTAGAGGTTCATGGTGTCGGCCGCGCAGGTTACCCACACGATGGACAGGTCGGCATTGAGGTCGTCGGCTCGGGCCTGGGTGCGGTCGATCCATGCCCTGTCGGTGAGCTCGTGCAGGTAGGGCGCAGTGGAGACAATGGAGTTGCCGCACTCGATGTTCTCTTCGATTGCCGCGTTGAGTGCTTCGTACTCATGGGGACGAATCTTGTTCATGTAGGTGGGGGATTCGCGGTCATCCAGTGAAGCGCCAAGGTCTTCGAGCCAACGCTGGACGAGCGGCCGGGTGATGGTGTCCTTGTCGAGGATTGTCCATCCGGTCTGGCGGGCTAGGACGCGACCGAATTCGGTTTTTCCGCTGCCGGCGTAGCCGCCGACAAGGACTAATTGCGGGGTGGGCAGCTGCAGACTTTTGGGTGCTGCCGCAGTGTCGGGAGCGGTGATGACGCGTGCCGAGCGGTCCTTGCTGCGCACCAGGCCTTCGGCAGTAAGCAGGTCCATCGCTTGAGTGATCGTGAAGACGCTGACGTTCCACTGCGACGCGAGCTCGCGTGTGGAAGGCAGCCGTTCACCGTCGCGGAGAATGCCGGCCTCGATGTCGTTACGAACGGCTTGGGCGATCTGGCGGTGCATCGCCTGCCGGGGCGTAGTCGGTGAGGTCATGACCATCCGTCCATAGCAGTTGAGATGCCCGACAATATCAGCCGCGATCAGTTGAAAACCAATCGCTCCAGTGCCTCATGGGGCGATTCACATTTTTTCTGACCTATCGATGCATAACAGTTGACCACCAAAAATATCAGTTGATATGTTGTCGTGGTCCAAGTCACACAGACAGGAGAAAGCTGACATGGCGATACAAAAAGGGCACCGGTTCCCGATGCAACACACAGAAGCGTTCCCGAGAGGGTTGATGTTGCTGGGTCCGATCGGCCCGGACATGGAATTTGAGCGTCCGAATGTGCAGAAGGCTGATCCGGCGACAGGTCTGCGGCAGTGGGCTGGCGCAGTGTCGGACCCCGATGAGCCGAAAGCCAAACGGGCGAGCTTCGTGGTGACATTTCTGGCCGAGGTACAGCCAGTGCCATCCACGCCGGAGCTGTTGGCGGGCAGCGGAATTCGCATGATCGAACTGGAAGGCCTGACCGCCGAACCGCGGCGGATGGGTCAGGGCGAATACACCTATGTGGGCTACGTCTACAGGGCGACCGGCATCAAAGGTGACGTGAATTCACCTGCGCCCGTGAGTAAGTCGTCGTCAGCGCCGCGCGGCGAGACCGTGAAGGCGGGTGCGTGATGGCCACCGGCAACTCGAAACCGTCCGGCAACAGCGGTCAGAGTTCGGCCGACCAGCTGGTCGAAGACATATTGCTAATGCTGGCCAAGCTCGCCGTGCTGCTCGGATCGTGGACGGTGCGGTTCCCGGTGTTGAGTTTGCCGATCATCATGATCGCATGGGCGGGCGCCTGGTTCGGGTGGGGCGGCGGGCTGATCGTGGCCGGGGTATACGCCCTCATCTACATCGCGTTGGCGCTGGTCGACCCGGCCGGATTTGGCGCTGCATCGTGGCTACCGGTCCGCACGGCTTACCTGACCTGGTGGCGCTACAAGCACGCCTGGGCGCAGGTGTGCACCCTGCACGGGTTGACCGCCACGCTGGGTGAGCGGACCATGGTCCCGCGGCTGCGGTCGGTGCGCATCGGCACCGCCACCGACACGCTGAACATCGGCATGGTGACCGGGCAGACCGCGACCGACTGGGGCAAGCAAGCCGACGCCCTGGCCCACGCCTGGGGAAGCGGTCGCGTGACGGTGCGGTCCCTGCAGCCCGGCCAGCTCACGGTCACCGTGCACCGTGATGACACCCTCGCGGCTGCGGTGCGGCTGCCCCGGCCCACCGACGCGACACGAGTGCAGCTGGCGGCGGTGACGGTCGGGGTCACCGACACCGGCACGCCGTGGCGGCTACCGATCCAGGGTCATCACATTCTGGTCGCCGGCTCAACGGGGTCGGGCAAAAGCAGCGTGGTGCAGTCCCTGGTCGCCGGACTGGCCCCCGCTGTGCGGTCAGGCCTGGTGCAACTCTGTGTGATCGACCCGAAGGGCGGGATGGAATTCGCCCGCGGCGCAGGGCTGTTCACCGCGTTCGCCGCTGACCGCACCGAGCAGACCTTGGAGTTGTTGCGAGGCCTGGTCAAGTTGATGGATGGCCGCACCCAGCTGTTGCGTGGCCACACCCGCACCCACACGCCGAGCGTCGAGGACCCGTTGACGGTGGTGATCATCGATGAACTCGCCGCCTTGACCGCCTATGGCACCGACCGCAAAATCCGCGCCGAAGTCGACCAGCTGCTCGGGCTGCTGCTCTCTCAAGGTCGTGCGGTCGGGATCACCCTGATAGGCGCCGTGCAAGACCCGTCAAAAGAAGTGGTGTCGTTGCGCCAGTACTTCACTGTCCGCGTGGGACTGCGCCTGACCGAATCGAACCAAACCACGATGATTCTTGGGCAGGCGGCGCGCGATGCCGGGGCAGTGTGCGACGAAATCCCCGAGTCCACACCGGGTGTCGGCTACGTCATGGTGGACGGCACCGCCGAACCACAACGGGTCCGGGCGTTTCATGTCACCGACGACGACATCGACTATCTGGTCACACATTTCCGGCCACCGAAACGCCGCCGACTCCCGCGCCGGCCTGACACTGCTTCCTCGCAGGGCTGAGCCATGCCGACCCCCTCACCTGCACCGGTCAGCCCCCACGCACCGCCACCGCCCGATCACTCCGCGGACCCCTTGCCCCGACGAGAAACCGCCGCCGAACGGCGAGCCCGGCCCTCCTTCCACGAAATCGCCGTCGCCGCCGCACAAACTCACGGGGTGTGCGTCCGCCCGCTGGTGATGGGAACGGTCAACCTGGACACCGGCGCCACCGACTACGCGGCGGTGCCCTGCAAATCGACCATGGAATCGCAATGCGCCCCGTGCGCGAAAAAAGCGCGCGCACTGCGCATGCAGCAGTGCCGCGAAGGATGGCACCTCGACCACGAACCGGTCCAACCAGCCATTGAACCCACCGAGCAGCAATCCGAGCTGCTGCGCTCCCGCGCTGATCTAGTCGCCGCTTACCGCGACGCCACCACCGACCGCGACCACGACCACGAAGCCGTCGCTGAGCTGCGGGCCGCGGTCGGTGAACTCGACACCCAGCTGCGTGCCACCGGGATGCGCGGCACCCTGCCACCACTGGACCCCCCGCCCACCCCGTTGCGCACTCGGTCGACGAAACGCCGCCACGACGTGATCGACCTGCCGACCCGGCAGGTCCGCAAAAACACCATCGGCCAGCAGTACGTGGGTAAGTACCGGCCGTCGATGTTCCTCACGTTGACCTGTGACAGTTACGGGCCGATCCAGGGCGGCGCCCCGATCGATCCCGGCGCCTATGATTACCGGCGTGCGGCCCGCGATGCGATCCACTTCGCCGCTCTGCTGGACCGGTTCATCCAGAACCTGCGGCGCGTCCTGGGCTGGGACGTCCAGTATTTCGCCACCGTGGAACCTCAGAAACGCGGCGCCCCGCACGTGCACATGGCGCTGCGCGGCGCGATCCCTCACGCCCTCGTCCGCCAAGTGGCTGCCGCCACCTACCACCAGGTGTGGTGGCCGAACCACGACCAGCTGATCTACACCGATTCCGGCAGGCTGCCGGTGTGGAATCCGACCCGGTGCACCTTCATCGACCCCGACACCCACACACCACTCACCAGCTGGCAGGACGCCCTACAGGCCGTCGATGACGACCCCGATGCGAACCCGGCGCATGTGGTGCGCTTCGGGGAACAGGTGCACTCCAAAGGCATCCTCGGCGGCGGCACAGAGGCGGGACGGCACATCGGGTATCTGACTAAGTACCTGACCAAATCGATCGGTGAAATCATCACACCCACCACCGCCGCCCAGCATGCCCATCACGAGCGTTTGCACACCGAACTGGCGATAACCCCATGCTCACCGCGCTGCCCCATCTGGCTGCGTTACGGCATCGTCCCCAAGGGTGCATCATCGAAAATGGTTGCCGGGCAGTGCAAATCGAAAGCGCACCGTCGAAGCACCCTCGGGCTGCCGGGCCGGCGGGTCTTGGTGTCCCGGAAGTGGTCCGGTAAAACCCTGCCTGATCACCAAGCCGACCGGCACAAATTTGTTCGGCAACTGCTCGCCGACGCCGGCATCACCCCGGACGCGCGAGACAATGTTCTTATCTACCGCCTCGAATCCGGCCAACGCACCCCACCCCGCAGCGAACTCATCATGCGAGCCATCTCCCAAAGACTCACTTGGAAAGCCCAATACACCAACGCAATCGCCGCCATCGGACCACCCGAAGGACAGCGAATCGGAGCAGGCGCATCACCGGGGCCGGGAAGTCGTGGACGTTGAGATGCTACAACTACTAACGGAATCACAAGTGCGGCAGATGATTCCGATCGGTCACAGCAAGTATTACGAGTTGATCGGGTCCGGTGAGTTGAGGTCAGTGAAGATCGGCCGACGTCGGTTCGTCACGGAAACTGCTGTTGCGGAATACATTGCGAAACTCGATGCCGAGTCAACCGGTGACACGGCGGCGTGAAATGTCCCGACAACAACTGCCGCCGCAGATCAAGAAGCTGACCGTTCGCGACCGGCGTACCGGCAAAGACGCGGTTCGGTATCAACTGACAGTCGACGTGGGCGAGGACCCTCAGACTGGCCGACGTCGACAGGTTCGGCGGCGTTACCGCACCGAGAAGGACGCACGTCGTGCACTGAGCGAAATCAGCGACGCGGCTGAGAAGAAAGTGTTCGTGCCGAGGCGCACACTCACAGTCGGCGAGATGGTCAAGAACTACCTGGCGGGTCGACACGACCTGCGTCCCACTGCGCGCGACAAGAAGGCCTACGACCTACAGCCGCTGGTGGAGCGCTTCGCCGATGTTCTGGCCCAGCGAATCACCAAGACAGATATCGATACGCTGGTTCGCGATCTCGCCGAGGGCGGCACCATGACTGCAAAGGGCCGGAAGCGCAGACCGTGGTCATCAGCGAGTGTTAACAAAAGCCTCCAGGCGATCACCGGGGTATTCGCAGATGCGGTGTTCCAAGGGCTTCTGGCTCGCAACCCGGCTGAGCTCGTCAAGCCGCTGCCGTCGGCCCACAAAGACGTGGATACCTACAGTGTCGCTGAAGTCGACATGTTGCGCGCCAGCTTCGCCGGTGACCGCCTGGCCCATGCATACGAGTTGGCCCTGGTTGGGCTGCGTCGGGGTGAGATCGCGGGGCTGCGCTGGTGCGATGTCGACCTCAAGTACAAAACCCTACGCATCGTGAACAATCGCGTGTCGGCTGGTGGCAGCGTCAGTGAGAACGATCCAAAGTCGAAGGCATCTCGTCGTGAGTTGCCATTGCCCGATCGCCTGGTCGGAGTGCTGCGCGCTGCACGTCGTCGGCAAGCAAAGGAGAGGCTGCGCCTCGGGGTCGACGCTGGCCCGTTTGACTACGTCGTGTCCAACGAGGCTGGACTGCCGTATGCGCCCCCGGTCGTGTACCGGTACTGGGTGGCTGCCGTGAAGAAGGCCGGGCTGCGACACTTGAAACTGCACGGCGCGCGGCACACGGCCGCCACCCAGTTGGCACTCGATGGCGTCGCTCCAGCTGTCATTGCCGCGTGGCTCGGTCACACGGATGCCAGTTTCACGATGAAGCTCTATACGCACTCGCAGCCTGAGGCGCTCAAGTCCGCTGGTGACACTTTCGATCGAGTTGTGACATCTCGTGACACTCAGCAGGGGTAATCGAACAATTCGAACACTGTTGATGCTGGTCAGGGCGGGACACGCCGACTCGTGTCGGATGGCGGTCGTACAGTGACCTCAGTCGCTCGAACGCATGAGCGAGCCGCGCCGTGCCGAAGGAACCCTGCTGTAATGATGATCCCCGACTACGACCAGGCCGAGATTCTCTCGTTTGAGTGGGGTGACATGCAGCTGCTCTCCAAGATCGTGGGTAACACGGTTAACCCGCTGACGGGGGACCGCAACTTGTCGATGGTGCCCTATGAGAACTCCGTCCAACCGGTTCAGTTGAAATTTGAGCCGCCCCTAATCGAG
The DNA here is from genome assembly GCF_059812325.1 of Mycobacterium sp. NGS61. Lineage (NCBI taxonomy): Bacteria > Bacillati > Actinomycetota > Actinomycetes > Mycobacteriales > Mycobacteriaceae > Mycobacterium > Mycobacterium sp. NGS61. Next base: position 55,458 of record NZ_JCALCL010000016.1, read on the forward strand.
CATGCGGTGGGCGTGAACCACGGCTTTCGGCACCATTGGGAGCTACTTACGTACGCGTTCAACCTGCCAGATCCCGGGGCGTTCCCGGTGCTGCCGGGGTTGACGGACGACGACCGCCGGGTCCTCAAGCGCTATGCGCGGATGTGTCGTCAGCTTGCGGGATATTCCGCGCTGAACGAGGAAAGTGGTATGCGCTACAGCTTCAAGAGCGGCGGAGCCCCCGAAATCACGTTGGTGTTCCCGTCGCCCGAAGCTTTCGCCGGGACCTCGCTCGCCTTCCGTCAATTGCACAGCGACGACGAATTCGCGTCTTTCACTCGCACGCGGGGCAGGATCATGAAGGCCGTTAAGTTGCTGTCCGCGAGCGAGAAGGAGAGTGCGAGAAGGGTTGTAGCGCAGTGGGCAAAAGCGCGTGGCGCATTGATGAACAGAATGCTGAACACCATCGTGTGTGAGATGGCCGCCCCACCGGTTCCGCCGGATCGTGAGGTGCCGCCGTTCAGCTATGCGAACATCAACCCGCAGAAGCTGATCTTGACCTTCAACTATGGCGACACGATCCACTTCTCGGAAGACGAAGAAGCGAACCTGTCGACGCTGCTGGAAGCTGAACAGAACGCCTGCTATTACAAGCACTCGGTGCTGAGCGCCATAACGAATCTCAGTCACCTCTACTTCGGGTTCGCCGTGTTGGCTGAGTCCGCAATGGCAGACGGGGGTGGGCGAGGCGCAATGGCCTCCGGATCGGCAGCCGATTAGCAAACCAAAGTAAGTCCCGCCCGCGACCGGGCCGACTAGGGGCGTCTCCGGTGCCCGGTTCTACAGGGCGACCTGCTGGCCGGAGTAGGCGCGCGCCTCGCCGGGTGGACGGCGGTGCTGCCGGGGCCGACCAATCCGCTGCGCGGTGGGTCGACACGCGGGGCCTTCGGCATGTAGATGCCGCCTTGGGAGGGTGGCCGGCCGTTGAGGTGGGTCGCGACCAGCCCCGCGCCGAAACCCAGTTCGGTGTCGGTGTGGTGTTGGTCGCGGGCGAGCTGGAGCGGGTGTTGTGATCGCCGCTGGCGGGGCGCTGCTTCTGGTGGTGGGCCGCGCCACGGTTCGGGTGCGGTCATCGTCCTAGGTCTCGCCGCGACGGCGGCGGCCCCGATCGTGTACAGGTTACTGGCTGCCGTGAAGAAGGCCGGGCCGCGACACTTGAAACTGCACGGCGCGCGGCACACGGCCGCCACCCAATCGGCACTCGATGGCGTCGCTCCAGCTGTCATTGCCGCGTGGCTCGGTCACACGGATGCCAGTTTCACGATGAAGCGCTATACGCACTCGCAGCCCGAGGCGCTGAAGTCCGCTGGTGACACTTTCGATCGAGTTGTGACATCTCGTGACACTCAGCAGGGCTAATCGAATAACTCGCACACTGTTGATGCTGGTCAGGGTGGAGCCGATGACGGGAATCGAACCCGCGTATTCAGCTTGGGAAGCTGATGTTCTGCCATTGAACTACATCGGCGCAGATGCCCCAGAAGGCTAGCATCGTGCGATGCCAGACACCGCGCGGGTCGAGCAATCCCGAACCATCCCGGTCACCCCTGAGCAGGCGTTCCGCGGCATTATCGAGATGGACGTCCCCACCATGTTCCGGCGGCGCTACGGGCCGATTCCGCCGATCCGCGCAGTGAGCGGACGTGACGGAAATAACTGGAGCGGCACGCAGGGCCAGACGCGGGTGCTTGAACTCGCCGGCGGCGGCAGCATCCGCGAGACCGTCGTCGACGTCGACGAACCGCATGCGTGGCGCTACCGCATCACCGATTTCCAGGGTCCGCTGAAGACTCTGCTGACCAAGATCGACGGTGAGTTCCTGTTCGACCCAGCCGGGACTGGCACTCGAATCACGTGGCGCTACAACATGTTTCCGCGATCCCGGCTCGCAGCAATGGCGATGCCCGCCTTCGGCTGGTGCTGGCGGGGATATGCCCGGCAGATGCTCGAGGAGCTGGCCGACTGGCTCACCGACTGATGTCCCGGCGGCCTGCGCGCCGCGGCTGATGGCGGCACGAATCACCCCCGAGTAATTTGCCGGGCTAATAGTGCCATGCCCATTGCAAATTCCAAGAATGGGTCGTTTACCCTTTCGTTATCATTTGTAATCTCGTATTGTGACCTCCCGTGGGCAGGCACGCATTAGCCAGGAAGCGGCGGAAAGCGCCAGCTGCGCTGGCAGCAGCCATCGGCCCAGCCGCCGTACTCTTCGCGGTGGCAGGGGCTCTGGGCGCAGATGTCAATCCAGCCTCGGTCCGTAACGTTGCGAAACCGGCCGTTCCGGAAACGTCCGCGTGTTGCATCGAAATTGCGGCGGCCGAGGCCGGGGCGCCACTCGACACCTCGCGGTGGCGCTTCAGCATCGAAGAGATGGCTCCGGCCGAGCGGCCGCGGGCGGACCGATCACGTGCCGACCTGGTGGGCGCCCGCGCCCTGCCCGCGAGCGTCGCGCCGGAACAGGGCCTGCAGGTCAGGACCATTTTGGTGGCCCGCGCCATCACCGCTCTGTTCCCCGAAATCCACCAGATGGGCGGCGTCCGCCCCGATGCACTCCGATGGCATCCCGAGGGCCTGGCCGTGGACGTGATGATTCCCAACCCCGGCTCCGACGAGGGCATCGAACTGGGCAACGCGATCGTGACCTACGTCCTGCAGAACGCCGACCGGTTCGGCATCCAGGACGCCATCTGGCGCGGCGTCTATTACACCCCCGGCGGGGGCGCCCAGGCCGGTGGATACGGGCACTTCGACCACGTCCACGTCACCACCACCGGCGGCGGATACCCCTCCGGAGACGAGACCTACGTCCGCTGACCGGCAGCAGATACGCTCACACGCGTGCTGCTCTCCGATCGTGATCTTCGGGCCGAAATCTCCGCCGGGCGGTTGCAAATCGACCCGTTCGACGATGCCCTGGTGCAGCCGTCGAGCATCGACGTCCGCCTCGACTGCCTGTTTCGTGTCTTCAACAACACCCGCTACACCCACATTGACCCCGCCAAGCAGCAGGACGAGCTGACCACGCTGGTCCAGCCCGAGGCTGGGGAACCTTTTGTGCTGCACCCGGGCGAGTTCGTGCTGGGATCGACCTTGGAGTTGGTCAGCCTGGCCGACGATCTGGCGGGACGACTGGAAGGCAAATCCTCGCTTGGCCGGCTGGGGCTGTTGACGCACTCGACCGCGGGTTTCATCGATCCCGGTTTCAGCGGACACATCACGCTGGAACTTTCCAACGTGGCCAATCTGCCGATCACGTTGTGGCCGGGGATGAAGATCGGCCAGCTGTGCATCCTGCGACTGACCAGCCCGTCAGAGCATCCGTACGGAAGTGCCGGCGTCGGTTCCAAGTACCAGGGTCAGCGTGGTCCGACGCCCTCGCGGTCCTATCAGAACTTCATACGTACTACATAGCTGCAACGGCGTTCCCGACTTCGTTAGTCGGACTACCATTTGATTCGGACCTTTGTCCTCCTTACTGCGGCAACACTTTTGGGAGGGTGGTGAGTGCGCGGATGGACGTCGTACTCGGAGTGTCGATGGCACCGTCGGCTGTCCGCATCGCGCTGGTCGAAGGCAAGGACGCCGACGGCGTCATCGTCGAGGAGGACAGCTTTCGGCTGACCGACCCGGCCACCATGCCCTCTGAGCAGGTGATCCGGGCGATCCTGGGCACCCGCGAAGGCGCGGACGATGCCGGCTTGCGCCTGTCCTCCATCGGCGTCAGCTGGACCGATCAGCTGCAGGCATCGGCGCTGCGCGACGCGTTGGCCGCCCGCAAGATCGAGAACGTCATGCTGGTCTCCGCGTTCATGGCGGCCGTCGCACTCGGACAGGCCGTGGGCAGCTCCGTCGGCTATGCGCGGACGGGTGTGCTGTTCATCGAGCCCGACACCGCGACACTGGCCGTGGTGAACACCGCGGACGCTTCGCTGCGCGACGTGCAGCGCCGGCCTCTGGCCGCCGACGACGACACGGCGGTATCCGAGCTGGTCGAGCTGGTTTCCGGGGCCGAGTCGATGCCGACCCGCCCAGACGGCATCTACGTCGTGGGCTCCGGAGTCGACGTACCTCTGATCAAACCGGCACTGGACGCCGCGACCTCGCTGACGGTCAATGTGCCCGAGGAACACGACATGGCGCTGGCGCGGGGTGCGGCGCTGGCATCAGGACATGCGCCGCTGTTCGCGGCGAGCACCGCTGCGCTGGCCTACGCGCAAGATGTCGACGGACCTGAGGAATTCAGCGAGACGGTCGTGCTGGACGCGGCCCCCGCTGACGTGGACCACGATCCGGCTCTGCGCCGCCCGGCGCTGCTGATCGGCAGCACCCTGGCAGTCGCGGCGACCGCCGCGGTGGTGGCGCTCGAGGTCGCGCTGGCGATCAACATCCGCCCCACCGTCGCGCTGCAACCCAGGCCCAGCGAGAACCACCTCGTCGTGCCCACCCAGCAGGCACCGGCGCCCACCGTCGTGGCCGCGCCGCAACCCAGGATCGAGGTGCCGGCGGCACCGCCGCGCGTGAGTGTCCCGCAGCTTCCGGCGCGGGCACCGCAGGCTCCGGCCGCACCCGCCCTGCCGGCGCCCGTTGCGCCGGTGATCGAGACGCCGATTGTGCAACCCCCGCGGCTGCCCGACGCGGTGCTCGTCCCACCGCTGCTGCCGGTCGTGCGGCCGCCCGTGCAGGGACCCGAGACGCTGGTGCGACCGCCGGTCGTGCAGTTCCCGGTGCAGGTTCCACGCCAGCAGCCGCAGGTACCTCGAGCGCCGGTATCGCCACCGCGGGTGGAAAATCCGCGGGTGGAGAACCCGCGCGTGGAAAACCCGCGGGTGGAAAACCCGCGGGTGGAAAACCCGTTGCCGCGGGGCCCGATCGCGCGACCGCCCGGGCGTGGTCCGTCGCCCAATCCGGGTAGGGGTCCCTTCGGTGGGGGAGGGCCTGGTCGCGGCGGCATCCCCGGCATCCCCGGCATTCCAGGTATCCCCGGCATCCCTGGCGCCGGCGGTCACGGCCCCTCGAGCGGGGACGCACCAGGAGGACGTGGTCCGTTCGGCGGCGGCGGACCGGGCGCCCATGGTCCCTTCGGCGGCGGCGGCGGTCACGGACCGTTCGGCGGTGGCGGCGGCTCCGGTGGGGGTGGTGGACGCGGGCGCAGGTGATCCCCCGCACATCCACCCCAACGCCGCTGGTCAGAGCGGTCTGCAGCCGTGACACAGCAAACTCAAATGGATAAGCCGCGCCCGCCGCGGGTACCGTTGTTAACACAGGTTGGGGAATCTGTTCAGTCGATTGGGGGACTATGGACACCGTTCTGGGTGTGTCGATGGCGCCAACGGCCGTGCGGATGGTGCTCGTTGAGGGCGAGAACGGCGACGGCGCATTAGTCGACGAGGAGAAATTCGACGTCGCGGGTGACCCGGCCGCGGCCACGCCGGACGCAGCCGAGCAGGTGATCTCGGCGATCCTGGGGACCCGCGAGGGCGCCGCCGAGGGTGGCTACCAGCTGGCGTCCACCGGAGTGACCTGGCGGGACCCCGACCAGGCGGCCGCGCTACGCGACGCGCTGGCCAACCGCAAGATCGAGAACGTCATGCTGGTCTCGGCGTTCATGGCGGCTGCCGCGCTGGCGCATTCGGTCGGTAATGAAACCAACTACGCGCAGACCGCGTTGCTGTTCATCGAACCCGACACCGCGACCTTGGCTGTGGTGGACAGCGCCGACGGATCCATCGCCGACGTGCATCGTCACCCGCTGCCCGATGACGACGACGCCGCCGTGGCCAGCCTGGCCGAGTTGGTGTCGAATGCCGAGTCCCTGGAGACGCGCCCGGACGCCGTCTTCGTCGTCGGCTCCGGGGTCGACATCCCGCTGATCAAGTCGACGCTGGAGGCGGCCACCACGCTGCCGGTGACCGCCCCGGAGGAGCCGGAGACCGCGCTTGCCTGGGGCGCGGCGCTGGCGTCGGCGAATACGCCGCTGCTCTCCGCGACCACCGCGGCACAGGCCTACGCACAGGATCCGGGTACGGGCGCGCAGACGCCGCTCGCGATCGACCCCGTCCACTTCGAGCCGTTCAGCACCGGCCGGGCCTACAGTGCGGTCCAGGACGAGCCGGACGAGCAGGACGAGCAGGACGACCGCAAGCCCTTCGCGCTGCTCGGCAGCATCCTGGCCTCGATCTTCGTCATCGGAGTGGCTTCGCTCGTCGTCTCGCTGGCCGTCACGATCCGCGACACCGCTGACACGCGGCCCCAGCCCGGCCAGGCCGCCGTCGCGCCCAACACGCCGGCCCCGCAGGCACCCGCTCCCACGCCGCAGGCCCCGGCTCCGGCCCCGCAGCAGGCCCCCGTACCCGAGCAGGCCCCCGCCCCGCAGGTTCCCGAGCAGGCACCCGCGCCGGCACCGCAGGTTCCCCAGCAAGCTCCCGTGCAGGTACCGCAGGTCCCCGTGCAGGTACCCCAGGCTCCGGCGCCGCGGGCTGAGGCTCCCGCGCCGGCCCCGGCTCCCGCCGCGCCGGTGCCGAATGTCCCCGTCCCGGTGATCGTGCCGGTACCGGTACTGCCGCCGATCCTGACTCCCCAGTCGCCCGGTCGCGGCGGTGGCGGCGGCAAGCCGCCCGGCATCGGCAAAAGCCCCGGTGGCAAAGGCCCTGGCGGTGGCGGCGGTCGGGGTGGTGGCAAAGGTCCCGGCGGCGGTGGACGCGGCGGGATCAACATCCCGCTGATCCCCGGCATCTGAGTTGCCGAGTAGCTGTCACCTGCTGTTCAGTGTCACGACGGCGTTCGCTCATCGCGGCCACCTACACACGGTGGTATGCGATGCACCGTATTCGGGACCGGCTATTTGGGCGCCACCCATGCCGTAGGGATGGCGGAGCTGGGACATGAGGTCGTCGGGGTCGATATAGACCCGGGCAAGGTGGCCAAGCTCGCCGGCGGTGACATCCCGTTCTATGAGCCCGGTCTGCGAAAGTTGTTGACTGCCAACCTCGCTACGGGTCGGCTGCGGTTCACCACCGACTACGACATGGCGGCAGAGTTCGCCGACGTGCACTTTCTGGGCGTCGGAACTCCGCAGAAGAAAGGTGAATACGGCGCCGACCTGCGTCACGTGCATGCCGTCATCGACGCGCTGGTACCCCGCCTGACCAGGTCAGCGGTGCTGGTAGGCAAGTCGACCGTGCCGGTCGGCACCGCCGCTGAGTTGAGCCAACGCGCCGCCGCCCTGGCGCCCGACGGGGTCGACGTCGAGGTCGCGTGGAACCCGGAATTCCTGCGCGAGGGCTACGCGGTGCACGACACGCTCAGCCCGGACCGCATTGTGCTTGGCGTGCAGGATGATTCGGTCCGTGCGGAGGCCGCCGCACGCGAACTCTACGGTCCGCTGCTGGACGCGGGCGTGCCGTTCATGGTCACCGACTTGCAGACCGCCGAGCTGGTCAAAGTCTCGGCGAATGCGTTTCTGGCCACCAAGATCTCGTTCATCAACGCGATCTCGGAAGTGTGCGAGGCGGCCGGCGCCGATGTCAGCGTGCTGGCCGACGCGCTCGGTTACGACCCGCGCATCGGACGCCAATGCCTCAACGCCGGTTTGGGTTTCGGCGGTGGCTGCCTGCCCAAGGACATCCGCGCATTTATGGCCCGCGCCGGCGAACTGGGCGCCGACCAGGCGCTGACCTTCCTGCGTGAGGTGGACAGCATCAACATGCGCCGCCGGACCCGCATGGTGGAACTGGCCACCGCGGCCTGCAGGGGCTCGCTGCTGGGCGCCAACATCGCGGTGCTGGGGGCGGCGTTCAAACCCGAATCCGACGACGTGCGTGACTCGCCCGCCCTCAACGTCGCCGGACAGTTGCAGCTCAACGGCGCCGCGGTCAACGTCTACGACCCCAAGGCGCTGGACAATGCCAATCGCCTCTTTCCCACCCTGAACTACGCGGTCTCGGTCGCTGAGGCCTGCGAGCGGGCCGACGCGGTGCTGGTGCTCACCGAATGGCGCGAGTTCGTCGACCTAGATCCCGCCGAGCTGGCCGACCGGGTCCGTGCCCGCGTCGTGGTCGACGGTCGCAACTGCCTGGATGTGGCGCGTTGGGAACGCGCCGGGTGGCGGGTGTTCCGGCTCGGCGCGCGGTGGCCGGGACGCTGAGCGTCAGGCGCTGACCGGCCGCGGCACGTTGCGCGGCGTGCCGTCGGCGCGCAGGAAACCGCCGGTGCGTTCCCGTCCGAGGATTTCGGTGGGCTGGCCGTCGCGGAATACCGCGCGGCCGGAAACCAGGACCGCTTCGACCGTGGCGTCGTTGCGGTTCACCATGCGCAAAAGTCCGCCGTAGGCTTCGACATCGGCTTCGTGGTAGGCATCCAGTGAGTCGTCGAGGCGCTCCGGGTCGATGACCACCAGGTCGGCCCAATCGCCCACCCGCAGGTGGCCGGCGTCCAGTCCGTACCAGTCGGCCAACTCGCCGGTGAGGCGGTGCACCGCCTGCTCCGCCGTCAGGAAGGGCCGGCCCTCCAGTTCGGCGTCCCGTACGTGCCGCAGCAGACGCAAACCACTGTTGTAGAAAGCCATGTTGCGCAGATGGGCGCCCGCGTCGGAGAAGCCGACCTGCAGGCCGTCCATCCGGGCCAGGCGGCGCAGCATCTTCGGCCGGTGGTTGGAAATCGTTGTGCGCCAACGGATTTTGGTACCGTGCTCGAGCACCAGGTCGAGGAATGCATCCACGGGGTGCAGACCACCCCGTTCCACACCGACCTGCCCGAACGACTTGCCGATCACCGAATCGTCGGGACAGGACACGATTTCGGCGTCGAAGAAGTCGCGGTGCCAGGCGCGCGGACCGAACTTGGTGTCGTAGTCCTTGCGGAACTGCCGGCGGTACTCCTCGTCGCGCAGCAGTTCGTTGCGCTCGAATTCGTCCTTGAGGTGCAGCGCCGCTGCACCCGCGCCGAACTCTTCGAACACCACCAGGTCGATCCCGTCGGCGTACACCTCGAACGGCACCGGCAGGTGCTGGAACCGGAAGTCGCCACCCAACCGGTTGACAACGGCCGCCAGAAAGCTGGTCAGCCAGACGCTGCCCGGCGCCGACTTCATGTCGGCGGCCGCCAGCAGGCTGGTCTTGAGGTGCGGTCGCCGAATCCCCAGCGACTGGAGGGCCTGCGACACGATGTTCTGCGGGTGGCTGATGTCCGGACCGGACTGCAGGGCGCGGCCCGCACTGCGCAGCAAATTCTTGAGCCGTCGCAACTCGCGGCCCTTGGCGTAGGTCGACGGCAGGGTGCGGGACCGGCAAGTGTCGCCGTCGATCTTGTCGAAAAGTAGTTGCTGCGAAGACATCCCGAGGAATCCGGCATCGATCGCCTCGGTCAGCATCTGCTCCATCCGGGCCTGCTCGGCCGCGGTGGGACGCACGTCGTCGCGCGTCGACCGGTCGAGTCCCATCACCGACGTCCGCATGTCGGAGTGTCCGATGAACGCGGACACGTTGGGGCCCAGCGGCAACGACTCCAGCGCGTCGATGTACTCCTGCGCGTTGTGCCATGACTTGTGCTCGCCGACGATGCGGACCACATGCTCGTGCGGAATCGCTTCCACCCGCCCGAACAGATCGGCCGCCTCGCCGGCGTCCACGTGCACAGTGGACAGCGAGCACGAACCCAGCACGATCGTGGTGACGCCGTGCCGAAGCGATTCGGACAGTGTGGGTGCCGCCAGCACCTCGGCGTCGTAGTGCGTGTGAATGTCGATGATGCCCGGCATCACCCATTTACCTTGGGCGTCAATGACGTTCGGGCAACCCTCGGTGTCCAGCGGCGTCGGGGACACCGCGGCCACCCGACCGTCCCGAATCCCGATGTCTCTGATCGCCGACGGTCCGCCGGTGCCGTCGAACCACCTGCCGTTGCAAACCACTGCGTCGAACGTCAATGCACTCACCTGCCTCGACTGGACAGCTTACCGAGCTTGTCTAACTGGTGTGCGTTCAGATGCGATGACTGGCGATCTCGGCCGTCAGGACCGGCGCGACCCAGCGGCGCAGGTACGCGCGGAGCACCTCGCCGGTGCGCGCCGGGCGGCCGGGGTCGATCATGAACGACTGCATGATCCGCAGCATGTATTCCGCGAGGTCGTCGAGATCGGCATCGCCGAGTCCGAGGTCGATCCAGTCCACATCCAGGCCCGCCAGGATCCCGTGGCCGAATTTGATCGCCATGTCCGACGTCACGCCCGTGGAGACTTTGGTGAAGTCGTGTACCAGCATCAACTGCACGTGCCGGTCGCCCGGCAACCACTCGAGGGTGAACGCCAGGCTTTCCACCAGGGCATCGACGGGATCGGTGATGCCGGCCAGGTGCTCGGCCAGTCGCTGCAGGAGTCTCATCCCCGAGCGGGTGGCTGCTGCCTCGACCAGGGTGTTGGTACCGGGAAAGTAGTTGTAGACCGTCTGACGCGAGACGCCCAGGGTGCGGGCCACATCGGCGATCCGCATGTCGCCACCACGCGCGTCGATGGCTGCGCTGGCGGCATCCAGGATGCGTTCGATCGCCTCTTCGTCGGTTGCGGGCTTGGCGCCGCCCCACCCATGGGTGCGCATGAGCTCAGACGTTACCCGTGCGGCAGCAGGGTGTTGCCGGTCGCCGCTTTCGCATCACTGCCGATCAGCGGGCCGGTCCTCCGGCAACCGGGCGGGCCCGCTGTAATCGGGCATCGGAGTGATCACCGTCGCGGCGGGTTCGGGGCGTGGTGGCAGACTGCCGGACCCGGTGCCCGCGCCCGGCGGCGCGGGATGCGGTGGCGGGGGCGGTGCCGGCCGCGGCGCGGTGGGCGGGCGCCGTTCCGACCGCAACGCCTGGGCTCGCCAATGCCAATACCCGGCCGCGTCGAACGGGAACGGAATCGGCGGAGGCTGCCATTCGATCCTCGGCAATTCGATCGGCAGCGACGCGGACGCGAGTTCGCCCCGACCGAGTTGAGCACCCAGCTCGGTGTCGATCACCGATCGGGCGGCAGCCATCGCCCGCTCTGCGGTCTCGTAGCGACCTATTTCAAATCCGCGGAATGTCACGATGAATGGGGGTGCCGGCACCATCAGGCCATTATCGGCCGTCGCGACGGGTAGCGTCACGGCGGTGGACCACGCGTCGGCATATCTCGCGGAAACTCGCGCGTTCGGTGAGCTTGTCCGCGCCGCTGATCCCACGGCGCCCGTGCCGAGCTGCCCGGGCTGGAACATCGAGCAACTTTTCCGCCATGTCGGCCGCGGCGACCGCTGGGCCGCCCAGATCGTCCGTGATCGGATGGACGAGTTTCTCGATTTCCGCAGCGTGGCAGACGGCAAGCCGCCGGCGGACCGCGACGCCGCCATCGAGTGGCTCAACGGCGGCGCGCAGCTGCTGCTGGACGCGCTAGACCGCACCGGGCCCGATACCCCCGTCTGGACGTTTCTCGGCCCGCGTCCGGCGAGCTGGTGGATCCGGCGCCGGCTACACGAAAACGTCGTGCACCGGGCGGACGCTGCACTCGCCGTCGGCGCCCAGTTCACCCTCGACGCTGCGGTGGCAGCCGACGGCATCGACGAGTTCCTGGAACGCATCGTCATCCAGGCCGGAAAGGACGGGGCGCCGCTGCCCCTCGAGGGCGGCGACACCCTGCATCTGCACGCCACCGATCCCGGGCTGGGCGAGGCCGGCGAGTGGACGGCCCGGCTCCACGGCGGTGGCGTCGCCTGGTCGCACGAGCACGGCAAAGGCACCGCGGCGCTGCGCGGGAGCGCCGCTGAGCTGCTGCTGGCGTTGACGCGGCGGGTCGTGCTCGCCGACACCGGCGTCGAGCGTTACGGCGACGACGCCGTATGGCGGCGTTGGCTCGACCGCACGCCTCTCTAGACTTGCAGGCCATGACCACTTCGGAGATCGCCACCGTGCTGGCGTGGCACGACGCCCTCAACTCCGCTGACATCGAGACGCTGCTCAGCTTGTCCAGCGAGGACATCGATTTCGGGGACGCGCACGGCGCCGCGCAGGGCCATCAGGCGCTGCGCGAATGGGCCGGATCGCTCACCAGCACAGCGGAATTGGGCCGCATGTATGTGCACGACGGGGTGGTGGTGGTCGAACAGACGATCAGTAGCCGCGAGGGCCCCGCGACCGTCGTGACCAATGCGTCGGCGTTCCGCGTGGTCCGCGACCACGTCACCTCGGTGTTCCGCCATGAAGACCTGGCATCGGCGTTGGCCGCGACCGAACTCACCGAGAGCGACCTGATCGACTGAGGCCGAGGCCGAAGGAGCCACACATGCGCGGGATCATCTTGGCCGGCGGTTCGGGCACCCGGCTGCATCCGATCACCGTCGGGATCAGCAAGCAGCTGCTGCCGGTCTACGACAAACCGATGGTCTACTACCCGCTGTCCACGCTGATGATGGCCGGCATCCGCGACATCCTGGTGATAACGACCCCGCACGACGCGGCCGGCTTCCGGCGGCTCCTCGGCGACGGTTCGCAATTCGGCATCAACCTGAGCTGGGTCACCCAGGACAGGCCGGACGGTCTGGCCCAGGCATTCGTCCTCGGCGCCGACCACATCGGCAATGACACAGTGGCATTGGTGTTGGGAGACAACATCTTCTACGGCCCTGGCCTGGGCACCAGCCTGAGCCGATTCCAAAACATCAGCGGCGGAGCGGTTTTCGCCTATTGGGTAGCCAACCCGTCGGCCTATGGCGTGGTGGAGTTCGACGCCGACGGCATGGCGGTGTCGCTGCAGGAGAAGCCCGAGACACCGAAATCCCATTACGCGGTGCCGGGTCTGTACTTCTACGACAACGACGTGGTCGAGATCGCCCGGGGCCTGAAGAAATCGGCGCGCGGCGAGTACGAGATCACCGAGGTCAACCAGATCTATCTGAGCCAGGGCCGGCTGTCGGTAGAGGTGATGGCCCGTGGGACGGCGTGGCTGGACACCGGGACATTCGATTCGCTGCTGGACGCATCGGACTTCGTCCGCACCCTGGAACGACGGCAGGGCCTCAAGGTGAGTGTGCCCGAAGAAGTCGCGTGGCGGCGGGGCTGGATCGACGACGAGCAGTTGGAACAGCGCGCCCGCGCGTTGGTGAAATCCGGATACGGCGGGTATCTGCTCGAGTTGCTGGAGCGCGACTGAATTTCGGGCACGTGTGCCGAGCCCAGCAAACCGCCGCCGGGAGATGACTGGTTGCCGCTGCTGGACGTGGGGTGGTTAAGCGCGTAACCTCGCCGCTCGGTGGGTTGTTTCGCTGGTGAGCGATTCCGGTGACGAGAGGATGAACATGAGTAGTGCCGTCGACCTTGATCCTGTGGTCCGCAACTCGGGGGTCATCCCGGTCTTCAACCCATCCACCGAAGAACAGATCGCTGAGGTCGTCGACTCCGACCAGGCGACCGTCGACAAGGCGGTAGCCCGGGCGCGGGAGACGTTCGAGTCGGGGGTCTGGCGCAAGGCGCCGGCATCGCACCGCGCGAATGTTCTGTTCCGCGCCGCACGCATCATCGAGGAGCGCACCGAAGAACTCGCCGCGCTCGAGGGTCAAGACAACGGCATGAACCTGACGGCTGCGCGTCACATCATCCCGGTGTCCGTCGACATGCTGAAGTACTACGCCGGCTGGGTCGGCAAGATCCACGGCGAGTCGGCAAACCTCGTCTCCGACGGCCTGCTGGGCACCTGGGAGACCTACCACACCTTCACCCAGCTCGAGCCGGTCGGCGTGGTCGGCCTGATAATCCCTTGGAACGGACCGTTTTTCGTCGCGATGCTGAAGGTTGCGCCTGCGCTCGCGGCGGGATGCAGCGCGGTACTCAAACCCGCCGAGGAGACACCGCTCACCGCGCTGAAGCTGGAAGAGATCTTCCGCGAAGCGGGGTTGCCCGACGGCGTTCTGAACGTCATCACCGGCTACGGCGAGACCACCGGTGCGGCGCTGACAGCGCACCCGGACGTCGACAAGATCTCGTTCACCGGGTCGACGGAGGTCGGACGGTTGATCGTGAAGGCGGCCGCCGGCAACCTCAAGCGCCTGACGCTCGAGTTGGGTGGCAAGTCGCCGCTGATCATGTTTGACGACGCCAACCTCGACAAGGCGATCCTGGGGGCCGGGATGGGGTTGCTCGCCGGGTCCGGCCAGAACTGTTCCTGCACCTCGCGCATGTACGTGCAGCGCGGCATCTACGACGAGGTGGTGGATCGTTTGGTTGCCTTCGCCCAGATGCTGCCGATGGGCGGCAGCGAGGACCCGGATTCGGTGCTCGGACCGTTGATCAGCGACAAGCAGCGCAAACGGGTGGAAGGCATCGTCAACGACGGCGTTGCCGCCGGCGCGCAGGTGGTCACCGGCGGGAAGCCGATGGACCGCAAGGGGTACTTCTACGAGGCGACGATCGTCACCAACACCACCCCGGACATGCGGCTCATCCGCGAGGAGATCTTCGGCCCGGTCGGATGTGTGATCCCGTTCGACGAGGAGGACGAGGTGATCGCCGCCGCGAACGACACGCACTACGGTCTTGCCGGATCCATCTGGACCGAGAACCTGTCCCGCGCTCACCGCATGGTGAATGAGCTACGCGCCGGCCAGATCTGGGTGAACTCCTCGCTGGCCGCCGACCCGTCGATGCCCATCAGCGGTCACAAGCAGTCGGGCTGGGGCGGCGAACGCGGCCGAAAGGGAATCGAGGCCTACTTCAACACCAAGGCCGTCTACATCGGCCTCTGATCAGTTGCCGCCTATTGCCGGTAGCTGACCAGGAAATTACCCAGGCGCTCGATGGCGGCCGCCAGATCGCGCGACCATGGCAAGGTCACGATGCGCAGGTGATCCGGTGCGGGCCAATTGAATCCGGTGCCCTGAGTGACCAGGATCTTCTCCTGCAGCAGCAGATCGAGGACGAGCTGTTCGTCGTCGTCGATGTCGTAGATCTCGGGGTCGAGCCGCGGAAACGCATACAGCGCACCCTCGGGCTTGGTGCAGGACACCCCGGGAATCTCGTTGAGCTTCTGCCACGCCACGTCGCGTTGCTCGAGCAGTCTGCCGCCGGGTAGCACCAGGTCCTCAATGCTCTGATGGCCACCGAGTGCCACCTGAATCGCATGCTGCGCAGGCACATTGGGGCACAGGCGCATATTGGCCAGCAGACTGATGCCTTCGATGAAACTGCTGGCGTGATCCTTGGGCCCGGTGATCGCCAGCCAGCCGGCCCGATATCCCGCCACCCGGTAGGCCTTCGACAAACCGTTGAACGTCAGACACAGCATGTCCGGGGCCAGCGTTGCGACGCTGATGTGCTTGGCGTCGTCGTAGAGGATCTTGTCGTAGATCTCGTCAGCGAGTAGCAGCAATTGATGCTTGCGCGCCAAAGCGACCATCTGCGCGAGGATTTCGCTGCTGTACACCGCCCCGGTCGGGTTGTTCGGATTGATCACGACCAGCGCCTTGGTGCGGTCGGTGATCTTCGATTCGATGTCGCCGATATCGGGCTGCCAATCCGCGGTCTCGTCACACAGGTAATGCACGGGGGTGCCGCCGGCCAGTGATGTCGACGCCGTCCACAACGGGTAGTCCGGTGCGGGGATCAACACCTCGTCGCCGTTGTCCAGCAGGGCCTGCAGCGTCATCGTAATCAACTCCGAGACGCCATTGCCCAGGTACACGTCGTCGACATCGAACTTCGGGAACCCCGGCACGAGTTCGTAGCGGGTGACCACTGCGCGACGGGCCGGCAGGATGCCCTTGGAGTCGGAATACCCCTGGGCGTAGGGCAAAGCCTGGATCATGTCGCGCATGATCACGTCCGGCGCCTCGAAGCCAAACGGTGCCGGATTGCCGATGTTGAGCTTGAGGATGCGGTGCCCTTCGGCTTCCAGCCGGGCGGCGTGGGCGTGCACCGGGCCGCGGATCTCGTACAGGACGTCCTGAAGTTTGGACGACTGCGCGAACGCCCGCTGCCGGTGATGGCCGTGGGTATGCGCGGGCACCTGGTGCGTAGTCACGTCCACCATGGTCCCATCGCTGTCCACTGATATTTGCTGTCGGGTGTCAAACCGTGATCAGCGCTTACCCGGCGGACGGGCACCCTTCGCCAGACCCAGGCCCTTGACCGGTGCGGCCGGTGTCGCGGGAGCTGCCGCCTCGCCGTTGGACGGCTCCGGCTTTGCTTCGGCCTTCGGAGCGGCGGCTTCGGGCTCCGGTTCGGCCTTCGCCGGGGCGGCGGGTTTGGCGGCTGCGGTCTTCTTCGCGCCCGGCCGCTTCGCTCCGGCCGCGATACCCAGGCCCTTGACGGGCACCTCGGGTTCGGGCGACTCGGCGGGCTCTTCAGCGGCAGAGGTCTCCTCGGCCTTGATCGGCTCGGCCTCTGCCGGCTTGCTGGCAGGCGCGGGGGACGCGGTCTTCTTGGCGCCGGGTCGCTTGGCGCCGGAGGCCATGCCCAGGCCCTTCACCGGCGTCGCAGGCTTGTCGGTGGTTGCCGGAGCTTCCGCGGCCGGAGCTGCGTCCGCCTTCGGTGCGGCGGCTTTCTTGGCCCCGGGCCGCTTGGCCCCGCCCGCCATGCCCAGGCCTTTGACGGGAGCGGCTGCCGCCGGCTTCTCCTCGGCGGCCGGGGCGGTTTTCTTGGCGCCGGGCTTCTTGGCGGCGCCGGCCATGCCGAGGCCTTTGACGGGAGCGGCTGCCGCCGGCTTCTCCTCGGCGGCCGGGGCGGTTTTCTTGGCGCCGGGCTTCTTGGCGGCGCCGGCCATGCCAAGGCCTTTGACCGGCGCGGCTGCCGCCGGCTTCTGCGCGGGCGCCTCGGCCGGCTCTTCGGCTTCATTGGCCTCAGCGGGCGCGGTCGGAGCGGCAGCCTCGGGCTCGGCCTTCGCAGCCTGCTCTTCGGCCAGTTTGGCGGCCGTGCCCTTCTCGGGCAGCTTCACCGCGTCGCGATCCAGTGACCCGAGCAGCACTTGGGCAACATCGAGCACCTCGACGCCGCTGCGGCCGGCCTCTTCCTGCCGGTCGTTGACACCGTCGGTGACCATCACCCGGCAGAACGGGCACGCGACGGCGATGGTCGAGGCGGGGGTGGCCAGTGCCTCGTCGACGCGTTCGTGGTTGATGCGCTTGCCGATGTGCTCTTCCATCCACATGCGCGCGCCGCCGGCACCGCAGCAGAAGCTGCGCTCGGCGTGCCGAGGCATCTCGGTGAGGTTGGCTCCCGCGGCTCCGATCAGCTCGCGCGGCGCCTCGTAAACCTTGTTGTGCCGGCCCAGGTAGCAGGGGTCGTGGTAGGTGATGTCCTGCGAGACGGCGTTCACCGGAACCAGCTTGTCGTCCCGCACCAGCCGGTTGAGCAGCTGCGTGTGGTGCAGCACCGAATAATTGCTGCCCAGCTGCCGGTACTCCTTGCCCAGGGTGTTGAAGCAGTGCGGGCAGGTGACGACGATCTTGCGGTCGACGGTCTCCACGCCCTCGAACACGCCGTCAAGGGTCTCGATGGCCTGTTGGGCCAGCTGCTGGAACAGGAACTCGTTGCCCGACCGGCGGGCAGAGTCGCCATTGCAGGTCTCCCCGGTGCCCAGCACCATGAACTTCACGCCGGCGATGGACAGCAGTTCGGCGACAGCCTTGGTGGTCTTCTTCGCCTTATCGTCGTACGCGCCCGCGCAGCCCACCCAGAACAGGTACTCGTAGCCGGCGAAACTTTCGACATCCTCGCCGTAAACCGGGACGTCGAAGTCGACCTCGTCGATCCAGGAGGTGCGGTCAGAAGCGTTCTGGCCCCACGGATTGCCCTTGTTCTCCAGGTTCTTGAACAGCACCGACAACTCGGACGGGAATTCCGACTCCATCATCACCTGGTAGCGGCGCATGTCGACGATGTGGTCGATGTGCTCGATGTCCACCGGACACTGCTCGACGCACGCGCCGCAGGTGACGCAGGACCACAACACATCCGGGTCGATGACGCCGCCCTGCTCAGCGGTGCCGACCAACGGACGGGTGGCTTGCTCGGGACCCGAACCCATGATGCGACCAAAGCCCGACTCGGGAACGTGATGCTCCTCGGCGTGCTTGTCGCCGCGCAGCTCCTCGCCGATTCCGCCTTCCGGCGTACTTTCGATCGGACTCGGCTTTTCGCCAAGGATGTAGGGCGCCTTGGCCATCCAGTGATCGCGGAGGTCCATGATGACGAGCTTGGGCGACAACGGCTTGGCGGTGTTCCAGGCCGGGCACTGCGACTGACAACGTCCACACTCGGTACAGGTGGCGAAGTCGAGCATGCCCTTCCAGGTGAAGTCCTCGATCTTGCCGCGGCCGAATTCGGCGTCGTCGGGCGGGTTTTCGAAGTCGATTGGCTTGCCGTCAAACTCGACAGGAAGCAACGGACCCAGCCCGTCGGGCAGTCGCTTGAACGTGACGTTGATCGGGGCCAGGAAGATGTGCAGGTGCTTGGAGTTGAGCACGATCACCAGGAACGACAGCATCACGCCGATGTGCAGCAGCAGTGCGACGGTCTCGATGATCTCGTTGGTGTGCGGGCTGAACGAACTCAGTGCTGAGCCCATCGCGTGGGAGAAGAACGCGCCGTGGCCGTACGGAAAATCGTTGCCCAGGACATTCACCGAAGCGCCGCGGAACAGGGCGTAGGTCCAGATGACGTTGAAGATCATGAACAGGATCAGCCATGCGCCACCGGTGTGGGATCCGTAGAAGCGCGAGTCGCGGCCGTATTCCTTGGGCTCGCTGCGCAATCGGATGATGGCGAAGGTGACGATGCCCGACAGCACGGCCAGCGCGAAGAAGTCCTGCAAAGCGCCCAGCGCGTCCCAACGCCCGATGATCGGGATGTAGAACGTGGGGTCGAAGAGCACCCCGTAGGCCTCGATGTACACCGTCAGCAGGATGAAGAAGCCCCACATGGTGAAGAAGTGGGCCACCCCGGGCACCGACCACTTGAGCAGCTTGCGCTGTCCGAACACCTC
The DNA here is from genome assembly GCF_059812325.1 of Mycobacterium sp. NGS61. Classification (NCBI taxonomy): domain Bacteria; kingdom Bacillati; phylum Actinomycetota; class Actinomycetes; order Mycobacteriales; family Mycobacteriaceae; genus Mycobacterium; species Mycobacterium sp. NGS61. The sequence goes on from NZ_JCALCL010000016.1 coordinate 74,476, forward strand.
GGCGACCTGCGCCCAGATCCGGGCGCCGATGTCGTTGGTGCGCCCACTCGCCGGCTGGCCGGACATGACGAGTTTGTACAGCCACCAGACGCGCTTCAGCGCCAAGAAGATCACGACCGCGGTCATGCCCATGCCCAATACCAACCGGATGGTTTGCAGGGTCACCGAGGGTCACCTCAATTCGTCGTCACGCATGTCGGTGCGCGGTAATGCGCTTTGCTGCTTAACCAGCTCATAGTGACACCTTTGTGGCACCCGCCGCGAGAAAGGCAAACCTAAGTTTGCGCAGATCACCAGCCCAGTACAGGCGCGGTGTGATCAGGCAGACACCGTGGCCTCTCCCACACTGTTATCTGTCCGGCACCAGCATGGCCCGCAGCATCGAGAGCATCTCCGAGCGTGATCCGGCGCCGAGCCGACGGCGGATCCGGGCGACATGATGCTCGACCGTCTTCGCCGAGATGAACAGCTGGCCTCCGATGTCGCGGTAGGGCAGGCCCAGCAACAGCAACTCGGCAACCTCACGTTCGCGTTCGGACAAGGGCGAACCCGACGGTGGTTGACGTGGCGCCACCGTGCTGTCGGAGGCGTCCGGAAGATCTGTGTCGGCGGCAACGGTCTCGCCAAAACCCGTGTTCGTCTTCAGGTCTCGGGCCAATTGCAGCATCGCCCCGGAAACCCGCGCATCGGGAGTCTGCAGCGCGGCCTGACCGGTCAGCCGAGTCGCGTCGGAAGTCAACCCCACGTGCGACAGGGCCCGAGCTGCCGCGGTGACCTCGTCGGGATCGACCTGATCAGCGAGCACCCGCAGCCAGGTCCTACCGGCCGCGGACAGTGCCTGCGCCAGGGAGCTGTGGGGGGCCGCGGTGCTCAGCGCCTGTCCGTGCGGCGCAACCGCGCCGGGTGAGTTGGCCAGGATCGCGGCGTGCACACCGGCCCAGTGCAGCGAATTCGACCACAGCGCAGGGTTTCCCAACGAGCCGAGCAACGCGAAGGCTTGATCCAGGCTGTGTTGCAGTTGGTCGACGTGGCGCATCCGCGCCGCAGCCACCCACAACTCGCCCAGTGGAAGCAGGACGAACAGGTCGATGGAGTACTCGGCCAGCACTTCCATGGCCGTGTACCAGTGCTTCTGCAGCGCACCGGTGTCGCCGCTGCGACGTGCGATCGCCGTCTGCAGTGCGTGAGCCCACAACGCGTCACGCCGGTGCAGTTCGCCGCCGGTGGTCGCGGCCGCGACGTCCGCACCCGCCGCGGCCAGTTGTCCCTCCTGCATCTTGATCCAGCCGGACAACAGCAGGTGCCGACGCCGGAACTGGGCATCGCCAGCGGTGCGCACCGCACGCCCGATCACGCTGTGGGCGCGGACCGGGTCGCCGCCGTGTAACGCGGCCAACGTCACCAGTGCCGCCGGACTGTCAGGGAATGCCTCGCCGAGGGCCTGTTCGACGGCGATCGCCTGGCTCAGCTTTGCCATGGCGCTCGAATAGGGCTGATCGATGGACGACAGCAGCCCGTCGGCCAGACTGCGCGAAGCGCGTGCCGCCATGGTCGGGGGACCGGAGTCTTTGAGCCGCAAGGCGTCGTGGGCGGCCGCGAGTTCGCCCGTTCCGATGAACGCGACTGCGGCGGCAGCGCCCACCACCGCGTCCGGGTACGGTCCGAGCCACGCGAACAACTCCGCTGCCTGACCCGAGTTCCCGTTGTAGGTGGCGACGCTGGCAGCGATCCGTACCGCTGCTGCACGCTCGGCGGAATCGGACGAGCTCAGCAACTCGTCGGCCAGCGCAGCGGCGGCAGCACAGTCCCCGGCGCGGGCCAGCGCATCGGCCAGACGCGAGCTCAGCCCGGTGGCACCGGCACGGGCTGCGGCCCGGTACAACCGTGCGGTCTGCACAGCGTCGGCGCGGGAATTGCCGGCGTGCCGGGCAAGAATGGCGCCCAGCCGGTCGTCGGACAGTCCGTGTTCGGCCAGGCGCAGCGCGAGGTCCGGCGTCACCGTCGAGATCTCGAGTTGTGAACGCAGCAGCCCCGATTCGACCTCGCGGTGTTGCGCGTTGCCGACGATCCCCCCGACGACGTCGTGCACCAACTGGTGAAATGCCGGTGGGTGTGCCGGTTGGACCAACCCGCCGGACCACGCCCGGTCGACCAGTATCCGGGCGTCGGTAATCGAAATGCTCAGTGCCGCAGCGACATCGGCCGGGCCCAACTGTTGGCTCAGGGACAGGATCAGCAGGGTGTCCAAGGTGGGCGCATCAACGCGGCGCAACCGCTCGATGAGTGCCAGCCGTGCCGAGTGCGCCGGCTCCGCGCTGTCGGTCACCGCATGCAGCAGGAAGGGCAGACCGGCCGTGCAATTCAGCAGGGGCTCGTCGACCGGCAGCGGACCCAGCGAGATGCGCGGGCGATCCCGTTCGATCGTTGTCGTCAGCGAGCGCAATGCCGGCCGCTGTTCCTGAGCCTGCGTGGCTATGACGACGGTGCAGCGCCCGTCGGCTGCACATTCGGCGAGCATGAGCAATTCTTCGTCGGTGAGCAGGTGGGCGTCGTCGATGAGCAGCGCAACATCACGCTGTTCATCGCTGCGGGGCGGGCGGGTCAGCGTCGTCACGCCGGCGCGGCGCAGCGCGTCGCGGACGGTGGCCAACAGGGTGCTCTTGCCGGTGCCGATGCCGCCGCAGATCACGGCCAGCACCGGGGCCGAGGCGGGGTTGGTGAGCTCGTCGAGGACGACGCGCGCCGCCCGCGGGATGTCGGTGGGGGATGCGGTAATTTCCCTTACCCCCTTTTGAGTCCGGGTGGCTACCGGCGGCTTCCACACCGTAGCCCGTCCTAGCCCCGTAACCCCGCAGTTCCCCTAATGTCGTACCCCCTAATGATGCTTGAAGGGGGGCGGGTTTGGTACCGAACACCGGGGGCGGGTCGACCGATAACATCGTGCTAGCGCGGATTGGCGTGGGTAAGTGCGGCAAGGAGGTGCGTGGTGGCAAACTCGTTGCTCGATTTCGTCATCTCGCTGGTTCGTGATCCCGACGCCGCCGCGCGCTACGCAGCCGACCCCGCCCAGGCCATCGCGAACGCCCAACTTACCGGTGTGACCAGTCACGACGTCAACAATCTGATTCCGATGGTGTCGGATTCCCTGTCGATGGCCAGCCCGTCGGCCGCCGGATCGGGAGCCCAGGTTGCCGACCACGGCAATGTCTGGGCCAGTGGTGCGGCGACCGCGGCGTTCGATGCCTTCACACCGCACACCCCTGCTGGGCTCGTTCATGAGCACGCGCCGGTGAGCGGTGTCATCAGCGAGCCGACTCCGCACCTGCCGGGTGAACCGTCCGCGAGCCCACAGCCCGCGGCATTCGGCCAGCCTGAGCCCTCAGTGCTGTTCAGCGGTGGTGAGGCGGCGCACATTGCTCTTGACCACGGCGGATTCCCGGTGAGCGATCCAGGCATCTGGGATCACGCGATCATCCACCCGGATGCGCAACCGCACGGCGGCCAGCCCGACCACCACGACTTCGGTCTGCACGGCTGAGTCTGCGCTGTTTCCGGCGTTCACACCGTCAGCGATGGCGTCTTCCCAGTGTTTGACCTGCGTAAATGCTGTCATTAAGGGTTGTGGCTAGGGATCCTTCGAAATCCCCTAATCCCCTAACACGATGCCCCCGAGTATCCCGGTGGGTATTCCCCCTGCGGGGGGATCTGACCCCGATTTGATTAAGGCTCGAATTCCATACGGTTGATGACAGAGCGCCGGTCACTTCGGCGAATGACTTCACAGAGTTTCTATTGAAGGGAAACGGACAAATGACCTCGCTTGTCGACTACATCCTGAGCCTGTTCCGCAGCGAAGAGGCGGCGCGGTCCTTTGTCGCCGCCCCCGGACAAGCGATGACCAACGCCGGACTGATCGACGTGTCACCGGCGCAGCTGTCCTCCGCAGCCGCCGGCGCGGTTCCGGGCCTGAACCTTTCCTCAGACGACCCGGTCAGCGGGTTGCAACAGGCGATCGCCGACCAACATGGTTTCGCGCCGTCGAGCTTCGTTGCACAGGAGTCCGGCCCGGTCTTCAACGCGGCCGCGCCGCTGCTTAGCGATGCCGGGGCCGTCGTCGACAATGCCGCCTTCGTTGCCACCGATGCGGCAGCGGCGGTCGGCAACGCGGGAGTCGGATTGGCCGATGCGGTCGCAACGGATATCGGAGCAGGCATTGGTGCCGGGCTCGTCGGCCCGAATGTCGTTGCCCCGAACGTCGTCGGCGCGCCGGTGGGTGCTCCGGGGCTGGCGTTCGTCGAGCCGACGGGCGGTCTGGTCGCCGGAGTCGGCGGGGCCGCGCAGGCTGGTCTGGGTGTCGGGTTCGGCGTGCAAGCCGGAATCGGCGCCCAAGCAGGTGCCGGCCTGGGGCTCGGGACCGGTGTCGGGGTGGGCGGTCAGGCGGGGGTCGGGGTCGGCTTCGAGGTGCAGGCCGGGATCAACGCCCAGGCCGGCGTCGTCGGCGGTATCGGTGGTGGCGCTGGTCTGGGCCTCGGTGCCGGTGCCGGAGTCGGCGGCCAGGCAGGTATCGGTCTCGGTGGTGGCATCGGTGGCGGCTTAGGTGTTGGCGGCGGGGTTGGTGGCGTTGTCGGGGGTCAGGTTGGTGGTG
>NZ_JCALCL010000017.1:0-73194 GCF_059812325.1 Mycobacterium sp. NGS61
TCTGCTGCCTGCAACCCTATGAGTCCGACAGCCGAATGGCCGATGATTCCCCTGAATCGACCGCAACGGTGTGCCATTAGGCTGGGTCCGATGTCTGACCTGCGCTCCGTCCTGCTGCTGTGCTGGCGTGATACCGGGCACCCGCAGGGCGGCGGCAGCGAGACCTACCTGCAGCGCATCGGCGCCCACCTGGCCGGGACCGACGGCATGCGTGTCACCCTGCGCACCGCCCGCTACCCGGGCGCGCCGCGCCACGAGATCGTCGACGGCGTGCACATCAACCGGGCCGGCGGGCGCTACACCGTGTACATCTGGGCGATGCTGGCGATGGCTCTGGCCAGGGTCGGCCTGGGACCGTTGCGGCGGGTGCGTCCCGACGTGGTGGTCGACACCCAGAACGGGCTGCCGTTCCTGGCTCGGCTGCTGTACGGGCGACGCGTGGTGGTGCTGGTGCACCACTGCCACCGCGAGCAGTGGCCGGTCGCCGGGCCGGTGCTGTCCCGGGTGGGGTGGTTCGTGGAGTCGACGTTGTCCCCGCTGCTGAACCGGCGCAACCAGTACGTGACGGTGTCGCTGCCGTCGGCGCGGGATCTGGTCGCACTCGGCGTGGACAGCGACCGGATCGCCGTGGTGCGCAACGGTCTGGACGAGGCTCCGGAGCCGACGCTGGCGGCTCCGCGGGCGCCCGCCCCGCGCGTGGTGGTGCTGTCCAGGCTGGTGCCGCACAAGCAGATCGAGGACGCGCTGGAGGCGGTCGCGCAGTTGCGGTCCCGGATCCCGGGGCTGCACCTGGACGTGGTCGGCGGCGGCTGGTGGCGGCAACGCCTCGTCGACCACGTGCACCGGCTCGGCATCGCCGAGGCGGTCACCTTCCACGGCCATGTCGACGACGCGGCAAAACACCGGCTGCTGCAGCGTGCATGGGTGCACGTGTTGCCGTCGCGCAAGGAGGGCTGGGGTCTGGCGGTGGTCGAGGCCGGCCGGCACGGCGTGCCCACCATCGGTTACCGCGCCTCCGGCGGTCTGTCCGACTCGATCATCGACGGGGTCACCGGCATCCTGGTCGATGACCGTGCCGGGTTGGTGGACGGGCTCGAAGAGCTGCTGCGCGACCCGGTGCTGCGCGATCAGCTGGGTGCAAAGGCCCAGGCGCGCAGCATGGAGTTCTCCTGGGAGCAGAGCGCCGCAGCGATGCGCGTGGTGCTGTCCGCTGTGCAGGCCGGTGAGCGCTGCGGCGGCCTCATCTAGCTGGCTGCGGTGGCGAGTTCGCCGGCGCGTGGTGCGGGTGCCGCCGACCGGGCGCTACGGGAGTTGATCGAATACCACGTCCCCAGCACAATGCACAGCGCCGCGGGCACCAGCATCGCGAACCCGCCGATCCGTGCGCCGATCATGATTCCGGCCGCCCCGCCGACCAGGAAGAGCAGCAGGGTCACCGAGAGGACCGCGGCCTTCCACTTCTCGATGCCGTCCCGGTGGATGCGTCCCAGCATCAGCCCGAGGTCGGTGACCGTGCCGGTGAAGTGGGTGGTGCGGACCGCCATCCCGCGGAAGCTCGAGGTCAGTCCGTTCTGCATGCCCAGTGCCGCGGCGGCGAAGAAAGCCTGTACGACGGGCTGTTCGACGCCCAGGGCCGCGATCGCAGCCTTGAGCGGGGTGTCTTCGACGCCGAAGGCGGCGATGAGCAGCAGTACCGCCTCTGCGGTCAGGACCGCCGCCAGGTGTGGGCCCCTGGGGTGCTGGTTGCGTCCCAGGACGGCGCCGGCTGCGATCGCACCGATCCAGAACCCGATCAGGATCGCGGCCAGCAGATGGCCTTCGTAGAGCCACGGGTTGGCGGTGGTCATACCCAGTTGAGTGGTCACTCCGGTCAGGTTGCCGACCGGAAAGGCGAGGATCGAAATGGCCACAGCGTTGACGAAGCCGGCGATGAAGGCCAGCGATCCGCTGTAGCCGAGCAGCGCCCGCGGGGTGGCCAGCGGGGCGTCGTCGTGCAGTTGGTCGGTGTTGGTCATCGGAAGGTTCGCTTTCAGCGTCTGGTTCCGGCATGGGCGGGGCCGCAGCGCCCCTGATATGAAGGATATATAGCGAAAAATTCTTCATCAATAGATCTTCGTATGAGTCTGGCAAGAATGACGCTGCCGCGTGCCGCGCTATCTTTCGATCGGCTGAATGGGCGAAGTAATTTACGCGAAAAGCCAGCGTCACTATGATCAGAGATGTGACCACTGTCGAGACACCTCAGGACATCGAGCCGCCGGGCTCGATGCGTGGCTGGACGTTCCTCACCAACCACGGCCACGTGCTGCTGTGTGTTTCCGCCGGTGGATCGCTGACCGCCCGGGAGTTGTCGCTGCGGATCGGCATCACCGAGCGGTCCGTGCAGACCATCCTGGCCGATCTGACGGACGAGGGGTACCTGATCAAGTCCAAGGTCGGTCGCCGCAACGTCTACACCCTGAACCCGGCGGGCCGGCTACGGCACCCGTTGGAAGCCAGTCACACCGTGGGCGAACTCATTCAGGCGCTGTCCTGATCGGTCGTCGCCGCAGGCACGCCGCACCCACTCCGCCGATCAGCAACATCGCCAGCCACGCCAGATGCGCGGCGACCACTGCCCCCCGGCGCGACCCGGATATCCCGGGGGCGTCGCCGCCGATCCGGTACAACGCCAGCTCGCCGTCCCGGTAGGCCGGCGTCAGCCGCGCCGTGGTGCGGGCAGCAGCACCCATGTCCCCGGCACTGTCGGATTCCACGACCAGCCAGGCCACCCCAGCGGACGCGAGGGCCGACGGTTCCGGCCCGGACAGCAGCAGTTGCTGTACCTGCCGGGCGTGGTCTCCCTCGCCGGGCACCGTGACCCCGGAAATCAGCAGGTCACCGGTGGTCAGCACGTCAGCGCGCACCCAGCGGGGCAGCGGGTCGAGCACCGGTGCCGGACCCGACCAGGAGAAGCGCCGCATGGTGCCGGCCGGCAGCACCGCAACCGGTCCCGGCTGCGCGTCGATCCGCGCGGCCACCGCGGCCCAGCCGGGCGGGTAACGCACCGGCGTCACCGTGTCCCAGACACCCCAGGCCAGGTCGGGCAGCGCCAGCACCAGCGTCAGGCAGCACCCCAACGCCGTCGCCGCGGGCGCCATTCGGCGCTGCAGCGTCAACACCGCCCCCGCGCCGGCCAGGGCGTACCCCGGCATGGCCAGGGCCACCCATTTCTGTCCGTCGCGCAGCACCCCCAGCGGGGGAACCGCCTCGACCACGGTCCGCAGCAGATGCAGCCCCGGGCCGGTGGCCAGCAGGGTCGGCACCAGCACCGCCACACCGGCCAGCACCAATAGCGGCCGCACCGCCGGCCGGCGCACCACCGCCGGCAACCCGGTCGCCACCACGCCCAGCAGCACCGCCGTGGATACCAGCGCGAAAAGCGTTGTCCGCGAAGCAGGTACGGCTGCGCCGTTCCAGATCCCGCCCAGGCCGGCCAGGCTGAGCAGGGTGCCCAGCCCCGGCTCGGCCCGCGCCGCGAACACGTCGACCCCGACCGCGTCGGCGGCGCCGGACGACGTCCCCAGCAGCGCCGCCGTCAGCCACGGCAGCGCGCCCACCACCGCGCAGCCCAGTGCGGCGACCCCGCACCGCCACCGCGGGCGGCCCGATCCCGGCGCCGCCGCGCACACCAGCGCCACCGTTGCGGCCAACAGCAGACCCGTCGGCGTCAGACCCGCCACACCGACCCAGCCGGCCAGCGCGAAAAAGCCGCGCCGGCCACCCGCCACCCGCAACTCCAGCATCGTCGCGGCCACCCACGGCAGACAGCCGTAGCCGAGCAGCAGGCTCCAATGGCCCTGCAGCAACCGCTCCGCCACGTAGGGGTTCCACACCGCCAGCGTGCCGGCCACCAGGCCGCCGGCCGTCCCGGACTCCGGCAGCACCACCTCGGCCAGTCGCGCCGCACCCCACCCCGCCAGCCACAACCCGAGTAGCAGCAGGACCTTGACCAGCAGCCCGCCGTCGACGACGCCGGACGCCAGCGCCAGCGCAAAGTCCTGCGGGGTGGCGCGCGGGGCCGCCGTCAACCCCAGTGCGGCGTCGGACAGGTACGAGCGGGGGGTGGAGACGGCATCGCGCAGCAACAGGTAGCCGGGCCCCAGGATCGGCGCCACCACCAGCAACGCCAGTACCAACGTGTACGCCGCCCGGACCAAACCGGCCCGCACGGCGATTAGCTCCGTTCGGGCGGGCCCGGCGGTGGCGGGTCGGTCGGGCCGGGTTCGGTCGAGGGCGCTTCACCGGACGGCGGCTTGGGTGGCGGGTCCCCGGCCGGCGGCGGATCACCGGGCGGTTCCGGTCGTTGCGCCGGTATCTTCTCCGTCTCGGCTTCGGCGCCGGGAACCGGCGGCTCCAGGCCGGCGCGCCGCAGGAAATCGGTGTCGTCGCGGTCCAGGCCGGGATCGGTCAACGCGCTCTCGGTGCGCAGGCTGAACGACGCCAGCACCGCGCCGCCGAGCAGCGCGATCAACCCGATCGCGGTGAACGTGATCGGCAGCACCCGTGACCACAGCGCCAGTCGATCGCGCTCGTCGCGCGCCGAATTGACCTGGGACTCCACCGTTTCCGGGGTGGACGTGATCTTGTAGTCGACCAGCGTCACCTCAGGCTTGAGCGCGTCGCGGGCGTAGTAGTGGTGCGCCTGATCGGTTTGCTTGACGATGGTGCCGGACACCGGGTCCACCCAGAACACCCGCTTGGCGGTGTAGTAGCGGGTCATGGTGATCTGCTCAGCCGGATCGCCGGGCAGGCCCCACATTCCGGCGCTCGTGGTGATCTTGCGGTCCTCTTCGCCGGCGTACAGCGACGGGTAGGCGATGGGAGCCACCACCTTGCCTTCGGAGTTGACGCCGACGGTCTGGGTGAACCGGTAGGCGGTCAGCCCGTTGACGTCTTCCTCGCCGTCGAAGTTGGCGTCGAACGCCTTCTGCGCGATCGGGTCGAAGTAGGGGTAGGTCTTGCGTTCGGTGTTGAACGGGAAGCGGTAGGACAGGCCTTCGTGGCGCAGCGGGATCGGCGTCGGCGGGCTTTCGTCGCCCAGTCCGCGCGGCTTCTGCACCGACCCGCCCGGGTGGGAGTCGTCGGCGACGGCAAGGGCGGTCCGGCGGTTGAGGGTGACGTTGTCGACGATGGCCAGCAGCAGTCCGCTGTCCTTCTGCCGGTCACTGCGCCGCAGCGACGAGCCGACCTGCAAGGTGACCACCTGGGCGTTGGCCGGCAGCTCGACACTGACCTGCTGCTGGGACACCAGCGGCACATTCTGGTTGACCACGACGTGGTCGGTCGACAGCGACTCGGGGTTCAGCGCCGTGCCGCTGCCCTCGCTGTTCAGCGTGGCGTCGATGTTGAGCGGAACCTTGGCGACCCGGCTGCTGGTGTAGGTCGACAGCAGCAGCGCGGCGATCAGCAGGGCGGCCCCGAGGCCGATGGTGCCGCATGCGGCGATACGCAACATGACTGCTCGGTTCACGTTGCAGTGACCTCCTCTAGGTCCAAGTTTCGCAAGCAGTGCAGCAGACTGGTCTGACCCTACCCCGATGGTCGGCGAGGACGCGCAGGCAGACTGTGATCGTGACCGACTCGCAGCAGGTGGGTGGCACCCGCAGCTTCCTGCCCGCCGTCGAAGGGATGCGTGCCTGCGCGGCCATGGGGGTGGTGGTCACCCACGTCGCCTTCCAGACCGGACATTCCAGCGGCGTGGACGGACGGCTGTTCGGCCGGTTCGACCTGGCCGTCGCGGTGTTCTTCGCGTTGTCGGGGTTTCTGTTGTGGCGCGCGCACGCCGCGGCCGCCCGCAACCTGACGCCGCGGCCACGCACCGGTCACTACCTGCGTTCGCGGGCGGTCCGCATCATGCCGGCCTATCTGGTGGCGGTGGTGGTGATCCTGACGCTGCTGCCGGACTCCAACCAGGCGAGCCTGACAGTGTGGCTGGCCAATCTGACGCTCACCCAGATCTACGTGCCGTTGACGCTGACCGGCGGGCTGACCCAGATGTGGAGCCTGTCGGTGGAGGTCGCTTTCTACCTGGCGCTGCCCATCCTGGCGCTGCTGGCCCGCCGGATTCGGCCCGGTGCGCGCCTGCCGGTGATCGCCGCCGTCGGCGTGCTCAGCTGGGGCTGGGGGTGGTTGCCGCTGGAGGCACTGGGCCGGGGGCCGGGTGCCAACCCGCTGAACTGGCCGCCGGCCTACTTTTCCTGGTTCGCTGCGGGGATGGTGCTGGCCGAGTTGGTGCACAGCCCGGTCGGCCGGGTGCACCGGCTGGCCCGACGTCGCGTCCTGATGGCGGTGATCGCGCTGGCCGCCTACCTGGTTGCGGCCTCCCCGCTGGCCGGTCCGGCCGGGCTGGTGACCAGCACCGCCACCGAGTTCTCGGTGAAGACGGCGATGGGCGCGGTGGTGGCGTTCGCGTTGGTGGCGCCGCTGGTGCTGGACCGGCCGGACACGCCGCACCGGCTGCTCGGCAGCACCTTCATGGTCACCCTGGGCCGCTGGTCCTACGGCCTGTTCATCTGGCATCTGGCCGCACTCGACATGGTGTTCCCGGTGATCGGCGCGTTCGCGTTCTCCGGACACATGCCGACGGTGCTGGCCCTGACCCTGCTGTTCGGCACCGCGATCGCCGCGGTGAGTTACGCCCTGGTCGAGTCGCCCTGTCGGGAAGCGTTGCGCCGGTGGGAGAAACGCGAAAAACCGGCACCGGACGTCGACTCCGAGGCGGACGCCGTCGCGCCGTGACCCGCTAGGCGGGGTTGATGTTGATCACCAGCGCGGTGATGTTGTCGGGGCCGCCGCCGTCGCGGGCCGCCGCGATCAACGCCGCGCAGGCATAACCGGGTGCGGGGTTCTCGTCCAGAATCCGGCCCAGTTCGGGCTCCTTGACCACGCCGTGCAGGCCGTCGCTGCACAGCAGGATCCGGTCGCCGACCCGCAACTCCAGCGCGCTGGAGTCGGCGCGCGCCGGCGGCTTCATCCCCATATATTTGGTCACCACACTGCGGGCCTTGTGCCGGCCGGTGTCGGCTGCGTCCACCTGATGGGCGTCGACCAGGGCCTGGACCAGGGTGTGATCGCGGGTCAGCCGCTGCAACTGACCGTCGCGGCGCAGATAGGCGCGGCTGTCGCCGAGGTGGGCCACCAGCGCCCGCGGGCCCGCGATGACCACGGTCACCAGCGTGCTGTTGGCGCCCTGGTAACGCGCATCGTCCTGCGATTTGGCGTGCAGGTCGTCGGAGAGTTCGGAGACCGCGCGGCCCAGTCGTTCCGGTGCATCGGGTTCGCCGCGGTGTTCGGGCGGAAGGTGATGCGCGACGTAGTTGGGCAGTACCTCGACCATCGTCTGGGCAGCCAGGGCACCGTCGCGGCTGCCGCCCACACCGTCGGCCACCATGAACAGGAACTGATCGGCGTCGGCCCCCCAGCGGTCCTGATTGTCGCTTCGTACGCAGCCGACGTCGCTGAGCGCAGAGTATTCCAGGGCGTACATGGGTCTAAGTCTGCAACCACGCGCCCACGACGTCACGCACCGCGGCCCGACGCGCCCTGTCCGCGTCGTCCCCCGGCGACCGGCGCCTCACTGGTAGCCACCCTGGCGATCGAAGATGCGGCGCGGATTGTCCACCAGCATGGTCTGCAGTTGTTCGTCGGTGACCCCGCGCTCCTTGAGCGCCGGGATGACGTCGTTGTGGATGTGCAGGTAGTGCCAGTTCGGGGCAGCGACCGCGAGCATGTCGTCGGGCAGCGCGTCGAAGTAACAGTTGGCGTCGTGGGAGAGCACCATCTTGTCGGCGTGGCCGCGCTCGCACATCGTCGCCACGATGTCGACGCGCTCCTCGAACGGCAGGATCACGTCGATGCCGAACCGGTCCATGCCCAGATAGGAGCCGGCGGAGATCAGTTCTTCGAGATAGCCCACGTCGGTGCTGTCGCCCGAATGTCCGATGATCACCCGGCTCAGGTCCACGCCTTCTTCTTCGAAAATGCGTTGCTGTTCCAGCCCGCGGCGCAGGCCTGCGTGGGTGTGGGTGGAGATCGGCACCCCGGTGCGCTTGTGCGCCTGGGCGACCGCGCGCAACACCCGCTCGACGCCCGGGGTGATGCCGGGTTCGTCGGTGGCGCACTTGAGGATTCCGGCTTTGATGCCGGTGTCGGCGATGCCCTGCTCGATGTCGCGGACGAACATGTCGACCATCACGTCCGGGCCGTCCAGCATGGTGCCCGGGCCGGTGTAATGGAAGCAGAACGGCACGTCGTTGTAGGTGTAGAGGCCGGTCGCGACGACGATGTTCAGCTCGGTTTCGGCGGCGACGCGGGCGATGCGCGGGATGTAACGGCCCAGCCCCACCACCGTCAGGTCGACGATGGTGTCCACGCCGCGCGACTTGAGTTCGTTGAGCCGGGCCACCGCGTCGGCCACCCGTTGGTCCTCGTCGCCCCAGGCTTCGGGGTAGTTCAGGGCGATCTCGGTGGTCATGATGAACACGTGCTCGTGCATGAGTGTGACCCCGAGGTCCCCGGTGTCGATGGTTCCGCGGGCGGTATTGAGTTCTGACACGCCACTGATGCTAGGTCGATCGGTAGTCAGTTGACAGTGCCGATCTCGGCGACTCCGGCCTCGGCCACCGGCCGGTTGCAGTACCGTCTAGCCGTCCTGACCCGTCCGCGCTGGGAGTCACCCGCATGCTGCTCAACCCCAACCACCTGCAACGCAAGTACCCCGACGCCCGGTCGGCCGAGATCATGCAGGCCACCGTGGACTTCTTCGAGAACCGCGGTAAGGCCAAGCTCAAGCAGGACGCCCACGACCGCACCTGGTACACCGACTTCCTGGACCACATCGCCAAGCACCGCATCTTCGCGTCGCTGCTGACCCCGGCCCAGTACGGTGCCGACGATTGCCGTTGGGACACCTACCGGATCAGCGAGTTCGCCGAGATCATCGGCTTCTACGGGCTGAGCTACTGGTACCCGTTCCAGGTGACCGCGCTGGGGCTGGGCCCGATCTGGATGAGCGACAACGAGGACGCCAAGCGCAAGGCCGCCGCCCAGCTGGAACAGGGTGAGGTGTTCGCCTTCGGCCTGTCGGAGCAGGCGCACGGCGCCGACGTCTACCAGACCGACATGATCCTGACCCCGGCCGAGCACGGGTGGGTCGCCAACGGCGATAAGTACTACATCGGCAACGCCAACGTGGCGCGCATGGTGTCCACTTTCGGCAAGATCGACGAGTCCGACGAGTACGTGTTCTTCGCCGCCGACTCGCAGGACGACCGCTACGAGTGCAAGAAGAACGTGGTGAATTCGCAGAACTACGTGGCGAACTACGCCCTGCACGACTACCCCGTCACCGAGGCCGACCTGCTGCACCGGGGAATGGGCGCCTTCCACGCCGCGCTGAACACGGTCAACGTCTGCAAGTACAACCTGGGCTGGGGCTCGGTCGGCATGTGCACCCACGCCTTCTACGAAGCCATCACGCACGCCGCCAACCGGCACCTCTACGGGTCGGTGGTGACCGACTTCAGCCATGTGCGACGGCTGCTCACCGACGCCTACGCCCGGCTGGTCGCGATGCGGCTGGTCTGCACCCGCGCCTCGGACTACATGCGCAGTGCTGCCGCCGACGATCGCCGCTACCTGCTGTACAGCCCGCTGACCAAGGCCAAGGTGACCAGTGAGGGCGAGCGGGTGGTCACCGCGCTGTTCGACGTCATCGCGGCCAAGGGTGTGGAGAAGGACACGTTCTTCGAGACCGTGGCCCAGGAGATCGGCATGCTCCCGCGGCTGGAGGGCACCGTGCACATCAACATCGGGCTGCTGGCCAAGTTCATGCCCAACTTCCTGTTCGCCCCGGACGCCTCGCTGCCGCTGATCGGCCGGCGCGACGACGACGCCGACGACACGTTCCTGTTCAATCAGGGACCCACCGACGGTCTGGGCAAGGTGCGCTTCCACGACTGGCGCGCAGCGTTCGACGCCTACGCCCGGGTCCCCAATGTCGCGCTGCTGCGCGAGCAGGTCGAGGTGCTCGCCGAGATGCTGGCGGCGGCGACGCCGGATGCCGCACAGCAGAAGGACATCGACTTCGCGTTCGGGGTGGGCCAGATCTTCGCGCTGGTGCCCTACGGGCAGTTGATCCTCGAGGAGGCGTCGCTGTCGGGGGTGGACGATGCCCTGCTCGACGAGATCTTCGGACTGCTGGTGCGCGACTTCAACAGCTACGCAGTCGAACTCAACGACAAAGCCGCCACCACCGACGCGCAGGCGGACTTCGCGCTGCGGATGATCCGCCGACCCGCCAACGATCAGGCGCGCTACGACAAGGTGTGGAACGAGTTCGTGCTGCCGCTCAACGGCGCCTACGAAATGCGCCCCTGACGCTTCTCCCCTGCGGTGCGAGCGTCACGCCAGCGTGACGCTCGCTGCGCTCCGTCACGCTGGCGTGACGCTCGGCGGGTGCCCCCGGCTCCCACGGGTGCCCGGCTTCCCGCTGGGCCCCTGCGCGTCACGCTGGCGTGACGCTCGCCAGCCGCCGCCACGCTGGCGTGACGCTCGGCGGGTGCCCCCGGCTCTCACGGGTGCCCGGCTTCCCGCTGGGCCCTTGCGCGTCACGCTGGCGTGACGCTCGCCACCCGCCGCCACGCTGGCGTGACGCTCGGCGGCAGCCCCCGGCTCTCACGGGTGCCCGGCTTCCCGCTGGGCCCTTGCGCGTCACGCTGGCGTGACGCTCGCTGCCCGCCGCCACGCTGGCGTGACGCTCGGCGGCACCCGGCTCTCACGGGTGCCCGGCTTCCCGCTGGGCCCTTGCGCGTCACGCTGGCGTGACGCTCGCCACCCGCCGCCACGCTGGCGTGACGCTCGGCGGGTGCCCGGCTCTCACGGGTGCCCGGTTTCCCGCTGGGCCCCTGCGCGTCACGCTGGCGTGACGCTCGCTGCGCTCCGCCACGCTGGCGTGACGCTCGGCGGGTGCCCCCGGCTCTCACGGGTGCCCGGTTTCCCGCTGGGCCCCTGCGCGTCACGCTGGCGTGACGCTCGCCACCCGCCGCCACGCTGGCGTGACGCTCGGCGGCACCCGACCCACCCAGGACGAGCGCTAGCCTTGACTGTGAAACACGTCACAGCCAAAATGACCACTGGTCATACCGAACAGGAGGCCGCATGCCGACCGTCACCTGGGCTCGCGTCGACCCCGCGCGACGCGCGGCCGTCATCGAAGCCGCCGAGGCCGAATTCGGTGCACACGGCTTCTCCAACGGCAGCCTGAACGTGATCGCCCGGCGCGCCGGTGTCGCCAAGGGCAGCCTCTTCCAGTACTTCGCGGACAAGCGCGACCTCTATGCCTTCATCGCCGACGTAGCCAGCCAGCGGGTACGCGCCTACGTCGAGGGCGTCATCCGCGACCTGGACCCCAGCCGGCCGTTCTTCGAATTCCTCACCGAGTTGCTCGACGCCTGGGTCGCCTACTACGCCGAACATCCCCGGGAACGCTCGCTGCACGCCGCGGCCACCCTGGAGGTCGACACCGACGCCCGCATCAGCGTGCGCAACGTGATCCACCGCCACTACCTGGAAGTGCTGCGCCCGCTGGTGGCCGAGGCGCTCAAGCGCGGTGACCTGCGCGCCGACGCCGACACCGACGCCCTGCTGTCACTGCTGCTGATGATCTTCCCGCACCTGGCGCTGGCGCCCTACATGCGCGGCCTGGACCCGGTCCTCGGCCTGGACGAGCCCACGCCCGAGCAGCCGGCGCTGGCGGTGCGCCGACTGGTCGCCGTCCTGGCCGCCGCGTTCTGCCCGGCCCCAGCCCCAGCCCCAGTCCGATCAGAGGAGTTCACATGACCCGCACCCGATCCGGTTCGCTGGCCGCCGGTGGCCTGAACTGGGCCAGCCTGCCGCTCAAGCTGTTCGCTGGCGGCAACGCCAAGTTCTGGAATCCGGCCGACATCGACTTCTCCCGCGACCGGGCGGACTGGGAACGGCTGACCGACACCGAACGCGACTACGCCACCCGGTTGTGCGCCCAGTTCATCGCCGGAGAGGAAGCGGTCACCGAGGACATCCAGCCGTTCATGGCCGCGATGCGCGCCGAGGGACGCCTCGGCGACGAGATGTATCTGACACAGTTCGCGTTCGAGGAGGCCAAGCACACCCAGGTGTTCCGGATGTGGCTGGACGCGGTCGGGATGACCGACGATCTGCACGGTTACCTCGACGAGCTGCCCACCTACCGCCGGATCTTCTACGACGAGCTGCCCGCCTGCCTGCACGCACTCACCTCGGATCCCTCACCGGCTGCGCAGGTGCGGGCCTCGGTCACCTACAACCACATCGTCGAGGGGATGCTGGCCCTGACGGGATATTTCGCCTGGCACAAGATCTGCGTGGAACGCGCCATCCTGCCCGGCATGCAGCAGCTGATCCGCCACATCGGCGACGACGAGCGCCGCCACATGGCGTGGGGCACCTTCACCTGCCGTCGCCACGTCGCCGCCGACGACGCGAACTGGGCGGTGTTCGAATCGCGGATGAACGAGCTGATCCCGCTGGCGCTGCAACTCACCGAGGACGGCTTCGCCCTGTACGGCGACCCGGCGCCCTTCGATCTGTCCCGGGACGAGTTTCTGCAGTACTCCACCGACAAAGGCATGCGCCGGTTCGGCACCATCAGCAGCGCCCGCGGCCGTCCGCTGGGCGAGATCGACCTCGACTACTCGCCGGTGCAGCTCGAAGACGACTTCGCCGACGAAGACCGCCGCGCGCTGGCCGCCGTCTGAAGCGGCCCCGGGCCTCAGCCCACCCAGACCGTCTTGGCGTTGACGAACTCCCGGATGCCCAACCCTGCCAGCTCGCGGCCGTAGCCCGACCGCTTGATCCCGCCGAAGCCGAGCTCAGGGTAGGACACCGTCATTCCGTTGATGAACACCTGGCCGGCTTCGATGTCGTCGATGAAGCGCTGCTGCTCGGCTTCGTCGTTGGTCCAGGCGTTGGATCCGAGCCCGAACGTGGTGGCGTTGGCGATCTCGATGGCTTCGTCGATGTCCTTGGCGCGGTACATCGACGCCACCGGGCCGAACACCTCCTCGGTGTACAGCGCCATGTCCTTGGTGATGTCGGTGATCACCGTCGGCGGGTAGAACCATCCCGGCCGGTCGGGCTTCTCCCCGCCGAGGCGGACCTTCGCCCCGGCCTTGACGGCGGCGTCGACCTGCTCGGCGATCTCGTCGCGACCTGACTCGGTGGCCAGCGGCCCCACGTCGGTGTCCGGGTCGGTGGGGTCGCCGACCTTCAGTTCCCGCATGTGTTCGACGAACTTGTCCACGAACGCGTCGTAGATGTCGGTGTGCACGATGAAGCGCTTGGCCGCGATGCAGGACTGACCGTTGTTCTGCACCCGCGCCTTGACCGCGGTCTTGGCGGCCTCGTCGACGTCAGCCGACGGCATCACGATGAACGGGTCGCTGCCGCCGAGTTCCAGCACGGTCGGCTTGATCTCGTCACCACAGATGGCGGCGACGGACTGACCGGCGGGTTCACTGCCGGTGAGGGTGGCCGCCACCACCCGGGGATCGCGCAGGATGCGCTCGATGGCGCTCGACGAGATCAGCAGCGTCTGGAAGCAGCCGTCCGGGAACCCGCCGCGGGAAATGACGTCGGCCAGATACAGCGCCGACTGCGGCACGTTCGACGCGTGCTTGAGGATCCCGACGTTGCCGGCCATCAGCGCCGGGGCCGCGAACCGGACCGCCTGCCAGAGCGGGAAGTTCCACGGCATGATCGCCAGCACCACCCCGAGCGGCTGGTACCGCACGTAGGCCTGCTTCGCCCCGACCTTCGAAGCCTCGGCCGGCTCGTCGGCGAGCAGCTTCTCCGCGTTCTCGGCGTAGTAACGAAAACCCTTGGCGCACTTGAGTGTTTCGGCTTTGGCCGAGGCCAGCGTCTTGCCCATCTCCAGGGTCATCATCGCCGCGACGTCGTCGGCCTCCTTCTCCAGCAGGTCGGCGGTGGCGTTGGCCCACTCGGCGCGCTGGGCGAAGGTGGTCGAATGGCGGTAGTCCAGGAACCGCTCGTGCGCGCGCGCGATGGCTGCGTCGACGTCGTCGTCGCTGGCCGGGTCGAAGGTCTTGACGGTCTCCCCGGTGGCCGGGTTGATGGTGGCGATGGGCACGCTGAATCCTTCGTCTGGTGGGTACTTGAGGAACGTCCTGTATCTAGCCTGCCACTAATGTGTCGGGAGAAGACCGTAGGAGGTCCAGCGGATGAGTACGCCGGCCGAGTTGATCGTGAAATGCCTGGAGAACGAGGGCGTCGAGTTCGTTTTCGGGATACCCGGTGAAGAGAACATCCGGTTGATCAAAGCGCTGGCCGCCTCCGACATCCGCTACGTGCTGACCCGGCACGAGCAGGCGGCGGCGTTCATGGCAGAGATGTACGGCCGGGTCACCGGGCGCGCGGGCGTCGTATCCGCCACGCTGGGGCCGGGGGCGATCAACATGCAACTCGGCGTCGCCGACGCCACCACCAACAGCACCCCGGTGGTGGCCATCTCGGCGCAGGTCGGTCAGGACCGTGAATATAAGGAGTCGCACCAGTACGTCGACCTGGTGTCGATGTACGCCCCGATCACCCGGTGGGCCGCCGACATTCCCACCGCCAAGGCCGTCCCGGAGATGGTGCGCAAAGCATTCAAGCTCGCCGAGACCGAACGGCCCGCCGCGGTCTACCTCGCGGTGCCTGAGCACATCGACACCGACGAAGACGACTACGAGCTGAAGCCGTTGCCGCGCAACGTCGTGCGCGCCGACGCGCCGGCCGCGCGGCAGGTCGCCCGTGCCGTCGACATCCTGCGCAACGCCCAGCGGCCGGTGGTGCTCGCCGGGCACGGCGCCGCCCGCAGCGAGGCGTCGAAGGCGCTGATCCGATTGTCCGAGGAACTCGGCGTACCGGTGGCCAACTCCTTCCACGGCAAGGGTGTGATGCCCGACGACCACCCCAACAGCATCGGCACGCTGGGATTCATGACGCACGACTACGTCAACTTCGGTTTCGACAACGCCGACGTGGTGATAGCGGTTGGCTACGAGTTGCAGGAGTTCGACCCGGTGCGGATCAATCCGCAGGCCGACAAGAAGATCATTCACATCCACCGTTTCCCGGCCGAGGTCGACGTGCACTACTCGGTCGACGTCGGAATCATCGGTGATATCAACGAATCCCTCAACGCGCTGACCGACGCGCTGGACGGTCACCGCTTCGGCGAAGGCGCCGAGATCCCCGGCTCGGGTCTGTTGGCCGAGGAATTCGCCCGCGGCCAACAGGATTCGCGGTATCCGCTGGCGCCGCAGCGCATCGTGGCCGACACCCGAGAGGCGCTGGGCCGCGACGACGTGGTGCTGGTGGACACCGGTGCCACCAAGATGTGGATGGCCCGGTTGTATCCAACCTTCGAGCGCAACACCTGCCTCATCTCTAATGGCCTGTCCACCATGGGATTTGCGCTGCCCGGCGCGCTCGGGGTGAAGCTGGCCCGGCCGGAGGCGAAGGTGCTGGCCGTGGTGGGTGACGGCGCGTTCCTGATGAACTCCCAGGAGATTGAAACCGCGGTGCGGGAGAATATTCCGCTGGTGGTGCTGATCTGGGACGACGGCGGTTACGGCCTGATCGAGTGGAAGATGGACCTCGAACTGGGCGAGCACCACCACATCTCGTTCGGCAACCCGGACGTGGTGAAGTACGCGGAAAGCTTTGGCGCCAAAGGATATCGGATCAAGAGTGCCGACGAACTGCTGCCCACGCTGCGGGCGGCACTGGATGACGACGGGGTGACCATCATCTCCTGTCCGGTCGACTACTCGGAGAACCTGCGGCTTACCGACCGGCTGGGGGAGTTGGACGAAACGCTGTGAGCTCACCCGTGGTCGAATAGATCCGTGCTGTTCCGACAGCTGGAGTACTTCGTCGCCCTTGCCCATGAGCGGCATTTCGCGCGAGCCGCGGCCGCCTGTTTCGTCTCGCAGCCGGCGCTGTCGGAATCCATCCGCAAGCTGGAGCAAGAGCTCAAGGTCCCACTGGTCCGGCGCGGGCAGAAGTTCGAAGGTCTCACTCCCGAAGGTGAGCGGCTGGTGCACTGGGCCAGACGCATCCTGGCCGACCGGGATGCGCTGCAACAGGAAGTCACCGCCCTGCAGACCGGCCTCAGCGGTGAACTCCGGCTCGGGGTGGTCCCGGCCGCCGCGACCACCGTTGCGCTGCTCACCGATCCGTTCTGTACCGCCCATCCACTGGTACGGGTACAGCTGGAGACGAATCTGCGATCGGCCGGGATCATCGAGCGGATTCGTCAGTTCGAGCTCGACGCAGGCATCGTCTATCCCGATCAGCACGACGCCGACGACCTGCTGTTCACTCCGCTGTACCGGGAGGAGGAGGTGCTGCTAGTCGGCGCGGATCTGCTGCCCGGCACGACCGGCACCGTCAGCTGGCCAGCGGCGCTGGGGCTGCCCCTGTGTCTGCTCAGCAAGGGCATGCGGGGCCGGCGGCTCATCGACGACGCACTGGCCACCAAGGACCTGGTGATCACGCCGCAACTCGAGACCGACTCGGTCGGCGCGCTGTTCGCCCACGTCGCCACCGGGCGCTGGGCCAGCATCGTGCCACACACCTGGGTGGACGCCCTCGGTCCGCCGGCCGGCGCTACCGTGTTGCGTCTGGAGGAGCCGTCGGTGACCGCCCTGATCGCACTCGTCACCAACGCGGCCGAGCCTGGTTCACCGCTCACCCGCGCGCTGGTCCAGATGGCGCACTCCATCGCCCCGCCGCTCTGATCGGTCGCGCCTATCGGTCGTTCGGAACCACGTCTTGGACACCCGCTGCACCGCACCGCGAGACTGAAATCAGTTCAAACGCAAGCGAGGAGAGTCCGATGGCCAAGTGTGTGATGGTGCTGTACCCCGACCCGGTCGACGGCTACCCGCCGGCCTACGCCCGCGACAGCATTCCCAAGATCCACAGCTACCCCGGCGGCAGCACCGTGCCCACGCCGTCGAAAATCGACTTCACCCCGGGCGCATTGCTCGGCTGCGTCTCGGGCGCGCTGGGTCTGCGCGAGTTCTTCGAATCGGGCGGACACCAGCTGGTGGTGACGTCGGACAAGGACGGCCCCGAGTTCGAACGTGAACTGGCCGACGCCGATATCGTTATCTCCCAACCATTTTGGCCCGCATACCTGACCGCGGAACGGATCGCCAAGGCGCCCGAGCTGAAGCTGGCATTGACCGCCGGCATCGGTTCGGACCACGTCGACCTCGACCTGGCCCAGGAGCGCGGCATCACCGTCGCCGAGGTGACCTACAGCAACAGCATCAGCGTCGCCGAGCACGCCGTCATGCAGATCCTGGCGTTGGTACGCAACTTCGTGCCGTCGCACCGCTGGGCCGCCGACGGCGGCTGGAACATCGCCGATTGCGTCCAGCGCGCTTATGACCTGGAGGGCATGGACGTCGGCGTCATCGCCGCCGGCCGGATCGGGCGGGCCGTGCTGCGCCGGCTGGCCCCGTTCGACGTCAACCTGCACTACACCGACACCCGCCGGCTGCCGGCCGAAGTAGAGACCGAGCTCAACCTCACCTTCCACCCCGACGTGCAGTCGCTGGTCAAAGCGGTCGACGTGGTGTCGGTGCACTCGCCGCTGTACGCGGACACCCGCGCGATGTTCGACGAGCAGCTGCTGTCGTCGATGCGGCGCGGCTCTTACATCGTCAACACCGCGCGCGCCGAAGAAACGGTGCCCGAAGCGATTGTGGCGGCCTTGGAAAGCGGCCAGCTGGCGGGTTACGCCGGCGACGTCTGGTTCCCGCAGCCGCCGCCGGCCGACCACCCCTGGCGCACCATGCCGAACAATGCGATGACGCCGCACGTTTCCGGCACCACCCTGTCGGCGCAGGCGCGCTATGCCGCGGGCACCCGGGAGATCCTCGAGTGCTGGTTCGACGGCAGGCCGATCCGTCCCGACTACCTGATCGTCGAGGGCGGGAAACTGGCCGGCACCGGGGCACTCTCGTATCAGAAGTCCGGCAGTGACGTCGGCGGCACGTAACTGCCGATCAGGGACCGGTGCCACCACGCGTGCTCCCGGCGCAACTCGGTGGGCGTGGTGAAGCGGTACTCGTAGAGCAGCGCCCGCACATACCGGGGCGGTGCATCCGGAAAAGGATTGTGCCGCAACAACCGCAGCGTCGCGGCATCGTTACGCAGCAGCCGGTGTAGGAACGGCGTCATCCAGGCCAGCGCATAACCCGGCGATATCGCCGCGAACCACATCAGCCAGTCCAGTCGCAGATGATACGGCGCGAACTGGCGTGGCAGCCGGCGCAATCCGGTGGGTTTGCCCTTGAATTCGTACTCCTGCCAGACGGTCTGGCCGGTGACGTCCGGCTCCCGGGTGCCTTCGATCACCACCTCCCGACGGGTGCGGCAGATGCTGCCGAACGCGCCGTAGGTGTTGCCCAGGTGAAACATGTTGAAGGACGCGTTCATTCGCTGCCGGGGTGACAACATGTTGCGCGCCGGCCAGTAGCTCAGACACACCATCACCGCCGCGAACGCGACCACCACGACCACGAACCACCCCGGCGGTCGCGGCGTGGACGACACCGCGGACACCTCGACCGCGCTGAACGCCAGGAATATCGTCAGCCAGTTGAGCCAGGCGAAGTTACCGGACAGCACCAACCACAGTTGGGTGACGATGATGGTCGCCGCGGCGATGCCGGCCACCGGTTGCGGTGCGAACAACCCGAACGGCACCACCAGTTGGGCAAAGTGGTTGCCGGCCACTTCGATTCGATGTAGCGGCTTGGGCAGGTGGTGGAATAACCAGCTCAACGGTCCGGGCATCGGCTGGGTCTCGTGGTGGTAGTACAGGCAGGTGAGATCCCGCCAGCAGGAGTCGCCGCGCAGCTTGATCAAACCGGCGCCGAACTCGACCCGGAACAGCAGCCAGCGCACCAGCAGCAGGGTCAGCAGCGGCGGCGCCACCCGTTCCCCGCCGAGAAACACCATCAGGAAACCAGCCTCCAAAAGCAGTGATTCCCAACCGAATCCGTACCAGACCTGGCCGACGTTGACGATCGACAGGTACAGCACCCACAGCAGCAGCCAGGTCAGCATCCCGGCCCACAGCGGCACCACCCGCGTCAGTCCGCAGACCACGGCCGCCGCCAGTACCGCGCCCAGCCAGCACACTGCGGCGAACAGCCGGTCCGAATACCGGAACTGAAAGATGCTGGGCGCCTGCCAGAATGGCCGCCGGGCCAGGTATCCAGGCACCGGGAGCATCCCATCCGAGCCGATGAGCGGTCGGAACTGCCGCGCGGCGGCGACGAACGCGATGACATAGATCAGCGCCACCCCCCGCTGCAGCACCGCGGTGCCCAGCCAGTATCCGGGTGCCGAAAACCATTCCATGGCGGTGTCCAGTCAACCAGCCGAACTGCCGGCCGCCAACTACTCCGCACCACCGGATCGCAGTACCACCACCGATGCGGCCACCGCTGCGAGCGAAATCAGCGCCAGCAGTTGCACACTCGCGGAGTGTCCGGCGTAACCGTGCACCGAGCGCCACGGATGCCGCGACAACGCCGCCCCGGCCGCGATCAGCCCGCCCGCACCGAGTGTCACCAGTAATCGGCCGCGCAGCGCATACCGCACCCCCAGCGCCGCGCCGAACACCACTACGCCGGCCACACCCGATATCAGCCCCCCGGCCGCGAGTACGGGCACCGCAGCCCAGGGGCCGGGTGCCCACGGCGGCGCAGCGGGATCGTCGTCGCGACCGGCGCGGCGGCGCCAGAACGCCAGCACTGCCAGCAACGGCAGCAGGGCCAGCCCTACGGCCAGGCCGGCGCGGTACACCGTGTTGGCCGCGAAGGTCAGCGTGATGGTGCCGGGATCCCCGGGGGGTACCAACCAGCCCTGCTGCCACCCGTTCACCGCGATTGGCGTCAGACGCGCCCCGGTGCTGGTGCGTGCGACCCAGCCGGGGTTGATGCTCTCCGGGATCACCAGCACCCGCGAGGTGCCCGACGGGGCCGCCCGCACCTCCCGCCGAGCCGGTCCCCACGTCCCGGTGACGGCGGAAGTTACTGCAGCACCGGGTAATTCCGGTGTGGCAGCCAACTGGGTGCCGTCGACGACGAATGCCGCCCCCGGGCTGATCAACAGTTCCTGCTGCCCGGCCGGCAGCGCGATGGGCTCGGTGTCACAGGGTTGCGCCGCCACCGGCTCGCCGTCCAGCAGGGCTCCCGCGCTGGTCCGGATCGAGGTGTGGACGAACCGGCCGGCGACCGCGATCACGGGTCCGTGCTCGCAGTCGACGACGATCTCGCGGGCGCGGTCCGGGTTGGCGGGCGCGACGGGTTGACCGTCGACGCCGAGCGCGACGATCTCCGCCAACCCCGGCGGCTTGAGCTGA
The DNA here is from genome assembly GCF_059812325.1 of Mycobacterium sp. NGS61. Taxonomy (NCBI): domain Bacteria; kingdom Bacillati; phylum Actinomycetota; class Actinomycetes; order Mycobacteriales; family Mycobacteriaceae; genus Mycobacterium; species Mycobacterium sp. NGS61. The sequence goes on from NZ_JCALCL010000017.1 coordinate 20,510, forward strand.
TCGAAGCCCAGTGCGTTGCGGTCGATGATGTCCTGCCAGTCCAGCAGGCTCACCGTGACCGTGTCGGTCACGGTGGGATGCAGCGACAGGTCTGCACCGGACAACGTCCGCACCTGCGGCCCGTCACCCAGGTCGACGGCCACCATGGTCGGATGCGCCGGCAGCACCGACCGGCTCGGGATCAGCCGCAGGCCGGTCACCTCGGTCGGGCGCGGCAGCGTCAGCGTCAGCGTCGGCGGGGTCTTGTACTGCACCACCCGCTGCGGTGCCGTCCACGCGGTCGCCGGGTCGCCGTCGGTGGCCGCGTAGGCCGAGCCGAGGATCTCGACCAGGTCGGCGTCGCCGCGCGCCCGCGTGGCGCCGGGTTCGGCGATCAGGTCGGCCAGCTTGGGACCCTGCCGTGGGCGCACCCACACCGTCGGTGTCACCGACACCGGGCGCGGCACGGTCAGGGTGCGGCTGAGGGTGACCGGCTCCTCCGGGGTCAGTGCCATCGAAGCGGCGCAGCGCACCACGTCCGGCGCGGCGGCGCAGCCCGGTCTGCCCAACAGCTCGGCACCCAGGTCCCAGCGCGCCACCGCCGCATCCGGCGGCGGCCCGGGCACCGACACCGTGTGCCGCAGCGGCACCGGATGGGCGAATCCGGAGGCGTCGTACTGGGTGATGGACAACTCGGTGATGCCGAATTGCACGCCCGGCGAGCCGTCGTCGGTGGCCGCCGCGGTGATGCGCACCCACGGCGTCTCGCCGTACGGCAGGGCGGCGGCCAGCGGCTTCCCGTCCTCGTCGAACCGCAATGTGGTGCTGCCGTTGGCGGTTTCGACCAGGATGCGGCGGATCTGGGCTCCGACGGCCGTGGCGCTGGGCGTCAGGGTGAGCACGGCGTTGGTCACCGGGTGGTCGAAATCTACCCGCAGCCACTGCCCGACAGCCGCCTGCAGTGCGTTGGACACCCACGCGGTGGCCGGGTCGGTGTCGATCGCGGCAGCCGGTGAGGTGGCCGTCGCCACATCGGGCAGGGCGGTGGCATCCGAGGATGAACTCGACGCGGTGACGCGGCCGCCGGTCCAGCCGCCGTAGACCGTCTCGGCGCCGGGCACCGGGTAGTCGGGCACCCGGTTGTAGGTGTGCCGGGCATCGCCGGGCGCGCGGATGGCTGATGAATGCAGATCGACACGGCCGTAGTCGGTTTCGCGGGCCAGCGGGGTGTCGGTGACGGTGACCAGCGGCGTCGGCAGGCCCGCCGCGCGTGCGTCGGCCGTCATCAACATCGGCCCCAGCGGGGGCTGGTTCAGCAGACGGCGCCGCTCGTCGAGGCGCAGCAGTACCTCGGGACCGCCGTCGACCCGCGCCAGCCGGTCGGTGTCGGCGAAGTACGGCGCAGTCGAACCCGCCGCATCGACCCGGTAGATCTGCACCGCCGGATAGCGCGGGCGCAACCCGCTGTCGTTGACGAACCCGGCCAGCGTGCCGGGGCCGACGGGTTCGCCGAACTCGGCCACCTCGGTCAAACCCGCCGACCCCGCGATCGCGCGGTGCACCAGGATCGGCCGCGCCGACCGCGACGATTCCGGGTCCAGGTCGTTGCGCACCACCACATGCGAAATACCCTGTCGGGCAAGGGTATCGGCCAGTCCGGCGGAGGGCCGCCCGGCGGCGAAGAGGCGCTGCACCGAGTCCAGCGCACGGATGGTCTGCGGCGGTGTCAGCGGGATCGAGTCGCGGACCCCCCAGGCGCTGGAGCCCAGCACCTGCAGCGGCTCGTCGTGGCTGGTGCCCCACACCTGGGTGGCGAACGGCGCGCCCGGCACCACCAGCACCCGGCCGCTGCGGTGTTCGGTGAGCCAGTCGGCGGCCCGGTGCCAGTAGTCCGGAATCGCGCTGAACGTGCCCGGCGGGGTCAGCCGGCCACTCCACGCCAGCGAACCGCTGACCAGCAGCGCGATCAGCGCCACGATGCCGACGGCGACTCGGCGGTCGCGCTCGGGGTGCGCGAAGGCGCCGAGCCACACCGACCTCGGCGCGCTGCCGGGCAGCGGGATCCGGCCCAGGAGCTGGGCGAAACCCAGTACCAGCGGGATCCGCACCACCGGCCCGACTTTGTGCACGTTGCGCAGTGGCGTACCGCCGGCATCCAGGAACGCCTGCACCTGATGGGCGATCGGAGAACCCAGCCCGCCGCTGTAGCCGATCGCCAGCAACACCACCCCGACCAGCAGCATGGTCACCAGCCGGCCCCGCGCCGGCATCGCCGGGGCGGCCAGCCCGGCCAGGCCCGCCGCCGCGACCAGGCAGGTGCCCAGGATCGCGACCGAGCCGGTGACCAGTGGAGCGCCCGCCGTCGCGGTGGGCGCCACGAACGGCGTCCAGCTGTCGGTGCCGCGCAGCAGCTCCACCAGTGAGGACCATTGGGTGGTCACCCCGGAGGATTCGATGAAATCCAGGAACGGCGGACTGACGTCGCGCAGCTGACTCAGCGCCACCACCCACCACAGCGCCGCGACCAGCACAGCCGGCACCAACCACCCCACGTACCGCAGCCACCGCTTGTTCGGACGGTGACACGCCAGCCAGATCACCGCCGGCAGACAACCTGCGGCCGTCGCGATCGCGTTCACCGCGCCCATCAGCGCCACCGCCAGCGCGGCCTGCCCGGCCAGCACCCGCACCGAACGGGCCGACGTGCCCTGCACTGCCCGGATCGTCGGCAACAACACCCACGGCGCCAGCATCATCGGCAACGTTTCCGACGAGATGGACCCGACAGTGGTCAGCACCCGCGGTGACAGGGCGAACGCGACCGCGCCCAGCACCCGCGACGACGGGCTGCCGATACCCAGCGCTTCGGCGACCCGCAGCAGCCCCCAGAACCCGACGGTCAGTAACAGCGCCCACCACAACCGCTGGGTGACCCAGCCGGGGAGCCCCAGTAGGTGGCCGGCCAGGAAGAAACTGCCGTGCGGGAACAGATAGCCGTACGCCTGGTTCTGGGACTGGCCGAACGGCAGTTCGCTGTTCCAGAGGTTGGTGGCGCGGGCCAGGAACCGCAGCGGGTTGGCGGTGAGGTCCAGCTTGGTGTCGGGCGAGACCTGCCCGGGGGACTGCGCGAAGGTCAAAACCAGCGAGACGGCCCCGACGAGCAGCAGCCAGCGACGCGACTGGGGCGCTGCCTGGCTAGCTGCGGTTACCGTACTCGACCCGGTTGAGCACCGACGACGACGGATCGCCCCCGGGCAGTGGCGGTTTCGTGTCCTGCTGGACCATCAGGGTGATTCCGAAGATCGCGGCCGCGCCGAGCAGCAGACCAACTACCACGCTGGCCGCGGCCGGCACGATGATCCGGTTCATAGCGGCCAACCTAGCAGAACGGCGGTCCCAGCCCGGGGCTCCGGGCAGCGGTCGCACCCGCACCCGCGCAGTGAAATGCCTCGTGACAGCATGTCCGGATGGCTTTTCCGCGCGCTCTGTTCGTTCTGGTTGCGGTATCCACGCTGGTCGCGGCCTGTCACGGCGGCACCAAGAGCGGGTCCTCCTCGACCACTGCCACGCCCGGCAGCACCGCCCCGACCAGCTCGACGACACCGGCCGCCGCGTCCGGACCCCGGGTGTGTGCCGATCCCAAGGATGTGCCCGCAGCGATACCCAACCTGCGTGACAAGTTGGCCCAGCTGCTGATGGTCGGGGTGAAAGACGCCGCCGACGCCAAGGCGGTGGTCACCGAATTCCACGTCGGCGGCATCATCATCGACAGCGACACCGACCTGACCATGCTGCCCGGCCCGCTGGCCGAGATCGCCGCCGTCGCGACACCGTTGCCGCTGGCGGTCGGCGTCGACGAGGAGGGCGGTCGGGTCTCCCGGTTGCGCACGCTGCTGGGCGGCCGGGGTCCCACGGCCAAAGAGATGGGTCAGACCCTGACCCCGCAGCAGGTTCACGATCTGGTGTTCGAGCGTGGCCGCAAGATGAAAGAGCTGGGTTTCACCATCGATTTCGCGCCGGTGGTCGACGTCACCGATGCCCCGGACGACACGGTGATCGGGGACCGCTCGTTCGGCCCGGACCCGGCCAAGGTCACCGAGTGGGCCGGTCAGTACGCGCAGGGTCTGCGGGACGCGGGGCTGCTGCCGGTGCTCAAGCACTTCCCCGGTCACGGGCATGGCTCCGGCGATTCGCACACCGGCGGGGTCAGCACCCCGCCCCTGCAGGAGCTGGTCGGCAATGACCTGGTGCCCTACCAGACGTTGCTGGCCAAGTCGCCGGTCGGGGTGATGGTCGGTCACATGCAGGTTCCGGGTCTGACCGGCACCGATCCGGCCAGCCTGAGCAAGCCCGCGCTGGACCTGTTGCGCAGCGGCACCGGCTACGGCGGCCCGGCCTTCGACGGCCCGGTCTTCAGCGACGACCTGTCCAGCATGGCCGCGATCTCCGACCGGTTCCCCGTGCCCGAGGCGGTGCTGAAGACGCTGCAAGCCGGCACCGACGTCGCGCTGTGGATCACCACCAAAGAGGTGCCTGCGGTCTTGGACCGCCTCGAGCAGGCGGTGAACGCCAAGGAGCTGTCCATGGAGTCGGTCAACGCATCCCTGGTGCGCGTGGCCACGATGAAAGGCGTCAAACCAGGCTGTGGCCGTTAGCCGGTCTAAAATACCCGGACTGGTCAGAGAGGCGCAGCGCAATGGCAGGTGGTACCAAACGGTTGCCCCGTGCCGTGCGCGAACAGCAGATGCTGGACGCTGCCGTCCAGATGTTCTCGGTCAACGGCTATCACGAGACGTCCATGGATGCCATCGCCGCCGAGGCGCAGATCTCCAAACCGATGCTGTACCTGTACTACGGCTCCAAAGAGGATTTGTTCGGCGCGTGCCTGAACCGTGAGATGAACCGGTTCATCGGCGCGTTGCGCGCTGACGTGGATTTCACCCAGAGTCCAAAAGACCTGCTGCGCAACACCATCAGTTCGTTCCTCAGATACATCGACGAGAACCGCGCGTCGTGGATCGTGATGTACACCCAGGCCACCAGCTCGCAGGCGTTCGCGCACACGGTACGCGAGGGCCGCGAGCAGATCATCGAACTGGTGGCGGGATTGGTCCGCGCCGGCACCCGCAGCCCTGCCACGGATACCGAAATCGACATCATGGCAGTGGCTTTGGTGGGTGCGGGGGAGGCGATCGCCAACCGGCTGAGCACCGGCGACACCGATGTCGACACCGCGGCCCAGATGATGATCGATCTGTTCTGGGCGGGGTTGCGCGGCGCCCCGGCCGATCGTGACGCCGGCACCAGCTAGGTCTGGGTTCGCACCCCGACGCGACCTCGACTTCTTCTGTGCCGTCGTCATCGTCGGGCTGCTGGCCGGCCTGGCCGGGTTGGCGACGACGGTGGTGCTGCGGTCGGTCGAACACCTCACGTATCACTACACTTTCGGTTCGCTGTTGGACGGCATCACCGGCAGCAGCGCGGTGCGTCGGGCACTCGCGCCGATGATGGGCGCGGGGTTGGCCGGCCTGGGGTGGTGGCTGCTGCGCCGGCGCGCCGGGGTGCCACCGCTGGCCGGGACCATCGCCCGCCATGAGCGAATCCCACGTCTTACCTGGAGCGTCGACGCGGTGCTGCAGATCGTGCTGGTCGGCTCGGGTGCCTCGCTGGGCCGGGAGGGCGCGCCGCGCCAATTCGCCGCTGTGTTGAGCGATTTGGGCACCGGGTGGCTGCGAAGGTTGTCGCCGGGCGACCGCGAGATCCTGCTGGCGTGTGCGGCCGGGGCGGGGCTCGGTGCGGTCTATGCGGTGCCGCTGTCCGGGGCGCTCTTCACCCTGCGCATCATGCTGAACACCTGGCGGTTACGGGCGATGGGCGCGGCGTTGCTCACCTCCGCGCTTGCTGTGGCGGTCGGCTCGCTGCTCACCCATAACCGTCCCGAGCTGGATTGGCCACGCGCCGAATCGAATTATCTCCTCAGTGCGCATGCGCTGGCATTGGTGCCGGTGGCTTTCGCGGTGGGATGGGTCTTCAACACAATCATCGCTGCGGCGCGGCCGGCCACCCTCATCCGGTCGTGGCTGCTGATCCCGGGACTCGCCGCCGCCGGACTGCTCACCGGAATCTGCTCCCACTGGTGGCCGCAGCTGCCCGGCAACGGCAGGAGCATCCTGTCGATCAGCCTGGCCAGCGGGCTGACGCTGGCGTCGGCGGCGGTGCTCCTGGTGTTGAAACCGCTTCTGACAGCGCTGTTTCTGCGGGCCGGAGGTGCCGGCGGCCTGCTCACGCCGTCCCTGGCCACCGGGGCGGCGGCGGGTACGGTGTTGGTGCTGACGCTGAATGCGGTGTTCGGGACGCACTGGCACGGCCCGGTCAATTCGCTCTGCGGGGCCGCCGGCGTGCTGGCGGTCACCCAGGGCTCACCGGTGTGGGCGGCGCTGTTCGTCTGGGAACTGGCGCACCCGCCGATCCGGATGCTGTTGGCCTTCGCGGTGACCGCCGTCGGCGCCCACGCGCTTTAGACATTCGTGCTCGGACGCCGACTGCCGCACCGCGACCAGCGTGCGGGGTGAACCCGGGCTAGAGCGGCCTCAGCGACCCGGTCAGGTGCGGGTAGCCCTTGGACAGGTTGCGCAGGGACAACTCCCAGCCGCCCTCAGCTTCCTCGACGTACAACCCCACGCTGGCCGGCAGCAGGATCGGTTTGCCGAAGCGCACCGAATACCGCACCGCATCCGGCACTTTGTTCTCGATGTTCGCCAAAACCGCTGCTGCACTGAACATTCCGTGCGCGATGGAGGTCGGGAAACCGAACAGTTTGGCGGCGAGGCCGCTGGTGTGGATCGGATTGAGGTCACCGCTGACCACCGCGTAGCGCCGGATCTGGCTGGGCGAAATCCGCAACACCGTCGACGCCGGGGGCAGCTTGGGCTGCTTCTGCGGCGGCGGTTTGGGTTCGTCGGACAGGCTGGTGCGCTGCTGGTCCAGGAAGGTGGTCACCTGGTGCCAGGCCAGTTCGTTGCCGACGTGGACGTCCGTCAACAGGTCGACCAGCAATCCCTTGCGGTGCTCCCGCAGGTTCTCGGCGTGGACCTGCACGCTCACCGTGTCGGTCACCGCGATCGGCCGGTACTGGGTGATCTCGTTCTCGGTGTGCACCGATCCCATTGCGGAGAACGGGAAGTCGAACCCGCTCACCAGCGACATGATCGACGGGAAGGTCAGCGCGAAGGGGTAGGTCAGGGGCACGTTGTTGCCGTACCGCAACCCGGTGACCGCGGCGTAGGCCGCCACATTGGACTGGTCGATCGACAACTCCTCGACCGTCACGGTGCGGTCGGGCAGCTTGTCCGAGCGGGGCACCACCGGCAGCGCCCCGGCCACCGCGCGCAGCATGTTCGTCAGACCGCTTGGTTGACTCATCTGGATCAAGCCCCGATCATGGCTTGGCCGCAGACGCGAATCACGTTGCCGGTCACCGCATTTGACGCCGGGTTGGCGAAGTAGGCGATGGTCTCCGCCACGTCGACGGGCTGACCGCCCTGCAGCAACGCGTTCAACCGGCGACCCACCTCGCGGGTGGCCAGCGGGATGGCCGCCGTCATCTGGGTTTCGATGAAGCCCGGTGCCACGGCGTTGATCGTGATGTCCTTCTCGGCGAGCACCGGTGCCAGCGCCTGGGTGAGGCCGATCATGCCGGCCTTGGTGGTGGCGTAATTGGTCTGACCGCGGTTGCCGGCGATCCCGGCCATCGACGACAGGCCGACTACCCGGCCGCCCGCACCGATCGTGCCGCCGTCGATCAGGCCTTCGGTAAGCCGTTGCGGGGCAAGCAGATTGACCGCCTGGACCGAGTCCCAACGCCCGTCGTCCATGTTGGCCAACAACTTGTCGCGGGTGATCCCGGCGTTGTTGACCAGGATGTCGGCGTGGCCACCGTGGTGATCGCGCAGGTGTTCGGTGATCTTGTCGACGGCGTCCTCCGCGGTCACGTCCAGCCACAGCGGGGTGCCGCCGACGTTGTTGGCGGTTTCGGCCAGGGCCTCCTCGGCGGATTCGACGTCGATCGCGACGACGCGGGCACCGTCGCGGGCGAACACCTCGGCGATCGTGCGACCGATGCCGCGCGCGGCCCCGGTCACCACGGCGACCTTGCCGTCCAGCGGCTTGTCCCAGTCGGCCGGCGGCGTGGCATCCTCGGCTCCGACGTAGAAGACCTGGCCGCCGACGTAGGCGGACTTGGCCGACAGGATGAACCGGGCGGTGGATTCCAGCCCGGTGGCCGCCGGCTTGGCGTCCGGCGCCAGGTACGCCAGGTTCACGGTGGCCCCGTTGCGGACCTCCTTACCCAGCGACCGGGTGAACCCCTCCAGCGCGCGTTGCGCGATGCGTTCGTCGGTGCTGCTCGCGGCCTCCGGCGTGGTGCCGATCACGAGCACGCGCGCGTTCGGTTCGAGATTGCGCAGCAACGGCGTGAAGAACTCGTGCAGCGCCTTGAGGTCGGCCGGTTTGGTGATGCCCGTGGCGTCGAACACCAGGCCGGCGAACTTGTCCGCCCAGCGACCGCCCAGATTGTTGCCGAGCAGATCGTAGTCGCCGTCTAGCGCCGCCCGCAGCGGCTCGACCACCCGGCCCGCACCGCCGATCAGCAGCGGTCCGGCCAGCGGCGGGTCACCCGGACTGTAGCGGCGCAGCGGCTCGGGCTGCGGGACGCCGAGCTGCTTGGCCAGGAACGATCCGGGTCCGGAGTTGACGACCTGGGAGAACAGGTCCGGCGAACGCTTGGTGGCCACTGGGTTGCCTTCCGTGTCAGGGACGAACTTACTTCCGAGTAAGAACAGTGAGTAGTATTGCCTGCTGAGCCGGGTACCCCAAAACTAACCCCCACACGAGCGCCGACACACGGAGAAAATAATGGCCACTGGAAGTTCTGAGTCGAGACAGCGCGTCGTTGTGCTGGGCGGCAACCGTATCCCGTTCGGCCGCTCAGACCGGAGTTATGCCGAAGCCTCCAACCAGGACATGTTCACCGCCGCGCTCGGCGGCCTGGTGGACCGGTTCGGGCTGAGCGGTGAGCGGCTCGGGGCCGTGATCGGCGGCGCGGTGCTCAAGCACAGCCGCGACTTCAACCTGATGCGCGAATGCGTCCTGGGCTCCGACCTCTCCCCGGAGACGCCCGCCTTCGACATTCAGCAGGCGTGTGGAACCGGCCTGCAGGCCGCCATCGCCGCCGCTGACGGGATCGCCGCCGGCCGCTACGAGGTGGCCGCCGCCGGCGGTGTGGACACCACCTCGGACGCGCCGATCGCGCTGGGCAACGAGCTGCGCAAGACGCTGCTCAAGGTGCGTCGGGCCAAATCCAACGTGCAGCGGGCCAAGCTGCTGGGCGCGCTGCCGGCCAACCTCGGGTTGGACCTGCCGGCCAACAGCGAACCCCGCACCGGGCTGTCGATGGGGGAGCACGCCGCCATCACCGCCAAGGAGATGGGCATCAAGCGCACCGACCAGGACGAGCTGGCCGTCGCCAGCCACCGCAACATGGCCGCGGCCTACGATCGTGGCTTCTTCGACGACCTGATCACGCCCTTCCTCGGGCTGTACCGGGACGACAACCTGCGCCCGGACGCCAGCGTGGAGAACCTCGCCAAACTGCGTCCGGTCTTCGGGGTCAAGGCCGGCGACGCGACGATGACGGCGGGCAACTCCACTCCGCTGACCGACGGCGCGTCGGTCGCGCTGCTCGCCAACGAACAGTGGGCTTCCGACCATTCGCTGTCGCCGCTGGCCTATTTCGTGGACGCCGAGACGGCCGCCGTGGATTACGTCAACGGGCACGACGGCCTGTTGATGGCGCCGACCTACGCCGTGCCCCGGCTGTTGGCCCGCAACGGGCTGAGCCTGCAGGATTTCGACTTCTACGAGATCCACGAGGCCTTCGCCTCGGTGGTGCTCGCGCACCTGCAGGCCTGGGAATCCGACGAGTACTGCAAGGGACGGCTGGGTCTGGACGCGGCACTGGGTGCGGTGGACCGGTCCAAGGTCAACGTCAACGGGTCGTCGTTGGCCGCCGGGCACCCGTTCGCGGCCACTGGCGCACGGATCCTGGCCCAGACCGCCAAGCAACTTTCGGAGAAGAAAGCCGAGCAGCAGGGTGGCGGCCCGGTTCGGGCGCTGATCTCGATCTGCGCCGCCGGGGGACAGGGCGTCGCCGCGATTTTGGAGGCCTGACGCGGCGCACTTGGGCCACCGAAAACATCCGAAAAGATTATTTTGTCGGAGTTTTGGTACTGGAGGCTGTGGGTATCCGTGGGTCCGGATAGCCCCGTGTTGTGGTCTGACCCCCCGACCCCGACGGCAACGCGGGGCAATCCTTGGTCGACCGCCGGTCAGCGGAGACGGGCGAACGAAAAGGGCCGCCGCTGGAATGAGGGGATCCAGCGGCGGTCTTTTTACATCCGGCCCGCGAGCCTGCACCCACGGCATCGAGACTGAACGTAGGCGCCCCACCCCGGCGTGTCGTCGGCGTCAGTTCAGTGTCGGCGCAACCGGGCTGAGACCCAGAACGCGAAAACCCCCGCCGAAGCGGGGGCTGTCACGCGAAGACCTGCTCAGAAAGCGGCTTCGTCCAATTCCATGATGTCGTTGTCCAGGGTCTCGATCACCTCGCGGGTGCTGGTCAACAGCGGCAGGAAGTTCTTGGCGAAGAACGCCGCCACCGCCAGCTTGCCCTCGTAGAAGGACCGCTCGGAACCGGTGGCCCCGGCGTCCAGCGCCTCGATGGCCACCGCGGCCTGGCGTTGCAGCAACCAGCCGATGATCAGGTCGCCGACGCTCATCAGGAAGCGCACCGAACCCAGGCCCACCTTGTACAGGCTGGTGACGTCCTCCTGCGCGGCCATCAGGTAGCCGGTCAGGCTGGCGGCCATCGCCTGGACGTCGGTCAACGCCTTGGCCAGCAGCGCTCGCTCACCCTTGAGCCGGCCGTTGCCGGCCTCGCTGTCGACGAACTTCTGGATCTCGCCCGACACGTGGGCCAGGGCCACACCCTTGTCCCGAATGATCTTGCGGAAAAAGAAGTCCTGCGCCTGGATGGCAGTGGTGCCCTCGTAGAGCGAGTCGATCTTGGCGTCCCGGATGTACTGCTCGATCGGGTAGTCCTGCAGGAAGCCGGACCCACCGAAGGTCTGCAGGCTCTCGGTGAGCTTGGCGTATGCCTGCTCGGAGCCGACCCCCTTGACGACCGGCAACATCAGGTCGTTGATCTTGGCGGCCAACTCCGGGGTCACGCCGTGCACCGCCTCGGCCACCGCCGCGTCCTGGAAGGTGGCGGTGTACAGGTACAGCGCGCGCAGACCCTCGGCGTAGGCCTTCTGGGTCATCAGCGACCGGCGCACGTCCGGGTGGTGGGTGATGGTGACCCGGGGGGCGGTCTTGTCGGTCATCTGGGTCAGGTCGGCACCCTGTACGCGGGACTTGGCGTACTCCAGCGCGTTCAGGTAGCCGGTGGACAGCGTGGCGATCGCCTTGGTGCCCACCATCATCCGGGCCTGTTCGATCACCTCGAACATCTGCGCGATGCCGTCGTGCACCTCGCCGACCAGCCAGCCCTTGGCGGGCACATCGTGCTGGCCGAAGGACAGCTCGCAGGTGGTCGAGATCTTCAGGCCCATCTTGTGCTCGACGTTGGTGACGAAGACCCCGTTGCGCTCACCGGGTTCGCCGGTCTCGAAGTCGATCAGGAACTTGGGCACGAAGAACAGCGACAAGCCCTTGGTGCCGGGTCCGGCTCCCTCGGGGCGCGCCAGCACCAGGTGGAAGATGTTTTCGAACATGTCGTCGGAGTCGGCGGAGGTGATGAAGCGCTTGACGCCGTCGATGTGCCAGGAGCCGTCCTCTTGCTGCACGGCCTTGGTCCGGCCCGCACCCACGTCGGAGCCGGCGTCCGGCTCGGTGAGCACCATGGTCGAGCCCCAGCCGCGCTCGGTGGCCAGCACCGCCCACTTCTTCTGCTCCTCGGTACCGAGGTGGTAGAGGATCTGCGCGAAGCCGGCGCCGCCGGCGTACATCCATACCGCCGGGTTGGCACCCAGGATGTGTTCGTTGAGCGCCCACATCAGGGATTTGGGCATCGGCATGCCGCCGAGCGCCTCGTCGAGGCCGGCTTTGTCCCAGCCGGCGTCCATCACGGCCTTGACCGACTTCTTGAACGACTCGGGCAGCGTCACCGAGTGCGTCTTCGGGTCGAAGACCGGCGGGTTGCGGTCACCTTCGGTGAACGAGTCGGCGACGGGTCCCTCGGCCAGGCGAGCCATCTCCGCCAGCATTTCGCGGGCGGTGTCGGCGTCCAGGTCGCTGAATTCGCCTTGACCCAGCGCCTTGTCGACGCCGAGCACCTCGAACAGGTTGAATTCCTGGTCGCGGACGTTGCTCTTGTAGTGGCTCACTACGGTCCTCCTCATTGAGAATGCCACCTGTGGTTGGGTACCAGGACTGGGCTCGCCTAAGTTACCCACCAGTAACGGTTCTAAATATACCCGTCGGTAACTTGATCGCAAGCGAGTGTGAGCTAAATTTCACCGGCTAACTAACCAACCAGTTGGGATGGCGCTGAGTGCATCCCTGGCAACCATCCTCACCTGCGACGATGATGGGTCTGATGAACAGTGTGGGGAGCGTCACGGCCCTGCCCGTGGTCGATCTACGAGCCGAGCCGCCGGTGCTGCGTGCGGGTCTTCGCGACGTCGCACACCGGGTCGGTTTCTGCTATCTGACGGGGCACGGCGTCCCCGGCGAGCTGTCCGCTCGGGTGCTGGATGCGGCGCGCCGGCTGTTCGGGCTGCCGCAAGCAGACAAGGATGCCGTCGCGATGGTGCGCAGCCCACATTTCCGCGGCTACACACGGCTGGGCGGTGAGCTCACCCGCGGCGAGACCGACTGGCGCGAACAGATCGACATCGGTCCGGAGCGCCCGCCCGTCGGAGGTCCCGGCCGCCCCGACTATCTGTGGCTGCAGGGTCCGAACCAGTGGCCGGCCGCGCTGCCCGAACTGCCCGGGATCATCGCCGAATGGGACGCCGCACTCGCGCAGGTGTCGCGCACGCTGCTGCGGCACTGGGCGGCCGCACTGGGCAGCCCGGCCGGGATATTCGACGCGGCCTTCGCCGAGGCCCCGGCGACGCTGATCAAGGTCGTGCGGTACCCGGCCAACCCGGCCGGTGCGCAGGGGGTGGGCGCGCACAAGGACTCCGGTGTGCTCACGTTGCTGCTGGCCGAGCCGGGCAGCCGCGGCCTGCAGGTGCGTCCTGCGGACGCGGCGGGCTGGGTCGACGTGCCCCCGCTGGACGGTGCCTTCGTCGTCAACATCGGGGAGCTGCTGCAGTTCGCGACGGGCGGCTACCTGCGCGCAACCGAGCACCGGGTGAATTTGACCGACGCCACCGCCGACCGGATCTCCGTGCCGTACTTCTTCAATCCTCGTCTGGACGCCCAGATTCCCGTACTGACGCTGCCCCCGGACCTGGCCAGATCGGCCCCGCCGGCGGTGCAGGATCCGTCCGACCCGATTCACCCGGTCTACGGCCGCAACGCCTGGAAGAGCCGGCTGCGCGCGCACCCCGACGTGGCTGCCCGGCACGGATACCGCGCCGGGTAGGCTGCGAAAACGAGAATCCCGTTCTCGGCTCGAGGAGCGAATGAAGTCCGGTGAACTCCCACAACAATCTGACCCCGACGTCGCTACGTGAGGCATTCGGTCACTTCCCGACCGGGGTGGTGGCCATCGCCGCCCACGTGGACGGGGTGCGGCACGGTTTGGCGGCCAGCACCTTCGTCCCCGTTTCGCTGGAACCGCCGTTGGTGTCGTTCTGCGTGCAGAACACCTCGACTACCTGGCCGAAGTTGAAGGACGTGCCCTCACTGGGCATCAGTGTGCTGGGCGAGGCGCACGACGCGGCGGTGCGGACGCTGGCCGCCAAGACCGGCGACCGGTTCGCCGGGTTGGAAACGGTGGTCAGCCAGAGCGGTGCCGTCTTCATCAAAGGCACCGGCCTCTGGCTGGAAAGTGCGATCGAGCAGCTGATACCTGCTGGGGATCACACTATCGTGGTGCTGCGGGTCAGCGAGGTCACGGTCGATCCAGACGTGGCGCCGATCGTGTTTCACCGCAGCGAACTGCGCCGGCTCGGCATCAAGTAGCTGCGCGGTCTAGGTCGGCGAGCGGTCGGCAAGTCTTTCCCGGAGACCCTGGATACGCTGCTCCATCTCGGCGGCGTCGGAGTCCCGACCTTCCTTGCGGGCCGCGTCCACCCGGGTGGAGAGCTCGTCGATCGCGGTCTTGATCTCGTCAATGCTGGTGGGATCTAGCATCCCCATCGCATACCCGAAGGCGCTACGGGCCTAACCCCGGCAAGTCTCAGCGTCGGAACAGCTTGTTGCCGAGCCACACCACCGGGTCGTATTTGCGGTCCGCGACCCGCTCTTTCATCGGGATCAGGGCGTTGTCGGTGATCGTGATGTGCTCCGGGCACACTTCGGTGCAGCACTTGGTGATGTTGCAGTAACCCAGACCGAAGTCCTCCTGCGCCATGTCGCGCCGGTCCACGGTGTCCAGCGGGTGCATGTCGAGTTCGGCGATGCGCATCAGGTAGCGCGGCCCGGCGAATTCCTGCTTGTTCTCGTCGTGGTCACGGATCACGTGGCAGACGTTCTGGCACAGGAAGCATTCGATGCACTTGCGGAACTCCTGGGAGCGCTGCACATCGATCTGGGCCATCCGGTACTCGCCCGGCTGCAGTTCCTTCGGCGGCGCGAACGACGGGATCTCGCGGGCCTTCTCGTAGTTGAACGACACGTCGGTCACCAGGTCGCGGATCACCGGGAAGGTCCGGATGGGGGTGACGGTGACGACCTCGTTCTCTTCGAACGTCGACATCCGGGTCATGCACATCAGCCGGGGCCGGCCGTTGATCTCCGCCGAGCACGATCCGCATTTGCCGGCCTTGCAATTCCAGCGCACGGCCAAGTCGGGCGTCTGGGTCTGCTGCAGGCGGTGGATGACGTCGAGCACCACCTCGCCCTCGTTGACCTCGACCGTGTAGTCCGCCAGCGCGCCGCCGGCCTCGTCGCCGCGCCACACCCGCAAGCTCGCGTTGTATGCCATTACGCTCTCCGTTCCGGATGCTCAGCGAGCTCGTCGTCGGTGTAGTACTTCTCGAGTTCAGCGATCTTGAACAATTCCAGCAGGTCTTGGCGCATCGGCACCTGCGGTTGCCGCTCGATGGTGATGTGCGCGTCGCCGTCACCCTGCGCCTCGCGGCATACCAGCAGCGTCTTGCGCCACCCCGAGTCCATGCCGGGATGGTCGTCGCGGGTGTGCCCGCCGCGGCTCTCGGTACGCTGCAGCGCAGCCCTGGCCACGCACTCGCTGACCAGCAGCATGTTGCGCAGATCGACTGCCAGGTTCCAGCCTGGGTTGTACCGTCGCTGTCCCTCGACCTGCACATTCTGGTATCGCGCCCAGAGTTCCTTCAGCAGCGTCAACGCCTTGGTGATCTCGTCCTCTTTGCGGATGATGCCGACCAGGTCGTTCATCACATGCTGCAGGTCCGACTGCAGCGCGTACGGGTTCTCCGGAGCCGAGCCATCGGTCGGCCCCTGGAAGGGCTTCAGGGCCCGCTCGGCGGCGGCGTCGACGTCGTCGGGCGAGACCGACGGACGGCTGCTCAGCGCCCGCACATAGTCGGCTGCCCCGAGTCCGGCGCGCCGGCCGAACACCAGCAGGTCCGACAGCGAGTTGCCGCCCAGGCGGTTGGAGCCGTGCATGCCGCCGGAGCATTCACCGGCGGCGAACAACCCCGGCACTTTGGCCGCGCCGGTGTCGGCGTCGACCTCCACCCCGCCCATCACGTAGTGACAGGTCGGCCCGACCTCCATCGCCTCCTTGGTGATGTCGACCTCGGCCAGCTCCATGAACTGGTGGTACATCGACGGCAGCCGCCGCTTGATCTCCTCGGCGGTGAGGCGGGACGCGATGTCGAGGTAGACCCCACCGTGCGGACTGCCGCGGCCGGCCTTGACCTCCGAGTTGATCGCGCGCGCCACCTCGTCGCGGGGCAGCAGGTCCGGGGTGCGCCGAGCCGAGTCGTTGTCCTTGAGCCATTGGTCGGCTTCTTCGGCTGTCTCGGCGTACTGGCCTTTGAACACCGGGGGGATGTAGTCGAACATGAAGCGGGTGTCCTCGGAGTTCTTCAGAACTCCGCCGTCACCGCGCACACCCTCGGTGACCAGGATGCCCTTCACACTTAGCGGCCAGACCATGCCGGTCGGGTGGAACTGGACGAACTCCATGTTGATCAGCGTGGCACCGGCCCGCAATGCCAGCGCGTGACCGTCGCCGGTGTACTCCCAGGAGTTCGAAGTCACTTTGAACGACTTGCCGATTCCGCCGGTGGCCAACACCACTGCCGGTGTCTCGAACAGCACGAAATTGCCGGTCTCGCGCCAATAGCCGAATGCTCCGGCGATCGAGTCGCCGTCTTTGAGTAGATCGGTGATGGTGCACTCGGCGAACACCCTGATGCGCGCGTCGTAATCGCCGAACTCGGCGTAGTCCTCCTGCTGCAGCGAGACGATCTTCTGCTGCATGGTGCGGATCAACTCCAGGCCGGTGCGGTCACCGACGTGCGCGAGCCGGGGGTAGGTGTGCCCGCCGAAGTTCCGCTGGCTGATCCGGCCGTCCTTGGTGCGGTCGAACAGCGCGCCGTAGGTCTCCAGCTCCCAGACCCGGTCGGGTGCCTCCTTGGCGTGCAGTTCCGCCATCCGCCAGTTGTTCAGGAATTTCCCGCCGCGCATGGTGTCGCCGAAGTGGGTCTGCCAGTTGTCTTTCGGGTTGGCGTTGCCCATGGAGGCGGCGCAGCCGCCCTCGGCCATCACCGTGTGGGCTTTACCGAACAACGATTTCGACACCACCGCGACCTTCAGGCCGCGTTCGCGCGCTTCGATGACCGCGCGCAACCCCGCGCCGCCGGCTCCGATCACGACCACGTCGTAGGCGTGCCGTTCGACCTCAACCATGAGAATTCCTCGCTAAGTTCTGTGATAGATGAATCGGCTTGTCAGCCAATAAATCTCAAGTCGGAGATGGTGTTGCTGGACACCAGCAGGATGTAGAAATCGGTGAGCATCAACGTGCCCAGCGTGATCCACGCGTACAGCTTGTGGCGGGTGTTGAGTTTGCTGATCTGGGTCCAGATCCAATACCGCACAGGGTGTTTGGAGAAGTGCTTGAGCCGGCCGCCGGTGACGTGCCGACAGGAGTGGCAGGACAGCGTGTACACCCACAGCATGATGACGTTGCCGAGCAGGATCACGTTGCCCAGGCCGAAGCCGAATCCGCCTGGCCCGTCGGGAGAGTGGAACGCGACGATCGCGTCGTAGGTATTGATGATGGAGATCAGCGCGGCGGCGTAGAAGAAATACCGGTGGGTGTTCTGGATGATCAGCGGGAACCGGGTCTCGCCGGTGTAGTGCACCCGCGGCTCGGCTACCGCACAGGCCGACGGCGACTGCCACACCGTGCGGTAGTAGGCGCCCCGGTAGTAGTAGCAGGTCAGCCGGAACAGCAGCAGGAACGGCAGTGTCAGCGCGGCGAACGGCAGCCACCAGACATGCGGCAGGATCTGCGGCCAGAACTCGCTGGCCTCCCTGCTGCAGCCCTGGCTGACGCACGGCGAGTAGAACGGCGTCAGGTAGTGGTACTTCTCGACGAAGTAGTGGTTCTGCTGAAAGGCGCGGAACGTCGCGTAAATGACGAACGCGGCGAAGCCGAGGTTGATCCGCAGTGGCTGCAGCCACCATCTGTCGGTGCGAAGCGTCTTCTGCCCGATTTTTGCTCGGGTGGGGGAAAAGACGCCGGAGTCAGCACGACTCGCCGTTGGTGCGCTCATCTATTTGTGTTCCTCTTCGAACGGGCTGTAACCGAAGGGTACACAGAAACGGTGCCCGATCTTTAGTCGGGCTTCGCCGTCAAGACCGGTTGTGACCTCCGACACCCTCGTCGTCGACATCGCGCCAAAAATCGCTGTCGTATTGGGTGTCGGGAATGGCGATCTTTTCACCGGATTGGTGCACGGTGGCGCGGGCGAGATCTAATTCGGCAACATCACTGTCGAGTAATTGAATGTCGCTGAGAATGCGGTCGGCGTCGATGATGATGCGACGTGTCGCCGGATTGTCTCCGTAGCGAGCTTTGAGTGAACTCACGCACCGCCGCAACCCGCCCATCAGGTCGTGCAGTTCAGCGAGTTCAGTGGTGGTGGACAAGAGATCTCCCCTGGGCTGAAGGTGGCACAAATCACAGTACGGCCCCGATACTAACCGCTGGCCCACCGACGTGTCGGCCAAGCAACCGCCCAGCAGACACAAAAGCCCGCGACACGGTGGGCGTGCGTGGGCTTCTGCGGCTGTTGACAGGCAGCGGCGGCTACTTGGTGATCGCGATCCGCTGCGCCTGGGCACCGGCGTACGCGCCGGCGACCCGCACGGTCAGCACGCCCGCGTCGTAGGACGCGGAGATAGCCTCCCCGGTGACGTGTGCGGGCAGCTGGAACGACCGGCGGAACGACCCGTACCGGATCTCTCGCAGGGTACGGCCGTCCTGCTCGTCGGCGTGCTCGTCACGGTGTTCGCCGTGAATCACCAGGCGACCCTTGTCCACCTCGACGTTGACGTCCTTCTCGACGTCCACCCCGGGCAGCTCGACGCGGACTACCGCGTCGTCACCGTCCTTCACGACCTCGGCGGCCGGGCTGAAACCGCTGGTCACCGGCTTGGCCCAGTCCGAATAGGCCGGACCGAAAAAGTCCCGCAACCACCGGTCGGTGTCCCACGTCGGACGCGACCACAAGGCGAGATTGCTCATGGATAACTCCTTGATCTTCGTTGTGAGTTTGCTGTGCCCGACGCTGTATCGGTCGGCTACCCGATAGAACATGAGTCGCCTACGCTTAAGTTCCACCTGGGTGTTCGCCCACCGCGAACGGTTGTCACACAGCCGGCTTTCAGCTGTGAGGACGCCTTGATGCGCGCGTCACATTCGGCGTCATTTTCGGCAACATCACCTTCGTAAGGTCGGGGACATGCCTGCAGCCGGAACGTCCGTGCGCCCTGCCACCCGGCAGGTGGTGGTGGTCGGCCACGGCATGGTGGGGCACCGGTTCGTCGAGGCGTTGCGCGCCCGCGACATCGACGGCGCCTGGAACATCACCGTGCTGGCCGAGGAAGCCGACGCCGCCTACGACCGAGTCGGCCTGACGTCCTATACCGAGAACTGGGACCGCAGCCTGCTGGCGCTGCCCGGCAATGACTACGCCGGCGACAACGCGGTGCAACTGCTGCTGAACACCCGCGTCGTCGAGATCGACTGCGCGGCAAAGGCTGTGGTGACCGCCGACGGCCGGCGGCACGACTACGACGCGTTGGTGCTGGCCACCGGGTCCTATGCCTTCGTCCCGCCGGTGACCGGCCACGACCTGCCGTCCTGTCACGTCTACCGCACGCTGGACGACCTCGATGCCATCCGGGCCGGCGCCCGGCACGCCGTGGCCGCGGGACGCGGCAGCGCCGGCGTCGTGATCGGTGGCGGCCTGCTGGGCCTGGAAGCCGCCAATGCGTTGCGCCAGTTCGGCATGCCGACGCATGTCGTCGAGATGATGCCCCGGCTGATGGCCCAGCAGATCGACGCGGCCGGCGGCGCCCTGCTGGCCAGGATGATCGGCGATCTCGGTATCGAGATCCATGTCGGCACCGGCACCGAATCGATTGAGGCCGAGGGTGATTCGATGCGGGTGCGGTTGTCCGACGGCCACGTCATCGACGCCGGCGTGCTGATCTTCGCCGCCGGCATCCGCCCGCGGGACGAGTTGGCCCGCGCGTCCGGGCTGCAGATCGCGCCGCGTGGCGGCGTCCTCACCGACTTGTCCTGCCGCACCAGCGATCCCGACATCTACGCGATCGGCGAGGTCGCTGCGATCGACGGTAAGTGCTACGGCCTGGTCGGGCCCGGATACACCAGCGCCGAGGTGGTGGCCGACCGACTGCTCGACGGGGTCGCGGAATTCCCCGAGGCGGATCTGTCCACCAAACTCAAGCTGCTCGGGGTCGACGTCGCCAGCTTCGGCGATGCGATGGGCACCACCCCGAACTGCCTCGAGGTCGTCGTCAACGACGCGGTGAACCGCACCTACGCCAAGCTGGTGCTCTCCGACGACGCCAAGACCCTGCTCGGCGGAGTGCTGGTCGGCGATGCGTCCTCCTACGGTGTGCTGCGACCGCTGGTCGGCAGTGAATTGCCCGGAGACCCCATGGCATTCATCGCACCCGCCGGCTCCGGGGACGGTGCCGGCGCCCCGGGCATCGGGGCACTGCCCGAATCCGCGCAGATCTGCTCCTGCAACAACGTCACCAAGGGTGACCTGAAGTGCGCCATCGCCGACGGCTGTGCCGACGTCCCCGCCTTGAAGGCCTGCACGGCAGCGGGTACCTCGTGCGGGTCGTGTGTGCCGCTGCTCAAGCAGCTGCTGGAGGCCGAGGGTGTGGCGCAGTCCAAGGCGCTCTGCGAGCACTTCAGCCAGTCGCGGGCCGAACTGTTCCAGATCATCGCGGCCACCGAGATCCGCACCTTCTCCGGGCTGCTGCAGCGCTTCGGCACCGGAAAAGGTTGCGACATCTGCAAACCCGTGGTCGCCTCGATCCTGGCTTCCACCGGTTCGGACCACATCCTGGACGGTGAGCAGGCCTCGCTGCAGGATTCCAACGACCACTTTCTGGCCAACATCCAGAAGAACGGCAGCTACTCGGTGGTACCGCGGGTACCCGGTGGCGACATCAAACCCGAGCATCTGATCCTGATCGGGCAGATCGCCCAGGACTTCGGGCTGTACACCAAGATCACCGGCGGCCAGCGCATCGATATGTTCGGCGCGCGGGTGGACCAGTTGCCCGCGATCTGGAAGCGCCTGGTGGACGCCGGCATGGAGTCCGGGCACGCCTACGGAAAAGCCTTGCGCACCGTGAAGAGCTGCGTGGGCAGCGATTGGTGCCGGTACGGACAGCAGGATTCGGTGCAGCTGGCCATCGACCTGGAACTGCGCTACCGGGGGCTGCGGGCGCCGCACAAAATCAAGTTGGGCGTGTCGGGCTGTGCCCGCGAGTGCGCGGAGGCGCGCGGCAAGGACGTCGGCGTGATCGCCACCGAGCAGGGGTGGAACCTCTACGTGGGCGGCAATGGGGGCATGACCCCCCGGCACGCCCAACTGCTGGCCGGCGATCTGGACACCGCGACACTGGTCCGCTATATCGACCGGTTTCTCATGTACTACATCCGCACCGCCGACCGGCTGCAGCGCACCGCGCCGTGGGTGGAAGCACTGGGTCTGGACCACGTGCGGGAGGTGGTCTGCGCCGACTCGCTGGGCCTGGCCGCAGAATTCGAGGCCGCGGTCGAACGTCACGTCGACAACTACAAGTGTGAATGGAAAGGCGTATTGGAGGACCCGGACAAGATGTCGCGGTTTGTGTCCTTCGTCAACGCCCCGGACGCCGTCGACGACACGGTGGTATTCACCGAACGGGCCGGTCGCAAAGTGCCGGTAGTCCTGGGCTTCCCGCGGATCCGCTGAGCAAGGAGAAAACTGATGAGCCGCACCGATATTCGAGTCTGGACCACAGCCTGCGACTACGCGCACCTGATCCCCGGCCGCGGGGTGGGCGTGCTGCTCGACGACGGCAACCAGGCCGCCTTGTTCCGCCTTGACGATGGATCGGTGCATGCCCTGGGCAACGTCGACCCGTTCTCCGGCGCCGCCGTGCTGTCCCGGGGCATCGTCGGGGACCGCGGTGGCCGCGCCATGGTCCAATCACCAATTCTCAAGCAGGCTTTCGCGCTCGACGACGGCAGCTGCCTGGACGACCCCGCGGTGTCGGTGCCGGTCTACCCGGTGCGGCTGACGGCCGACGGTCGCATTCAGATCGGTCGGTTTGCCGCGCGGTTGGCGGCCTAGAACCTCTGGTTCAGTCGATTTTGCCGACGAGGTAACGCTGCATCGTCGGCCCGATCGCGTCGACGACCTGCGACACCGTCATCGAGTGCAACGGCTCGGAACGCACCCCGTAGCGCATGATGCCCAGCCCCACCAGCTGCGAGGCGCACAGCGAAGCCCGAACCGCCACCTTGTCCGCCCCCAGCGTCTTCAGCAGCGGATTGAATACCGGCCCGATGAACATGGACTGCACGATCTCGGCGGTCTTGGCCAGCCCGGTGGACGCGATCGCGCTGGCAGCAAACGGACCCCCGCCGGCCGCATCCCACGTCGTGATGAGCATGTAGAGCGTGCGCCTGCCTACCTGATTGACACTGCCGGTGACGATCCGATCGATGAACTCCGGTGTGGCGAAGGGTAAACGCAGCATCTTCGCCACCGGGTCGAGGAGCCCGCGGGAGGGCTCTTCGTTACGGGCCATGGTGCCAGGATTACCTGGATATCACTAAAGATCAAGCCGCGCCGGTGTGGGGGCGCCCGGTCGGCAGCGCTTTGCGAGCGGCAGCACCCTGCGGAACCGGTTCGCCACCAGGCGGGCCAATCCGGGATGGGTGCCCAGCGGGGGCGTCACCAGGTCAGCGCCGCTGCAGTGCAACCGTTGTTGGAACAGCCCGTCGGCCAGCAGGTAGGACGCGAGCACCACGCGGCGGGCGCCCCGGTGGCGCGCATCGGCGACTGCGTCGGATACCGTCGGTGCGCCGACGGCGGCGAATCCCAACTCGACTGACGACCCGATGAGTGCCGACAACGACGCGGCCGCGCAACGCAGGTCGGCACGGGCCCGGGCGTCGGAGGTACCGGCCGCGGCGAGGATCACCGAATCGCCGGGACGCCAACCGGATTCCTGCAACACCTGGCCGAGCACGGCGATGATCTCCGGACCCGGGCCCAGAGCCGTGGCGACGGTCACGTGCGGGTGGCCACTGGCCGCGATGTGGGCCGGTAGGTCTGCGCGGACGTGGTAGCCGCGGGACAGGAACGCCGGCACCACGATGACCGGCGGGCAGTCCGGCGACCGGTCGGCCAGCCGCGACAGCACTTCGCTGGGCGTGGGTCCCAACACGTCGACGAACGCGACATGCACGCTGCGGTCCAGGAGTTCACCCACCCGGGCCGCGAGGTCGCCGATCATCGCGACGCCCGCGGACCGGCGGGTGCCGTGCGCCGCCAGGACCAGGTTCATGCGGCGTCGTGTTCGTTGTCGAGGGCCAACCGGTAACCGCGTTTGACTACTGTCGCGACGATGTTCTTGTCGCCCAGTGCAGTTCGCAGCCGCAGCACCGCGGTGTCCACCGCATGGGTGTCGTAGCCGTTGCCCGGTAGCACGCGCAGCAGCTCGGTGCGCGCGACGACGTCGCCGGGGCGATGGGCCAGGGCGCGCAGGATGGCCATTCCCGATCCGGACACCGTTTTGACCGAGCCGTCGACCAGGACGCAGGTGCCCCGGATGTCGACCAGGTGGCCGGCGGCCTGCACGCTGCACGAGCCCAATGTCGGCAGCTCCTCGGCGATGTGACGGGCCAAGGCGCCCAGCCGCATCCGTGCCGGCGACGAGGTCGGCACACCCCGCCTGATCAGGGGCCGGGATGTCACCGGGCCGACACACATCGCGTGCACGCCGCTGCGCAGCGCATCGAGCACCTGTTCTTCGATGTCCAGTTCGCGACTGCGTTCCAAAACCGCCGCCGCCGCCGGGGCCGAGGTGAAGCTGACCGCGTCGAACTGGCGCCGCGCGATGCCGGTGACCAACTGGTCCAGATCCCCGCCCAAAGGCGTTGGCTTCCAACGGTATACCCGGATCGGAATCACCTCGGCACCGGCGGCCTCCAGGCCGGCGAGGAATTCGGGGAACGGATCCCACCCGTCGGCGGCACCGTGCAGCTGGATCGCGATGCGTTTGCCGTCCACCCCGGTGTCGAGCAGGTAGTCCAGGACCTCTTGCGAGGACTCGGAATCCGGTGACCACTCCTCCCGCAGTCCCGCTGCGCGCAGCGCCCCGGTCGCCTTGGGTCCGCGGGAGATGACCCGCCCGCGCGCCAACGAGTCGAGGAGTTCAGCGGCCAGCCCCCAGCCTTCGGCGGCGGCGACCCAGCCGCGGAAACCGATACCGGTGTGTGCGATCAGGATGTCGGGCGGGTCGGCGATCAGGGACTGGGTGTTGCTGTGCAGTTCATCGTCGTCCGGCAGGGCGATCATGTTGATCGCGGGCGCACTGTAGACCTCGGCCCCGTGTCTGCGCAGCAACGCACACAGCTCCTCGGAACGACGAGCTGAGGTCACGGCAATCCGGTAGCCACTCAGTGGCACAGAAGGCTTCTGGGCCATACCAGTTGTGTATGCCCCGCAAGTTTCCGGGACGTTACCTGGCAATTGCTGCGGCATTGCCCTCACCTGCGTTCTCGGTCACAGCCGCCGGAACCGCGGTGGCCGGACGTCGCACGTACATCGCCCAGGTGAGCCACGCGGCCACCGCATAGCAGACCAGAAAAGCCCAGTAGGCCAGCGTTTCGCTGCCGGTGCGCAGGTAGGACTCGCGCAGTGCCAGGTTGATGCCCACGCCGCCGAGTGCGCCGACCGCGGCGCAGAACCCGATCAGCGATCCCGACATGGCGCGGGACCATTCGCGGCGGTTGGCCTCGCTCACCTCCAGTGCGCGGCTGCGTGCCTCGAAGATCGAGGGGATCATCTTGAACACCGAGCCGTTTCCCATGCCCGCCAGAATGAACAGCGCCAGGAAGCCCGACACATAGCCGGCCACCATGAAAGTGTCTGTACTGGACTGGTTTTCGGAACGACTGCTGAGCGTCACCAGTGCACCGGCGGCCAGCATCATGCCGCCCAGCACGGCCAGGGTGACCCGGCCGCCGCCGATGCGATCGGACAACCGGCCCCCGTAGATGCGTGCCAGCGAACCCAACAGCGGTCCGACGAAGGCGATTTGCGCGGCGTGCAGCGAAGCGTGCCGGGCGGTTTCACCGTGGTGTTCGAAGTTGACCTGCAACACCTGACCGAACGTGAACGCGAACCCGATCCACGAACCGAAGGTGCAGATGTAGAGCAGCGAGATCACCCAGGTGTGCCGGACGAAGAGCACAGCCCCCATGGTCTTTACCTGCACGCCGTGTTCGACGCTGTCCATCGATAAGGTCGCGGCGACACCCACGATCGCCAGCAGCACCAGGTAGATCGCACATACCCAGTACGGTGCCTGGTGACCGGCCGTGGCCAGGGCGAGCAGCCCGACGAGCTGGATCACCGCCACGCCGAGGTTGCCGACTCCGGCGTTGACCGCCAGCGCCGCACCCTTGAGGCGCTGCGGATAGAACACGTTGACGTTCGCCAGCGATGCCGCGTAGTTGCCGCCGCCCAGTCCGGTCAGTGCCGCGCACACCACGTACGGCCACAGCGGCAGGCCCGGATTGGCCAGCAACACGATGGTGGCCGCGGTCGGTATCAGCAGCACAAAGGCCGAGAACGCGGTCCAGTTGCGGCCACCGAATCGGGCGATCCCCAACGTGTAGGGGATGCGCGCACAGCCGCCGGCCAGGGTCGCTGTCGCGCCCAGGAGCAGCTTGTCCCCGGCCGAGAAGCCGTAGACCGCTGTGGGCATGAACAGGACCATCACCGACCACAGCGACCATATCGAGAAGGCGACGTGGTCACCGGCCATGGTGCACAGCAGATTGCGGCGAGCGACCGCTTTGTCGCCGGCTTCCCACGCCGTGACGTCTTCAGGATTCCAGTCGGTGAGGTGATGCTCGCGACCCATCAGGATGTGCACCTTTCCAGGCGCACGTGGCGGCGCCGTCAGCTCAAGAGGCTTGCGCCGCTGTCGGTTTCGATGCTCACATCGGTGGCGTAAACCAGTCAACTCCACAGGGCCGATATCGCCTGAAAGTTGAGTCTCAGTTCTCTGGCAGGACACTGATAGTCCGAGCGACGTCGCTATACATAGGCCAGGCCCGCGCGCGGGTGACCAGTGGCCCGAAGGGGCTTGCGGACGTAGGCCACCCAGGTCAGCAGTGCGGCACCGACGTAGAACACGACGAAGACCCAGCAGGCTGACGTGGCGGTGCCGCTGCTCAGATACGACTGGCGCAGAGCCAGATTGACGCCCACCCCGCCCAGCGCGCCGATGGCCCCGGCGAAACCGATCAGGGCACCCGACATGGAGCGCGACCACTGGCGGCGCTGCGTCTCGGCGAGCGAAAGGGAATGGCTGCGCGCTTCGAAGATCGACGGAATCATCTTGTAGACCGAGCCGTTGCCGATCCCGGACAGGATGAACAGGGCGACGAAGCCCATGACATAGCCGGCCATCACCGCCGAGGGCACAGGTCCATGGCGGTGTGCGCCGAAAGTGCTGACACTGACCAGGATTCCGGCGGCCAGGATCATCGCGCAGAAGACACCCAGGGTTACCCGCCCGCCGCCGACGCGGTCGGCCAGCCGGCCGCCGTACACGCGGGACAGCGAGCCCAATAGTGGCCCCAGGAAGGCGATCTGGGCCGAGTGCAGGGCAGCCTGGGCGGTGCTCTGCCCGCCGGCGACGAAGTTGATCTGCAACATCTGGCCGAAAGCGAAGGAGAAGCCGATGAAGGAACCGAAGGTGCCGATGTACAGCAGCGCGATTGCCCAGGTGTGCGGTTCGGCCAACACCGCACGCATGGTGTGCATCTCGATGCTGAACTGGGTCAGATTGTCCATGTACAGGGCCGCGCCGATGCCTGCGACGCCCAGCAATACCAGGTAGATCGCACATACCCAATAGGGTTCGCGGTCGCCGACCGAGGCGATCACCAGGAGTCCGACCAGCTGGATCATCGGGACGCCGAGGTTGCCACCGCCGGCGTTGAGGGCCAGCGCCCAGCCCTTGAGCCGTTGCGGATAGAACGCGTTGATGTTGGTCATCGACGAGGCGAAGTTGCCGCCACCGAGACCGGCCAACGCGGCGCACACCAGATACGGCCACAGCGGTAGACCTGGGTGGGCCAGCAACACGATGCTGCCGACGGTGGGGACCAGCAACACCAGCGCGGAGAAGATGGTCCAGTTGCGGCCGCCGAATCTGGCGGTGGCAAAGGTGTAGGGAAACCGCAGGCAGCCGCCCACCAAGGTCGCGGTGGCGCCCAGCAGGAATTTGTCGCCCGCGGAGAAGCCGTACACCGAGGCGGGCATGAACAGCACCATCACCGACCAGATGGACCAGACGGAGAAGCCGACGTGTTCGGCGGCCACCGACCAGATCAGGTTGCGGCGCGCGACGTGCTTGTTGCCGGCTTCCCACGCCGCCACGTCCTCGGGATCCCAGTCGGAAAGGGTGTGTGAACGGCGCGTGAGCTTGGCGAACACGAAGGACTCCTCATGGCTTGACCTGTTGCAGACCTGGTCGCCACGCTAGAAATCCTTTGTTGCCCGGGCGCTTCCCGCAGTGACCCCGGGCGGTGAACTTCCGCTCACCATCGTGCCGGTGACCGTGTGAGGACTACCAGACGTCGCCGTCGCGCCAGTCGCACATCAGCTCAGCGGAGGTGTCCAGGGTCACACTCACCGGCAGCAGGAACACCGTGCCGTCGTCGTCAGGTGTGCGGGTCGGACCCGCGGGGGCCAGCACCGACGTCGGACCGAGCCACGGCGCCCAGCCGCGGGCGGCATACAGTCCGCGAGCCGCGAGGGTCGAGCTCAGCGCACCGAGCTGGTAGGCGCGCGCAGCACCTGTTCGGCGCCGTCCAGCAGGGCCGTCACCAGGCCCTTGCCACGCCAATCCTCGCGTACCGCAACAGCTTCGAGGTAGCCGCAGCGCAACGCGCGGTCCCGGTAGAGCAACCGGCGCTGCACCACCGCGGCGTGCGCGATGATCGCGCCGTGGTGCCAGATCAATGCGTGCATGCCACCCAGCGCATGTTCCCAGTCGGTCTCGGCGAAGTCACCGTCGAATGCCTCGGTGACCATCCGGCAGGCGCTGTGCCGGGTTCTGTCGTCGAGATCAGCGGTGTGGACCAGGCGTGCGGTGTGCACCGTCCTTGTCTACCAGGATCCAGCCGCCGTCACGACCGGGGCCGCGCCCAGTGCAGACGTACGTACTGGCCGGGCCGCACCTGGGCGACCTTGTCGATGTCCTCGTCGACCACGACGCCGACCACCGGGTAACCGCCGGTGATCGGGTGATCGGGACCCAAGATGACCGGTAATCCGTTGGGCGGCACCTGGATTGCGCCACGGGTGGTGCCCTCGCTGGGCAGCTGCCGGTCCGGCCAGCGGTGCGCTATGGGGCGACCCTCGAGGCGCATGCCCACCCGGTCGCTGCGATCCGAGACCATCCAGACGGTGTGCACCAGGGCGTCGGGATCGACGAACCAGTCGTCCCGCGGCCCGGGCACCACCATGATGTCGACCAGGTGGTTGTCGATCGCTGCGACGGGCGCCTGGTCGAGCTCGGGGTAGTCGTCGGTGTGTTCGCCGACCGGCACCACGTCGCCGGCCTGCAGCGGCAGCGGTCCGATCGCCGACATCACGTCGTAGCTGCGCGAGCCCAGCACCGGTGTGACGCAGATGCCCCCGCGCACCGCCAGATAGGTGCGAAGGCCTGTGCGCGGAGTGCCCAGCGAGATCACCTCGCCGTCGCGTACATGCTGAATGCTGTTGGTGCCGAATACTTTTCCGTTTACCGTCGGCTCGGTGTCGGCGCCGGTCACGGCGATGTCCAGGTCGCCGCCGCGCACCCGGGCCGAGAAGCCGCCGAAGGTGACTTCGACGGTGGCCCGGTCGTCGGGGTTGGCGACCAGCCGGTTCGCCAGGGTATGGGACCGACGGTCAGCGGCCCCGGAGCGGCCGACGCCGAGGTGGGCCAGCCCGGCCCGGCCGAGGTCCTGGATGACCGCCAGCGGCCCGGTGCGCAGGATTTCCAGGGTGGTGTCCGTGTCCATGCCGACCTCCGTCACACGGCCCGGAACCGGACCCACGTGCCCGGGGTGAGCAGGGCCGGGTCCGGTCGGTCGATGTCCCACAGCACCGCATCGGTGCGACCGATGAGTCGCCACCCGCCGGGCGATCGCCGCGGGTAAACCGCGCTGAATTCGCCGGCCAGTCCCACCGATCCGGCCGGGACCGCGGACCGCGGTTCCGGGCGTCGCGGTACCCGCAGCCGTTCGTCACCACCGATCAGGTAGGCGAACCCGGGTGCAAATCCGCTGAAGCCCACCCGCCACCGGGTGCTGGTGTGGGCGTCGATCACCTGGGCCGCGCTGAGCCGGGTGAGTTCGGCGACCTCGGCCAGATCGGGGCCGTCGTAGCCGACGTCGATGACGACTTCGCGCGTCGCCTGGTGCGGGTGCGGCTGCGCGCCAGGTGTGATGCGCAGCGTGCGTAACCGCTGCCGGGTGATCGCCTGCCGCCGCGGCCCGTCGAGCTTGACCAGCACCGTGGTCGCGGCCGGGACGATGTCGACGACACCGGGCAGCCGCGCCGCACGCAGTGCCTCGGCCCACGCCAAAACGTCAGCGGTGCAAGCACATTGCACCAGCAACGCCTGGTCGCCGTAGTCCACCACGGCGTCGGGCAGGTCGCGGTCCCCCTCGATGGTAGTGATCTCCATCACAGTCATAATTCGACGGTAACGCCGCCGTCGGGCACTCGGCACTGAATGTGGAGCACTGCCAGAGGTGCCTTAGCGAATACTCAATCAGCCCAGGATTTTACCGAGCTGCGGGGGAAGTTGATCGGCGACGACGGGATAACTCAGCGGCGACGCAAACGCGATGGCGCCGGCCAGGTCCTTGCCGGTGAAGAGATGGCGCTGGCGGGCGGTGTTCTGCGCTGCCGCCACCTCGGGATCGGCCAGAATCGCCTGCTGTTCCTCCGGACTCTCCGTGCACCAGATCACCACATCGGCTGAATCGAGCACGTCCTTGATGTGATCGCGAGGGATCAGCGCGCGGTGGTCGGTGGTGTACGCCTTGATGCCGTCGGAGATGACCAGGCCCATCTGGGTGAGGAAGTCGGTGCGCCAGCCTTCCGCGGTCGCCACCACCGTGCCCTGCCACATCCGGCCCTGCATCAGCAGCGCCTTCCTGCCCTTCCAGGAGGGATTCTTCTGGCCGACATCGGTGAACCCGGCCTTGACGGCGTCCACCAACGACTTCATCTGGTCGGCCTGGAAGACGGCCTGACCGATCGCGGCGGCCTGGTCCTGCCACGGTTCGAAGAACGCGTCGCCATCGGACTGCGCGATAGTCGGGGCGACGGCCGACAGCTTCTGATAGGTGTCGGCGTCCAGGCCCGCGTTGGTCGCCACGATCAGGTCGGGCTTGAGTGCGGCGATCTGATCGACCTGAATCCCGTTGTCCAGGGTCAGCACGGCGGGCTGCGCCGCGCCGAGTTTGGGTTGGGCCCACGGCCAGACCGCGAAGGGCTGATCACCGAACCAGTTGGTCACCGCGATGGGCACCACACCCACCGCCAGCAGATCGTCCTGCTCGGTGTAGCCCGCACTGACCACCCGCTTGGGCGGCTCCTTGACGACGGTCTCGCCGAACAGGTGGGTGACGGTGACCGACCCGCCGCCGGGGGTGCCCGGCTTCGGCTTCGGGTCCGAACACGCCGCGAGCAGCCCGGACGCCGCGGCAACCTGCAGGAATCCGCGTCGACTCAGCCCGGTCACAGCGTGAGAGTAGCGCGTGTCTTCCTCGGCCGTCAGTCGCGTGGCCGCTGCTTGGGCGTGTGTCCCACCCAGGGGGAGTAGTCGGCGATCAGTTCCTCCTGCGGCGGGCGGGCCGCGGCGGGCACGTGCTGCAGGTTGATCCGGATCCGGTACCAGATCGAGCTGGGTCCGCGCATCCCGTCGACCAGGACGTCGGCGGGCTGCAGAAGTTCAGCCGCGGCCGGATGGCGGGCGCGCCAGGTGTCCAGGGCGGCCATCGCCTCGTCCCGGGTCTTGGTCCGGGCGACCTCTATCAGCGGCATCACCGACTGCCGCCGGCCGCTCTTGCCGGCGCCCCTGGGTGCTTTCTCCGGTGGACCGAGCTCGTCGGCCAGCGCCAGCAGCTTGTCCAGGCCGCCCTTCGCATCGTCCATGCCGGCCCAGGGATCGCCCTGCGCGGCAAACCGATCCGGGACGGTACGCACGGTGAACCGCTCGGGCCGACAATCGGCGACCTCGTCCCAGCGCAGCGGCATGGACACCCGGGCATCGGGGGTGGCACGCACCGAATACGCCGAGGCGACCGTGCGGTCCTTCGCGTTCTGATTGAAGTCGACGAATACGCCTTCGCGTTCCTCTTTCCACCACCGGCTGGTCGCCAGGTCGGGCACGCGGCGTTCGACTTCGCGGGCCACGGTCTGCGCGGCCAACCGCACTTTGGCGAACGGCCAGTGTGGGTGGATCCGGGCGTAGATGTGAAAACCCCGCGACCCGGAGGTCTTGGGCCACGCGGTCAGACCGTGGTCTTCGAGCACCTCGCGTGCCACCAGCGCCACATCGACGATGCCCGACCAGGACACCCCGGGCATCGGATCCAGGTCGACGCGCAGCTCGTCGGGATGATCGAGATCGTCGGCCTGCACCGGATGCGGATTGAGATCCACGCAGCCCAGGTTGACCACCCACGCCAGACCGGCGGCGTCGTGGATGACCGCCTCGTCGGCGGAGGTGCCCGAGGCGTAACGCAGGGTGGCCACGTCCACCCAGTCCGGTCGGTTGGCGGGAGCGCGTTTCTGGAACACCGCCTCCTCGGTGATGCCCTTGACGAACCGTTTGAGGATCATCGGCCGACCCCGCACGCCACGCAGGGCGCCGTCGGCCACGCTCAGGTAATACCGGACCAGCTCGATTTTGGTGATGCCCGGGTCGGGAAAGACGACCTTGTCCGGGTGGGTGACGGTGACCGGGCGGCCGCTCACTTCCAGCGACACGGGTTTGGTCATGGAAATTGATGGTAATTCGGGGGAAACCACTGGTCGCATTGCGACCTCCGTCACATATGGTGAGGACCATGCCTAGCCTGAGCGATGTACCCGGGGTCGGAAAACTTCAGCAGTACGTGGAACGCGGCGCAGCCGAACTGCATTACGTGCGCAAGATTTTTGAATCGGGCGCATTCCGGCTGGAACCGCCGCAGAACTATGCCGCGCTGGCCACCGGCCTGGTCAAATGGGGCGAGTTCGGCATGTTGCCCGCCCTGAATGCCGCCCGCACCCCGGACCGCGCGGCGTGCATCGACGAAGACGGCGAATTCAGCTTCAAGGAACTCGACGATGCCGCGCACGCCGTCGCCAACGGCTTGATCGACAAAGGCGTCAAAGCCGGCGACGGCGTCGCGATCCTGGCCCGCAACAGCCGCTGGTTCCTCGTCGCCTACTTCGGTGCGGCCCGCGTCGGTGCCCGCATCATCCTGTTGAACAGCGAGTTCTCCGGGCCACAGGTCAAAGAGGTCTCCGAGCGCGAAGGCGCCAAGATCATCATCTACGACGACGAGTACACCAAGGTGGTCAGCAAGGCCAAGCCGGAGCTGGGCTTCCTGCGGGCGCTGGGCACCAACCCGGACAGCGACGAGGACTCCGGCAGCGAGGACGAGACGCTGGCCGACCTGATCGAGCGCAGCAGTAAGGATCCGGCGCCGAAGGCCGCCAAGCACGCCTCGATCATCATCCTGACCAGCGGCACCACCGGCACCCCGAAGGGCGCCAATCGCAGCACGCCGCCGACGTTGGCCCCGGTGGGCGGCATCTTGTCGCACGTCCCGTTCAAGGCCAACGAGATCACCTCGCTGCCGGCGCCGATGTTCCACGCGCTGGGATTCCTGCACGCCACCATCGCGATGTTCCTGGGCTCCACGCTGGTGCTGCGCCGCAAGTTCAAGCCGCCGCTGGTGCTCAAGGACCTGGAGAAGCACGGCGCGACCGCCATGGTGGTGGTGCCGGTGATGTTGACGCGGCTGCTCGACGCGATCGAGGAGATGGACGAGAAGCCGGACCTGTCGAAGCTCAAGATCATCTTCGTGTCCGGGTCGCAGCTCGGTGGGGAACTGGCCAGCCGCGCGCTGAAGGATTTCGGTCCGGTGATCTACAACATGTACGGGTCCACCGAGATCGCGTTCGCCACCATCGCCGAGCCCAAGCACCTGGAGAAGAACCCGGCCACGTGCGGTCCGGTGGTCAAGGGCGTCAAGGTCAAGATTCTCGACGACAACGGCAAGGAGAAGCCGCAGGGCGAGGTCGGGCGGATCTTCGTCGGCAACGCGTTCCCGTTCGAGGGCTACACCGGCGGCGGCCACAAGGAGATCATCGACGGCCTGATGTCCTCGGGTGACGTCGGCTACTTCGACGAAGAAGGCCTGCTCTTCGTCAGCGGCCGCGACGACGAGATGATCGTCTCCGGCGGCGAGAACGTGTTCCCGGCCGAGGTCGAGGACTGCCTCAGTGGACATCCGGAGGTGGTGGAAGCTACCGCGATCGGTGTCGAGGACAAAGAGTACGGGCACCGGCTGCGCGCCTTCGTGGTCAAGAAGGACGGCTCCGACGTCGACGAGGACACCCTCAAGAAGCACGTCAAAGAGGAGTTGGCCCGCTACAAGGTGCCGCGGGAGGTCATCTTCCTCGACGAGCTGCCGCGCAACCCCACCGGCAAGATCCTCAAGCGCGAGCTGCGCGAGCTGGACGTCGACGACAAGGACGAGGCCAAGGAGAAGGCCAAGGACCTGGACGAGAAGTCCGATAAGAAGGGCTCGAAGAAGGGTTCGGACAAGGACTCCGCGGACGGCGACAAAGCCGAGGGCGACGAGGCAACGGACGACAAGGCCGACGACG
Organism: Mycobacterium sp. NGS61; assembly: GCF_059812325.1. Lineage (NCBI taxonomy): Bacteria > Bacillati > Actinomycetota > Actinomycetes > Mycobacteriales > Mycobacteriaceae > Mycobacterium > Mycobacterium sp. NGS61. The sequence goes on from NZ_JCALCL010000017.1 coordinate 54,385, forward strand.
ACAAGGCCGACGACGACAAGGCCGAAGACGACAAGGCCAAAGCCGAGTGACGCTGCGGCGTTGCGAGTGAAGGCACGGCGGGAAATTCGGCAAAATAATCCCGCCACCTGTTCACTCCGGACGCCGTAGCTTCACGCTCGAATGGGAGTGTCCCCAAGTCGTTACGGGTCGCGGGGCAGGCCGAGCAGCCGCTCGGCGATGATGTTCAGCTGGACCTCCGAGGTGCCGCCGTAGATGGTGGTGGCTCGGCTGGACAACAGATAGTCGCCCCACTTGCCTTGCGGCTGTTCAGGATCGGCGATCGCCGCATCCGAGCCGAAGGACGACACCGCGAATTCGGCGTAGCCCTGGCCGGTGCGCATCGAGAGCAGTTTGGATATCGCGGCCGAGGGCATGGCATCGCCGCCCGCCAACGTCAGCAGCGTGGAGCGCAGGTTGAGCACCTTGGCGGCGTGCCCTTCGGCGATCAGCTGACCGGCCCGCTGCCGGGCGGCCTGGTCGAAGTGGCCGTCGCGCACGAACTCGACGAACGCCGGCAGGCTGGCCAAGAAGTTCAGGTCGCTGCCGCCGATCGAAACCCGTTCGGCGGTAAGGGTATTGCGGCTGACCTCCCAGCCCCGGTTCACCTCGCCCAGTACGCACTCGTCCGGCACGAAGACGTCGTCGATGTAGACGGTGTTGAAGAACTCCTGCCCGGTGAGCTCACGCAGCGGTGTGACCGTCACGCCTTCGCTTTTCATGTCCAGCAGGAAATAGGTGATGCCGTTGTGCTTCGGCGCGCTGGGGTCGGTGCGCGCCAGCAGCGCACCCCACTGCGAGAACTGCGCCGCCGTGGTCCAGATCTTCTGGCCGGTGATGCGCCAACCACCGTCGACCCGGGTCGCCTTCGTCGACAACCCGGCCAGATCGGAGCCCGCGCCGGGCTCGGAAAACAGCTGGCACCAGACCATTTCGCCGCGGAAAGTGGGCGGCAGGAACTGCTGCTGCTGTTTTTCGGTGCCGAACGCGACGATCGACGGGATGATCCACGCGGCGATGCCGACCTGCGGCCGTTTCACCCGCCCGGCGGTGAACTCCTGGGCGATGATCACTTGCTCTACGGGGCTGGACGCCCGGCCCCACGGCTTGGGCAGATACGGCAGCACCCAGCCGGCCTCGGCGATCGCGACGGTGCGTTCCGCGCGGTCCATGTCCTTGAACGCGGCCACCTCGGCCCGGATCTCGGCACGCAACTGCTCGGTTTCCGGGTCCAGATCGATGTCCACCGCCCGCATTCCAGTGGTGGTGGCGGTGTCCACCACCCGCTGCGGGTACTCCGAGCTGCGGCCGAAACCGGCGGCCAGCAGCAGCGCCCGGCGGTAATAGACGTTGGTGTCGTGCTCCCAGGTGAACCCGATGCCGCCGTGCACCTGGATGCAGTCCTGGGTGCACCGCTGCGCCGCGGCCGGTGCCAGGGTCGCCGCCACCGCCGCGGCGAACGGGACGTGCTCGTCGGCACCGTCCAGGGCGCGTGCTGCGTCCCACACCGCCGCCGTGGCGCGTTCGGTGTCGGCCATCATCTCCGCGCACTTGTGCTTGATGGCCTGGAACTGACCGATCGGCCGGCCGAACTGTTCGCGGATCTTGGCGTAGCCGGAGGCGGTGTCGGTCGCCCAGCGCGCCACGCCCACCGCCTCCGCGGACAGCAGCGTGGTCATCAGCGCGTGGGCGGTGGTCATGCTCAGGTTGCCCAGCACCACGTCGTCGCCGACCTCGACGGCGTTGGCCCGCACGTGGGCGATGGGACGCAGCGGGTCGATGCTCGCCACCGGCTCGATCTCGAGCTGATCGGACCGCAGCACCACCCACTCTTCGCCGCTGTCGATGGCTACCGGCAGCACCAGGATGGCGGCCTGTGCGGCGGCGGGTACGGCGCGCACTTCGCCACGGATCACCAGGCCGTCGCCGTGCCGCGTTGCGGTCAGGCTCGAATCCAGCGCGTAGGCGGCGATGGCCGCCCCGCTGGCCAGCTCGGTGAGCACAGCCGCCTTGGGATCGTGCGCGGCGATCAGCGCACTGGCGATCGCCGACGGCACGAACGGCCCGGGTACTGCGCCGTAGCCGAACTCGGCGAGCACGATGGCCAGCTCCAGGACACCGAAGCCCTGGCCGCCGACCGCTTCAGCGAGGTGCACTCCCTGCAGACCCTGGTCCGCGGCGGCCTGCCAGTACGGGGGCGGGTTGGAAACCGGAGTTTCCATGGCCTCGTGCAGCACCTCCGACGGCGCCACCCGCGCCACCAGGGACCGCACCGAGTCGGCCAGGTCTTGATGTTCAGGGCTGATTGCGATCGGCATTGGTCGCCTTCCCGTGCGCGGTTTCTACCAAGCTAACAACCGGTCGGTTGGGTGGATCTCACGGCCAGCGTTTGGCGATCCAGTCCGCGATGGTGTCGGCCTGCTCATCGCGGGCACCGGGCGTGGTGAAGTAGTGGTCGCTGTCGATAGCGACGCGTGTCTTGTCGGTTGCGGCCAGCGCGTCGTAGATGCGACCCGCATCCGAGGGGAAGACGCCGGTGTCGGCCTCGGCGTTGATCACCAGCGCCGGACAGGTGATGCGGGCCAGGTGCGGCTCGGCGCGGGTCTGCGCCACCCGCAGGCTCCACATGCCCAGCCAATTACGCAGCGTGGTGGCCGCGGCGATGCCCCGCGCGGAGCGATTGGCCTTCGCCGGGGTACCGGCATAGCACGAATTCGCCTGCCGCTTGGTCGGTTCGATACTCGGGTCAACCATGCGCGGATCGGCCCAGGTGCGCTGCACGGTGAACGGGCGATCCGAAAAGCCTGCGGCGCCAACACGTTTGAGCTCGGACTCGGCCCAGCCGGTGATCGCGTGGTTGCGCGCCACCTGAGCGGCCCGGTAGCGCTCGACGAACTCCGCTGAATACGGCGGCCCGTTGTTCTCGTCGAACAGGTCCAGATCGGGATCGGTTGCGACGGGATCGTTTTCGTCGACGACGGCACCGTCCATCCAGGCGGTCAGCACATCCGGGCGGCCCGGGTGGGCCGCGGTGGCGACGTAGCCGTCGGCGGCGGAGAGTTCGGTGACACCGGAGGCGGGCCGCATGCCCGGCAGCGGAGTCACATTCGGATCCACCGCCTGGGACTGATAGGCCGCCATCAGTGACCCGCCACCTGAGTTGCCCAGTAGCACCACGGTGTCCACTCCGGCTTCGTCGCGCAGCCAACGCACCCCCACCCCGATGTCGACGAGTGCGTGGTCGAGCACGAAGCTGCTTTCGAAACCCCGAAACCTGGTGTTCCAGCCCAGGAACCCGATGCCGCGGGCGGCCAGGTATTCGGCGATGTAGTGCTCGGCGAAGTCGATCTGGTAGTGCGTCGCGATCATCGCCACTTTCGGACGGTGGCCGGCGGCGTGGTGGTAGAGGCCCTGGCAGGGATGACCGCCGGCGCCGGCCCGCGCTCCGGTGGGGGACGTCAGTCCGAGGAACTCGCGGACGATCTCACTCAAGAGCGGTCCTTCTCGCTGTAGATGGCGCGATAGTAGATGTTGGCCAGCGTCCGGATGCACGCCTCGTCGTCCGGAACCTGGTGACGGGTCAGCTGGATGTAGCAGAACTGGTTGAACATCGCCACAATCGCCTCGGCGATGAGTTGCGGATCGTCGTCGGGGCAAAACCCTTGCTGCTGAGCACGTCTGACCGACTCGGCAATGAATGAAAGCGGGATGGAACACATTTCGGCCCAATGCCGCGCGAAATCCTCGCTGACCATCGCCAACTGGGAGACGCTGATCACTTCTGCCAACCGGTGCCGGTAGGTGTGCCAGTGCGCGGCGGCCGCCTGGTGGGCACGGTCGCGGTCCGACAGGCCGTGCTCGGTCACCGCCATGGCCCGCTCGTTGGCCTCGTCCCGGAAGCGCAGCGCCCACTGGCGCACCATCGCTTCCTTGGAGTCGTAGTAGTTGTAGAACGACGCCGCCGAGCGTCCGGCCTCGGTGGTGATGTCGGCGATGGTCGTCGCCAGAATTCCTTTGCGCGCGATCACTTTTCGGGCTGCGGCATCGATGGCGGCCTGGGTCCGCCGGCCGCGGTCGGTGGGGTACTGGGGATCTGCCTGTTGCGCCGCCGTCACCAGCACCTCCCCGGAACCTGAATCTGATGTTAGATTCAGGTTTGGATCTTAGGTAGGGAGACGCATCATGATCAAGCCGAACAACCCCAACACCGAATTCGAACTCGGCGGGATCAACCACGTCGCGCTGGTGTGCTCGGACATGGCGCGCACGGTGGACTTCTACAGCAACGTGCTGGGCATGCCGCTGATCAAGTCGCTCGACCTGCCCGGGGGTGCCGGCCAGCACTTCTTCTTCGACGCCGGCAACGGCGACTGCGTCGCGTTCTTCTGGTTCGCCGAGGCCGCCGACCGGGTCCCGGGACTGAGCTCGCCCGGAGCGCTGCCGGGCTTGGGTGACATCACCAGCGCGGTGAGCACCATGAACCACCTCGCGTTCCACGTGCCGGCAGAGCAGTTCGATGCCTACCGGCAGCGGCTGAAGGACAAAGGCGTGCGGGTCGGACCGGTGCTCAATCACGACGAGAGCCCTATGCAGGTTTCGGCGACCGTGCATCCCGGCGTGTACGTACGCTCCTTCTACTTTCTGGATCCCGACGGCATCATGCTGGAATTCGCTTGCTGGGTCAGGGAATTCAACGAGGCGGACACGCCGGCGGTGCCCCGGACGGCGGCCGACCGCCGCCCGCCGGTGACGGCCGGGGTGGTATGAGCGAGGCCGCTCAGGTGGCGGCGTCGGCTCGTCCCGACAGTCCGTACAGGCTGGGGTGGGTCAGTTCGCCGACCAGCAACGTCAGTTGATCGACCAGTTCGTCCGGGTCGAGGCGGACGTCACCGGTCAGCCAGGCGCTGATCGCCTGCCCGACCCCGCCCACCGCGAAGTGGGCACCCATCTTGATGCGCTCGTTGGCGCCGATGTGCAGGGCGGTCGTCGCATGGTGACCGGACAGCAGTGCGAACAGGGCGGTGGACTCCGCTCGTTTGCGGATGACGACAGGGTCGGTGAGTTTGTTGCTGAAGATCAACCGGCCGATCCGGGCGTCGCCGGCGATTGTGCGCACGATGGTGCTCAGCCCGACCCGGGTCTGTTGCTGTATGGGTGCAGTGAGTACCGCGGCCTGCGTCTGTGCCGCGAGGTCGGCGATGATCCAGTCGAACACCGCGCCGATGAACTCGTCTTTGTCAGTGAAGTTCTCGTAGAAGTAGCGGGTGGCGACACCCGCCCGTTGGCAGATACCGCGCACCGTCACCGCGGACAGGTCTTGCTGATCTGCACCGAGCAGATCGAGACCGGCTGTCAGCAATTTCTGGCGTCGCTCGGCGAACCGAGCTGCCGCCCCGACGCCGCGGTACGGCCGGGCGGGCACCCCCCCACTATCCAAAGCCATCAGTTCATATTGACACCGCGGCCAGGTACCGACAAATATCTGGAAACACGGGTACGCACAATTAGCGGACCCCGCGGGACCGGAAAGGTCGTGGAATGGCCATCCTCGAAGGGGTAGCTAAGCCCCTGCAACACGTCGAGCGGACCATCGCGGAGCCGGCTCGCAGGGATCGAAGATCCGTCCCTAAGCGCCGGCCGGGCATCGACGAAGGCATGATGGGCGTCGCGCTGCTGGCTGGACCGGCCAACGTGATCATGCAGCTGGCGCGGCCCGGAGTCGGCTACGGCGTGATGGAGAGCCCGGTCGACAGCGGGCGGGTAGATCTGCACCCGATCAAGCGGGCCCGCACCACATTCACCTATCTGGCGGTCGCCACCGCCGGCAGTGACAGCCAGAAGGCGGCCTACCGGCGCGCGGTCAACCGGGTACACGCCCAGATTCGCTCGGCACCGGACAGCCCGGTGCAGTACAACGCCTTCGATCCGAACCTGCAGCTGTGGGTGGCTGCCTGCCTGTACAAGGGCGCGGTGGATGTGCACCGCACGTTCGTCGGGGAACTGAGCGAAGCCGACGCCGAGCGTCATTACCGCGAGGGCATGAACCTGGGCACCACGTTGCAGGTGCCGCCGGAGATGTGGCCGGCCGACCGGGCCGCTTTTGACCGGTATTGGCAGGAATCACTGGAGCTGGTGCACATCGACGACGCGGTACGGGAGTACCTGTACCCGATCGCCGTCGCGCGCCTGAAGAAGTTGCCCCTGCCGGGCGTGGTGACCGCGCTCCCGGAAAGTCTCGCGTTGCTGATCACCACCGGATTCCTGCCGCAGAAGTTCCGGGACGAGATGGGCTTCCCGTGGGACCGCACCCGGCAACTGCTGTTCGACCAGCTGATGACGGTGGTGCGCATCGGCAACGGATTGCTGCCGCGCGTCGTCCGGCAGTTCCCGTTCAACGTGTTGCTGTGGGATCTCGACCGCCGAATCAAGGCCGGTCGTCCCCTGGTGTAGCCGGCCGTCGGCCCCACGGCAGGAACGCGGACGTCGACGCCTGCCGGTCGGCGACGAATACCGCCTGACGCACGCTGCGCAGGACTTGCGCAGGGCGCGCATATGGTGTCGAATGGCCGATAATGAAAACCATATTCATCAACATGGTTGGCTGATGCATGTCTTGGATGGCGTCACCCCCTGAGGTGCACTCGACGTTGCTCAGCAGCGGGCCCGGACCGGGACCGTTGTTGTCGGCCGCCGCGGCGTGGACGGCGCTGAGCACCGAGTACACCGCGGTGGCCGACGAACTCGTGGCCACCCTGGCAGCGGTGCAGGGCGGGGCCTGGGAGGGGCCGAGTGCCGCGCAGTATGTCGCCGCCCACGCGCCCTACGTGGCCTGGCTGACGCAGGCCGGTGCCGACAGCGCCAGCGCCGCCGCCCAGCACGAGACGGCGGCGGCCGCGTACACCACCGCGTTGGCCGCCATGCCCACGCTGGTGGAGCTGGCGGCCAATCACGCGATACACGGCGTGCTGGTCGCGACCAACTTCTTCGGGATCAACACCATCCCGATCGCGCTCAACGAGGCCGACTACGCGCGGATGTGGGTGCAGGCGGCCACCACCATGGCGACCTATGACGCCCTCTCGGGTGCGGCAGCGGCGGCGACGCCAGTGACGTCGCCGGCGCCGGAGATCGTGCACGACGAGCACGAGCACGAGGACGAAGACGGCCACGAACACGAGGGGGAGGAGGGCCACGAGGGTCACGAGCACGGCGACCCGACCCAATTGGACTTCCTCGTCGCGGACTTGCTGCGCGCGCTGACCAACGGCCAGATCAACTGGGACCCGCTCGAGGAGACCCTCAACGGGGTCCACATGCATGACATCACCGACGCGACCCAGCCCATCTGGTGGGTCGCCCGTTCCCTGGAGTTCGGTCAGCAGTTCGAAACCTTCGTCCAGCAGCTGTTCACCAATCCCGCGGGGGCGCTGGAATACGTCGTCGAGCTCGCCGAATTCGATTGGCCGACGCACCTTGCGCAACTTGCGCCGTTGCTACAGTCGCCGCAGTTGCTGGCGGCCGCAATGGGTAGCGCCGTGGCCAACCTGGGTGCGACCACCGGTTTCGCCGGGCTCGCGGGGCTCGGTGCCATTCCAGCCCCCGTCGTCGCCGCGATCGTCCCCCCGGTCGCCGCCGCGCCGGTGCTGCCGGCCGTCGGCACCGCGGCCCCGTCCGTCGTCGCATCGGCGCCCGCGTCGGCCGCCCCGGCACCTACCACCGCGACGGCAACAGCCACGGTCACCAGTGCCCCGTCGGCGCCCCCGCCGGCTCCGGTCGCCGGCGGCGGCTTCCCCTTCCTGGTGGGCGGGGGACCCGGCGTCGGGTTCGGCTCCGGTATGAGTGCCGGTGCCTACGCCAGCAGAAAAGCGTCAGAGCCCGATGCGGCTGCCGTGGCGGCGGCCGCGGCGGCACGCGAGCAGGCGCGCCGGCAGCGGCGCCGACGGACGGCGCTGCACGAACACGGCAACGAATTCGCCGACATGAATGTCGACGTCGACCCCGACTGGGATGCCGAACCGGAGTCCTTCGCGTCGAACCGGGGGGCGGGGAAGCTGGGTTTTGCCGGCACGGTTCGCAACGAGTCGGCCGACGATGCGACGGGGCTGACCGCCCTGGCCGGCGACGAGTACGGCGGCGGCCCCCGGGTCCCGATGCTGCCGAACAGCTGGAACCCCGGCCGCGCGTAAGGTCGGCCCGGTGCGCAGTGACGGAGACAGCTGGGACATCACCACAAGTGTCGGATCGACGGCACTGTTCGTGGCAACCGCGCGGGCGTTGGAGGCGCAGAAGGCCGATCCGCTCGTCGTTGACCCCTACGCGGAGCTGTTCTGTCGTGCGGTCGGTGGTTCGTGGGCGGATGTCCTCGACGGCAGGGATCCCGACCACGAATTGAAGAGCGAGGACTTCGGTCAGCACTTCGTCAACTTCCAGGGTTGCCGCACCAGGTACTTCGATGCCTACTTCGAGCGCGCCGCCGCGGCCGGTGTGCGGCAGGTGGTCATCCTGGCGGCCGGATTGGACTCCCGCGCGTACCGGTTGCCTTGGCCGGAAGGCACCACGATCTTCGAGCTCGATCAGCCGCAAGTCCTCGACTTCAAGCGGCAGGTGCTCGCCGAGCACGGTGCGCAGCCGCGGGCCGAACGTCGTGAGATCGCCGTCGACCTCCGCGACGACTGGTCACAAGCGTTGCGGGACAAAGGATTTGACCCCGAACGACCTTCAGCCTGGATCGCCGAAGGTCTGCTGATCTATCTGCCGGCCACCGCCCAGGAGGCGCTGTTCACCGGGATCGACGCGTTGGCCGGTCCAGGTAGTCACGCGGCGATCGAGGAAGGCGCCCCGCTGCCCCGAGACGAATACGAGGCCAAGGTGGCAGCAGAACGCGCCGATCCGGATGCCGGTCAGCGTCCTTTCTTTCAGCTGGTCTACAACGAGCAATGCGCCCCGGCCACCGAATGGTTCGGCCGGCGCGGCTGGACGGCGGTCGGTACGCCGCTGAACGATTACCTGCGTGAGGTGGGCCGGCCCGTCCCCGGCCCGGACTCCGAGGCCACGCCGATGTTCTCCCGCATCACGCTGGTGAGTGCTGCGAAGTCGTAACACCGGGTGTCGAAAGGCGCCGCTGCAACGGTTCTGGCACCGCTCCGCCCCGCCGTTGTTAATGAAAACCATATTCAGTAAGCTGGGCGGCTGGGCGTCGTTCGGCCGCGAAGAGCAGAAGACTCGCTGGTCAGAGGGCTGAGACGGGAGTTGGTGTGGTGAAGCGCACGCAATTGACCGCCTCGACAGTTAGCTTAGGGAATGCTAACTTCGGGGGGCTAACGGGCGGAGTCTGCCAATGGAGATCTTAACCTCAGGTGAAGGCGGGGGCGTGGAACGCGGTGACATAGGTGGTCGGTCGGGCCTGTCGACGGGCATGGTTGCGGCCGAACCCCGACCCTCCCGAACCGACAGCAGGGTCGACGAAGACGTGATCAGCAGGTTCGCCACCTGCTGCCGGGCCCTGGGCATCGCGGTTTACGAGCGGCAACGTCCCGCCGACCTGAGCGCGGCCCGCTCGGGCTTCAGCGCGCTGACCCGGATCGCGCACGAACAGTGCGACGCCTGGATCGGCCTGGCGGCCTCCGGCGACACCTCCAAGCGTGTGCTGGAACAGATTTCGCGCACCGTGGCCACGGCCGGTGTGCTGCAACGACAGGTGGAACTGACCCCGGGTGCACTCGGCTACCGGTACGACACCGGCCTGTACCTGCAGTTTCGGGCCACCACCGCGGACGACTTCCACCTGGCCTACGCGGCCGCACTGGCCTCCGAAGAACAGTTCGCCGAGGCCTACGACATCGTCAGCCGCATCGTCGAACGCCGGCCCAAGTCGCGCGAGGCGCGCTGGATCGCGGTCGTCATCAATTACCGGGCGGAGCGCTGGTCGGACGTCGTGAAGTTGCTGACCCCGATCGTCAACGACACCGACCTGGACGAGGCCTTCGCGCACGCGGTGAAGATCGCGCTGGGCACCTCGCTGGCCCGGTTGGGCATGTTCGCTCCGGCGCTGTCCTACCTCGAGGAACCCGAGGGCCCTATCGCCGTGGCCGCGGTCGACGGCGCGCTGGCCAAGGCGCTGGCGCTGCGCGCACACGTGGACGAAGAAGCGGCCAGCGACGTGTTGCACGAGCTCTACGCGGCCAACCCGGAGAACCAGGAGATCGAGCAGGCGCTGTCCGACCCGAGTTTCGGGATGGTCACCACCACCGCGGCGCGTATCGAAGCCCGCACCGACCCGTGGAACCGCGACACCGAGCCCAGCGACGCCGACTTCGTGGACCCGGGTGCCCGCGAACGCAAGGCGACCCTGCTGGCCGAGGCTGAGGTGGCACTCAACGAATTCATCGGTCTCGACGAGGTGAAGAACCAGGTTTCCCGGCTCAAGAGCTCGGTCGCCATGGCGGTGCTGCGCCAGCAGCGCGGATTGACCGTCGCGCAGCGCACCCACCACCTGGTGTTCGCCGGCCCGCCCGGAACGGGTAAGACCACCATTGCCCGGGTGGTCGCCAAGATCTACTGCGGCCTGGGGCTGTTGAAACGCGAGAACATCCGCGAGGTGCACCGTGCCGACCTGATCGGTCAGCACATCGGCGAAACCGAAGCCAAGACCAACGCCATCATCGACAGCGCCCTGGACGGCGTGCTGTTCCTCGACGAGGCCTACGCTCTGGTGGCCACCGGCGCCAAGAACGACTTCGGCCTGGTGGCCATCGACACGCTGCTGGCGCGCATGGAGAATGACCGCGACCGGCTGGTGGTCATCATCGCCGGATATCGAGCCGACTTGGACAAGTTCCTCGACACCAACGAGGGTCTGCGGTCGCGGTTCACCCGCAGCATCGACTTCCCGTCCTACCAGCCGGCGGAGCTGACCGAGATCGCGAATCTCATGGCGCAGCAACGGGACAGCGTATTCGAGCCGGCCGCGCTGGAGGACATGCAGCGACTCTTCACCCACCTGGCGCAGACGTCTTCGCCGGACAGCAACGGGATCAGCCGGCGCAGCCTCGACATCGCGGGCAACGGCCGGTTCGTCCGGAACATCGTCGAACGGTCGGAAGAGGAGCGCGAATTCCGGCTCGACCACTCCGAGCAGGCCGGTACGGGTGAATTCACCGATGAGGACCTGATGACAATCACCGCACAAGATGTCGGCAACACCGTGGCCCCGCTGTTGCGCGGGCTGGGACTGTCGGTGCCGGCATGAGCAAGAACGACGCCGACGGCGAATGGGCGGACGACCGACGTTCGTTCACCTCTCGCACCCCGGTCAACGAGCACCCCGACAAGGTGGAATATCGGCGCGGTTTCGTCACCCGGCACCAGGTGACAGGTTGGCGATTTGTGATGCGCCGCATCGCTTCTGGGATCGCGCTGCACGACACCAGGATGCTGGTCGACCCGCTGCGCACCCAGTCGCGCGCGGTGATGATGGGCGTGCTGCTGCTGATCACCGGGTTGATCGGCTGCTTCGTGTTCTCGCTGATCCGGCCCAATGGGCAGGTCGGCAACAACGTGGTACTGGCCGACCGGTCCACGGCCGCACTGTATGTGCGGGTGGGCGATCAGTTGCACCCGGTGTTGAACCTGACCTCCGCCCGGCTGATCGCCGGTCAGCCGGTCAACCCGACCACAGTGAAAAGTGCTGAGCTGGACCGGTTTGCGCGCGGCAACCTGATCGGCATCCCGGGCGCCCCGGAGCGCATGGTGCAGAGCAGCTCCCGCGACGCGGCCTGGACGGTGTGCGACGGCGTCACCGGGCAGGGTGGGCGCGGCGCCCGCAGCACCGGTGTGACTGTTATTGCGGGACAACCGAAGACCGACGGCACCCGGGCCGCGGCGATCAGTCCGACGCAGGTGATCCTGGTCGACGCAGCCGCTTCCGGGGGCAACGGCACCTGGCTGCTGTGGGAAGGCAAGCGCAGCCAGATCAACCTGGCCGACCATGCGGTCACCAACGCGCTCGGCCTGGGCACCGAGGTGCCGGCGCCGCGGCCGGTTGCGGCCGGACTGTTCAATGCGATTCCGGAGTCGGCGCCGTTGGCGGCGCCGCCCATCCCGAACGCCGGTGCCCCGGCGGGCTACCCCGTCCCCGCCCCGATCGGCGGCGTGGTGGTGGCCTATTCGCTGGACAGGGCCGGCTCGGACACCTTCTACGCGGTACTGCCCGACGGTCTGCAGCCGATCTCGCCGGTGTTGGCCTCGATCCTGCGCAACACCAATTCCTATGGCCTGCAACAACCGCCGCGGTTGGCCGCCGACGAGGTGGCCAAGCTGCCCGTCTCGCGGATGTTGGACACCTCGCGTTACCCCGCCCAGCCGGTCACCCTGGTCAACGCGGCCAGCAACCCGCTCGCCTGTGCCTTGTGGAGCAAGCCGTCCGGCGCCGCCACCAGTTCCCTGACCCTGTTGACGGGTTCGGCACTGCCGGTGGCCGAGGGCGTGCGCACCGTCGATCTGGTCGGGGGTGGGGCCAAGATCGCGCTCACCCCGGGCACCGGATACTTCACCCAGACGGTGGGCGGTGGTGCGGCGGCGCCGGCGACCGGCTCGCTGTTCTGGGTCTCCGACACCGGGGTGCGGTACGGCATCGACAACGAGTCCGACCGGTCCGGGACCAACGGCAAAGCCGTTGAGGCACTTGGGCTGCAGTCGCCGCCATTGGCCATCCCGTGGTCGATCCTGTCCTTGTTCGCAGCAGGTCCGACGCTGTCGCGCGCCGATGCGCTGTTGGCGCATGACGGTTTGCCGCCGGACAGCCGACCGGGCCGTCCGGTATCCGCCGAAGGGGAGCCCCGATGAGCAGACTGATCTTCGAGGCACGCCGACGGCTGGCGCCGCCGAATGCCCGCAAGGGCACCATCACCATCGAGGCGCCGCCGGAGTTGCCGCGGGTCATCCCGCCGTCGCTGTTCCGGCGTGCGATGCCGTACCTGATCGGCATCCTGATCGTCGGCATGATCGTCGCGCTGTTCGCCACCGGCATGCGGCTGATCTCGCCGCAGACGCTGTTCTTCCCGTTCGTGCTGCTGCTGGCCGCCACCGCGCTCTACCGCGGCGACAGCAACAAGATGCGTACCGAGGAAGTCGACGCAGAACGTGCCGACTACCTGCGGTACCTGTCGGTGGTCCGGGACAACATCCGGGCCGCCGCCGCCGAGCAGCGCGCCGCCGCGCAGTGGTCGCATCCGGAGCCCGGGGCGCTGGCCGCGGTGCCCGGTTCCCGGCGCCAGTGGGAGCGTGACCCCCACGACCCGGACTTCCTGGTACTGCGCGCCGGTCGCCACTCCGCGCCGCTCACCACCACGCTACGGGTGAATGACATCGCCGATGAGATCGACCTGGAACCGGTGTCGCACAGCGCATTACGTAGCCTGCTCGACACCCAGCGGACCGTCGCCGACGTGCCGACGGGTATCGACCTGAGCAAGGTCTCGCGGATCAGCGTGCTGCCCGGCCCCGATGGCGGCGAGCCGGACGTGCACGCGGCGGTACGCGCGTGGATCGCCCACGCGGTCACCTGGCATGACCCGACCGTGCTCAGTGTCGCGCTGGCCTCCCGCAATCTGGAGAGTGCCGACTGGTCGTGGTTGAAGTGGTTGCCGCACGTCGACATTCCCGGCCAGGTCGACGGCGTCGGCCCGGCCCGTTACCTCACCACCGATGCCGACGATCTGGCCGAGCTGCTGGCGCCGGCGCTGGAGGACCGCCCGGCGTTCACCGGGCAGCCGGTCGACGCCCTGCGGCATCTGCTGATCGTCGTCGATGACCCGGACTACGACCTGACCGCGTCCACGCTGGCCGTCGGACGCGCGGGCGTCACCGTCCTGCACATCTCGGCCACACCGCCCAACCGCGAGCAGTACTCCGACCCGGAGAAGCCGATCCTGCGGATCGCGGGTGGCGGCATCCAGCGCTGGCAGACCGGCGGTTGGCAACCCTACATCGACTCCGCCGACGGACTGGGGGCCGAGGACGCGTCGCACCTGGCGCGTCGGCTGTCCCGCTGGGACTCCAACCCGACCCACACCGGGCTGCGGTCGGCGGCCACCCGCGGGGCGAATTTCACCACGCTGCTGGGGATTCCGGATGCCTCCCGGCTGGATGTGCCCGCGTTGTTCGCACCGCGGCGCCGCGACGACGAGTTGCGCGTGCCGATCGGCGTGACCGCGACCGGCGAGCCGCTGATGTTCGACCTCAAGGACGAGGCCGAGGGCGGGATGGGTCCGCATGGCCTGATGATCGGTATGACGGGTTCGGGCAAGTCGCAGACCTTGATGTCGATCCTGTTGTCGCTGTTGACCACTCACTCCGCGGACCGCCTGATCGTCATCTACGCCGACTTCAAGGGTGAAGCCGGGGCCGACAGCTTCCGCAATTTCCCGCAGGTGGTCGCGGTCATCTCGAACATGGCGGAGAAGAAGTCGCTGGCCGACCGGTTCGCCGACACGCTGCGCGGCGAGGTGGCCCGGCGCGAGATGTTGCTGCGCGAGGCCGGCCGGCGGGTGCAGGGCAGCGCGTTCAACTCGGTGACCGAGTACGAGGCGGCGCAGGCTGCCGGGCACGACTTACCGCCCGTGCCAACACTTTTCGTGGTCGCCGACGAATTCACTCTGATGCTGGCCGATCACCCGGAGTACGCGGAGTTGTTCGACTACGTCGCGCGCAAGGGCCGTTCGTTCCGCATCCACATCCTGTTCGCGTCGCAGACCCTGGACGTCGGCAAGATCAAGGACATCGACAAGAACACCTCGTACCGGATCGGTCTGAAGGTGGCCAGCCCCAGCGTGTCCCGGCAGATCATCGGCGTCGAGGACGCCTACCACATCGAATCGGGCAAGGAGCACAAAGGCATCGGGTTCCTGGTGCCCGCGCCGGGTGCGACCCCGATCAAGTTCCGGTCCACCTACGTCGACGGCATCTACGAGCCGCCGCAGACCGCCAAAACCCTTGTCGTGCAGTCAGCTCCAGAACCGAAGCTGTTCACGGCCGGCGCCGTGGAGCCGGACCCGGGCACCGTGATCTCCGGCATCGAGGAAGACGAACCGGCCGGTCCGCCGCGCAAGCTGATCGCGACCATCGGCGAGCAGCTGGCCGCCTACGGGCCGCGGGCACCGCAGCTCTGGCTGCCGCCGCTGGACGAGCCGATCCCGCTGACCTCGGTGCTCGCCCGGGCCGGGATACCGCCCCGGCAGTGGCGTTGGCCGCTCGGCGAGGTCGACAAGCCCTTCGAGATGCGGCGCGACCCGCTGGTGTTCGACGCGACCTCGTCGGCCGGCAACATGGTCATCCACGGTGGTCCGAAGTCCGGGAAATCGACTGCGCTGCAGACGTTCATCATGTCGGCGGCCGGTCTGCACTCGCCGCGCGACGTCACGTTCTACTGCCTGGACTACGGCGGCGGTCAGCTGCGCGCGCTGGAGGGTCTGGCGCACGTCGGCAGTGTCGCCTCGGCGCTGGAGCCCGAACGCATCCGGCGCACCTTCGGCGAGCTCGAGCAGCTGCTGCTGTCGCGTCAGCAGCGCGAGACCTTCCGCGACCGTCCCGGCAACGGCCAGCACGCCGCGCCGGACTCCGGCCTCGCGGACGACGGGTTCGGCGAGGTGTTCCTGGTCATCGACAACCTGTACGGTTTCGGCCGCGACAACACCGACCAGTTCAACACTCGAAACCCGTTGCTGGCCAAGGTGACCGAACTGGTCAACGTCGGCCTGGCCTACGGCATCCACGTGGTCATCACCACGCCGAGCTGGCTGGAGGTGCCGCTGGCGATGCGGGACGGGCTGGGCCTGCGCCTGGAGCTCAAGCTGCACGACGCGCGGGACAGCAACGTCCGGGTGACCGGAGCGCTGCAACGCCCGGCCGAGGCGGTGCCGCACGACCAGCCGGGTCGGGGGTTGACCATGGCCGCCCAGCATTTCCTGTTCGCCGAACCGGAGCTGGACCAGATCCCCGCGATCAACGCGCGCTACCCGGGCCAGGCCGCACCGCCGGTGCGGTTGCTGCCCACCGACCTCACGCCGGCAGCGGTCGGTGCGCTGTATCGGGGACCGGAACGGGTCGTGCTCGGCCAGCGCGAGGAAGACCTTGCGGCGGTGGTCCACGACTTCGTCGAGAACCCGCTGCTGATGGTGTTCGGCGACAGCAAGTCCGGCAAGACCACGCTGCTGCGCCACATCATCCGGACCATCCGCGAGAACTCGACCGCCGACCAGGTGGCCTTCACCGTGCTGGACCGCCGGTTGCACCTGGTGGACGAGCCGCTGTTCGCCGACAACGAGTACACGGCCAACATCGACCGGATCACCCCGGCGATGATCGGGCTGGCCAACCTCATCGAATCGCGCCGTCCGCCGGCGGGCCTGTCGCCGGCTGAATTGTCCCGCTGGAACTTCCGGGACCAGTCAGCCGACCACCCGTCCGGCCACACCCATTACCTGATCATCGACGACGTCGATCAGATCCCGGACTCACCGGCCACCAGCGGCCCCTACCTCGGGCAGCGACCGTGGACCCCGCTGATCGGTCTGCTCGGCCAGGCCAGCGAACTGGGACTGCGGGTGATCGTCACCGGCCGTGCCTCGGGGTCGGCACACGGCCTGATGACCAATCCGTTGCTGCGCCGGTTCAACGACTTGCAGGCGACCACCCTGATGCTGGCCGGAAATCCACAGGACAGCGGCAAGATTCGCGGCCAGCGGTTCAGCCGGCTGCCCGCCGGCCGCGCCATGCTCCTCACCGACAGCGACTACCCGACCTTCATCCAGTTGGTCAATCCGCTCGTCGGTGCAGCCGCGATATTCGGTGATACGCAACAGAAAGGAAGTCAGTAATGGCGTTGCGAGTAGTTCCTGAAGGACTGGCCGGCGCGAGCGCCGCCGTGGAAGCCTTGACCGCCCGATTGGCGGCGGCGCACGCCGCTGCGGCGCCGCTGATCACCGCGGTGGTGCCACCGGCCGCGGACCCCGTGTCGCTGCAGACCGCTGCCGGGTTCAGCGCCCAGGGCCAGGAGCACGCCGCCGTCGCGGCGCAGGGTGTCGAAGAGCTGGGCCGGGCCGGTGTCGGTGTTGGCACGGCGGGCGCCAGCTACCTCGCCGGTGACGCGGCGGCCGCTGCGACCTACGGGATCGCGGGCGGCTGACCATGAGCTCCCCCCTGGGGCCGATCTGGATTGCATCGCCGCCTGAGGTGCATTCGGCGTTGCTGAGTAGTGGGCCGGGACCGGCGTCGCTGTTGGCGGCCGCCGGGGCCTGGAACGCGCTCAGCGCCGAATACGCGGCGACGGCAGCAGAACTCAGCGGTCTGGTGGGCGGAGTACAGGCGGGTTCGTGGGAGGGGCCGACCGCCGAACAATATGCCGCGGCACATCTGCCGTATGTAGCGTGGCTGCAACAGGCCAGCGCCGATGCGGCCGGAACGGCGGCCCAGCACGACATCGCGGCGTCGGCATACACCGCCGCCTTGGGGGCCATGCCGACACTGACGGAGCTGGCCGCCAACCACGTCATGCACGGCGTGCTGGTGGCGACGAACTTCTTCGGGCTCAACACCATCCCGATCGCGCTCAACGAAGCCGACTACACGCGGATGTGGCTGCAGGCCGCGGCCACGATGGGCCTGTACCAGGCGGCCGCGGGGACGGCGCTGGCCTCGGCGCCCCGCAGCACTGCGGCGCCGACCATCGTCAACCCCGGTGCGGAGGCAGCATCGGCGGCCGACGTCACCCAGGCCGCCGCAGCCGCACCCGCCGCCGACGCCGGTTCGCAGTTCAACATCCTGCAGATCATCGTGGACCTGCTGCGTTCCTACGTGCTGACGCTGCCCGACGGCCAGTTGCTGTGGGACTTCCTGTCCAATCCGCTGCCGGCCATCGAGCAGATGATCATCGACTTCGCCACCAACCCGCAGGCCGCCCTGGTCACTTGGGGGCCGCTGCTGTTCGCGCTGGGTTACCAGGCGTTCTTCCAGCCGGTCGGTTGGGGTACCTGGGGCACGGTGCTCAGTGCGCCGCTGTGGGCACCCCCGCTGCTCGCCGTCGGGCTGGCCAGTCTGGGTTTCCTGAGTCTGCTGAACGTGGACGTGATTCCGGAGGTCCCGGCGGCGGCACCGCCGCCTGCGCCGATGCCGGTCGCCCAGCACCAGAGCTTCCCGGCCGTGGGACTCGGTTCGACGGTGGCGGGTCCGGCCGGGGCGCCGGCGTCCGCGCCGGCCGCGGGTGTGCCCGCCGGTTCGGTGCCCGCGACCGCCCCGGCGACGGCGGCTTTCCCGTATGCCGTTGCCGGACCGGATGACTGGGGGCCGAGTCTGGGTCCGACCGTGGGTGGCCGTACCGCGGCCAAGGCGCCCGCCGCGACCATTCCCGCCGCCGGAGCGGCCGCGGTGAGCAGCGCAGCGGCCCGGGCCAAGCGGCGGCGTCGCGCACCGCTGCACGACCACAGCGACGAGTTCCTGGACATGGACTCCGCCGTCGATCCCATCTGGAACGGCGACGACGCGCAGGCGTCCGAGCGCGGCGCCGGCACGTTCGGCTACGCCGGCACCATCCCCAGGCAGACGGTGCAGCAGGCCGCCGGGCTGACGGCGCTGGCCGGCGACGAATTCGGCGGTGGCCCAAAGGTTCCGATGATGCCAGGTACCTGGGAGCAGGCCGGAGAGGAAGGGGGGCCGGAAAGTCAGCGAGATGACTTACCGCGTAACGGGCAGTGATGGTTTTGCGATTCGGCTGAATCGAAGAGATGGAAAGGAAGAGCT
>NZ_JCALCL010000018.1:0-64250 GCF_059812325.1 Mycobacterium sp. NGS61
GAATTCGGCGACCGCGTGTTCCAGGCGGGCAGCCAGCCTGGCCTCCGCTTCGGCCTTACGGGTCGGGATGTGCTGCGACGGGAACGGCGTCGTCACCGGCTGGTATTCCTTGAGCGTGCGACGGGCCACCGTCATCTTGTGCAGCTCGGTGGCGCCGTCGGCGATGCCCAGCGATTCCGCCGCCACCAGCATCTTGACGAAGGGCATCTCGTCGGAGACGCCGAGTGCCCCGTGCAGATGCAGGGCGCGCTGCGCGACGTCGTGCAGTACCTGAGGCATCGCCACCTTGACCGCCGCGATGTCGCGCCGCACCTTCTGATAGTCGTGGTGCTTGTCGATCAGCCACGCGGTCCGCAGCACCAGCAACCGGAACTGCTCGATCTGGATCCAGCTGTCGGCGATCTTCTCCTGGGTCATCTGGAAGTCCGACAATCTGCCATGCCTGGTCCTGCGTGACACCGCCCGCTCGCACATCATGTCGAAAGCCTTGCGGGACAACGCGATTGTGCGCATCGCATGGTGGATGCGGCCACCACCCAGCCGGGTCTGCGCAATCATGAACGCCTGACCTTCACCGCCGAGCACGTGATCGGCCGGTACCCGGACGTCGTTGTATCGCACGTAACCGTGGCTGGCTCGCTTGGACGACTCGGCGCCCACGCCGACATTGCGGATGATCTCGATGCCCGGCGTCTCGGCCGGCACGATGAACAACGACATCTTCTCGTAGGTGCGGTCCTCGGGGTTGGTGACCGCCATGACGATGAAGAACGACGCGTGCCTGGCGTTGCTGGAAAACCACTTCTCGCCGTTGATGATCCAATCGTCCCCGTCCCGGGTGGCAGCGGTGACGAACAGGCCGGGGTCCGAACCGCCCTGCGGTTCGGTCATCGAATAGCAGGAGGTGATCTCGCCGTCCAGCAACGGCTGCAGGTAGCGCGCTTTCTGATCGTCGGTGCCAAACAGCGCCAGGATTTCGGCATTCCCCGAATCCGGTGCCTGACAACCGAACACCGACGGCGCCCAGCGCGAACGTCCCAGGATCTCGTTCAGCAGCGCGAGTTTGACCTGGCCGAAGCCCTGGCCGCCCAGCTCGGGGCGCAGGTGTGCAGCCCACAGCCCCTGGTCCTTGACCCGCTGCTGCAGCGGCCGCAGGATCGCCATCATCTCGTCGTTGTTCTTGTCATACGGATCGAGTGCGACCAGGTCGAGCGGCTCGAGTTCGGTCACCATGAATTCTTCGACCCAGTCCAGTTTCGCCTGGTATTCCGGGTCGGTTTCGAAGTCCCACACCGTTGGCCACCGTTCCCCGGCGCTGCGGTGCACCGGCCTTGTCGTTGGAGCCACCCCATCGTAAGGGCCTTGCTAGCGTCGACAGGGTGACTCCCCAGGTGCGCCCAGCGCGCAGAGCCGATGTTCGCGAACTGGGACGGACGTTGGGCCGCGCGTTCTTCGACGATCCCATCTCGGTGTGGCTGCTGCCCGACGACGACGCGCGCCGCCGCCACCTGCACCGGATGTTCGCCACCATGACCCGGCACCACCATTTGGCGCATGGTGGCGTGGAGGTGGCCACCGACGGGCCGGGCATCGGCGCGGCGGCCCTGTGGGACCCGCCGGACAAGTGGCGCGAATCGCGCCGGGCGGAGCTGGCGCAGATCCCGACCTTCCTGCGGGTGTTCGGCTTCAACACCGGACCGGGCCGTCGGCTCCAGGAGCTGATGAAGCGGGTGCACCCCGAGGAGCCGCACTGGTATCTGGCGGTCATCGGCAGCGACCCCAGCGTCCGGGGGCAGGGGTTCGGCCAGGCCCTGATGCGGTCGCGGCTGGAGCGCTGCGACGCCGAATACTGCCCGGCCTATCTGGAGTCGTCCAAACCCGAAAATGTGCCGTACTACGAACGTTTCGGCTTCACCGTCACCGGTGAGATCAAGGTTCCCGACGGGGGACCGAGCCTGTGGCCGATGTGGCGCGACCCGCGCTGAGCGGGTTTAGCCGCGGTGGTCATGGGCAACCAACTGCGCATGCAAGGCGGCCCCGACGACACCCTGAGCCCACAGGAGTCGACTGACTCCGACGAACTGCGCAACGACGACGGCGACACCGTTGTCGACCCGCCCGATCAGTGGAGTGAGGCCGACAAGTTCGGCATGACCCCGCGGGAGGAGCGGGAAGGGGAATCGCTGGACCAGAAACTGGCCGCCGAGGAACCGGATCTGATCCGGCCCGGGTCGGCCGGCACCGACGAAGGCGGGCTGTCCGGTGGCGTGCACCGGGGTCAGGTGGACGGCACTCCCGAAGACGGTGATTCGCTCTACACCGTCGTGGAGGAATGACTCAGGGGCTGGATTTCCACCCGGCCACCCCGATGGCGACCATGCGCAGTTGCTTGACCGCGATCCGGTGAATCTCTTCCAACGCTTCGTTGCTCTGAGCGTCCTCGATCGCTTCGGCGGTGACGATCATCGCGTTGACGAACAGGCTGGCCAGCACGTTGAGATCCTCGGTGCTCCACTCGTTCAGCCGCGGAAAACGCGCCAGGTCGGTGGCCAACTCCGAGGTGATCAACCGGATCTCGGTGCGAATCGCGTAGCGCAGCACCGACAATCCGGTGGAACGCTCCCGGGAGATGAACCGCCAGTGCTCGCGCTTCTCGGCGACGCTGGCGATCAGGATCTCGACCGATGACTCGATGACCCGGTTGGGGTCCAGCTTCCCGGCCCGCGCGCCCCGCAGCGTGTCGCGCAGGCTGCGGAATGACTCGTCGATGAGCACCAGTCCGAGCGCCTCCATCGACTCGAAATGGCGGTAGAACGCGGCCGGCACAATACCCGCTTCCCGGGTGACCTCGCGCAGGCTCAGGGCGCTGAAGCTGCGGTCGTTGAGCAGTTTGAGTGCCGCGGCGACGATGGCGCGCCGGGTCGCCTCCTTGCGTTCCTCGCGTGACGGGCTGTCCCGCACCCGGTCGCGGACCCTATCCGGGCTGGTGCGCCGGGAGTGTGAGCTAGGAGTACGACCGTTCACTATGTGAACCGTACCACAAGGCCGGTGAAAACCCTTGACCACCTGCATCAACGGATGTCACGGTGTACATATGTTCACTCAAACTTTCACTCGGACGATCGCCAAGCGGGTCCTGAGATCCGACCTGGTCGACCTGCTCACCGGTCCGCACGGCGTCGACCGGTACACCGAGCTCGTCACGCCGACCTGGACGTCGGGCGAAGCCCGCGCCAAGGTGGTCGATGTGCGGCGGTCCACGCCGCGCAGCGTCACCCTGACGCTGGCCCCGAATCCCGCCTTCACCGAGCGCCACACCGTCAAGGCCGGACAGTTCGTCAACGTCACGGTCGAGATCGACGGCCGCATGCACTCCCGGTGCTACTCGCCGGCCAACGTCGAGGGCAGCACCCAACTCGAGTTCACGGTCGGCGTCCACGATGGCGGTCTGGTCTCGACTTTCCTCTATGAGCAGGCCCGTCCCGGCCTGGTAGTCGGCTTGGACGGGGTCGGTGGTGACTTCGTATTGCCTGAGCAGCGACCGAACCGGATCCTGTTCGTCTCCGGCGGTAGCGGCATCACGCCCGTGCTGGCCATGCTGCGCACCCTGGTCGCCGAAGGCCACCCGAACCACCGGGGCACCGAACTCGCCTTCGTGCATTACGCCCGCACCGCCGAGGAAGCCTGCTACCGCGACGAGCTGGCCACGATGCCCGGTGTGCGGGTGTTGCACGGTTACACCCGATCCGGCGCCGGCGACCTGGACGGCCGGTTCGGCGCCGAGCACCTGGCGGCAGCGATGACAGCACCCGACGCGGTGTTCGTCTGCGGGCCAACCGCTTTGGTCGATGCCGTGCGGGAGCACTGTGCAGCGGCCAACTGTGAAAACGTGTTCACCGAAAGCTTCGTGCCGCCGGTGATCGCGGCACCGGCCGCCCCGACGGGTGGTCGAGTGGTCTTTGCGGAGAGCAACGTCGACGTCGCCGACGACGGCCGCTCGATTCTGGAGCAGGCCGAAGCGGCCGGTCTGACACCGCAGAACGGCTGCCGGATGGGCATCTGCCACACCTGCACCCGCCGCAAGACCTCCGGGACCGTACGAAACCTGGTCACCGGCGCTGTTTCCACCGCGCCCGACGAGAAGGTGCAAATTTGCGTCACCGCCCCCGTCGGCGACGTCGAGATCTCCCTCTGACCGCCCTGCCACCACGGAATACAGAAGGAAAAGCCATGTCACAGAACAAGATCAGCCTCACCAAGGAACAGGCCGACGCCTTCGGCCGCGAGCTCGACACCATCAAGGAACGCGTGATGGCCGACCTCGGCGAAGAAGACGCCGAATACATTCGCAAGGTCATCAAGCTGCAGCGCAGCCTCGAAGTCGGCGGGCGGGCGCTGCTGTTCCTGCCGCCGTTCTGGCTGTTCGGCACCGGCATGCTGGGCATCGCCAAAATCATGGACAACATGGAGATCGGCCACAACATCATGCACGGTCAGTACGACTGGATGCGTGACCCGACGATCTCCGGCCGCGACTTCGAGTGGGACACCGCCTGCCCGGCCGACCAGTGGCGACACTCGCACAACTACATGCACCACACCCACACCAACATCGTGGGAATGGACCGCGACATCGGCTACGGCATCATCCGGATGAGCGAAGACCAGCCGTGGGAGCCCTACTTCCTGGGCAACCCTGCTTACGCGTTCCTGC
The DNA here is from genome assembly GCF_059812325.1 of Mycobacterium sp. NGS61. NCBI lineage: Bacteria > Bacillati > Actinomycetota > Actinomycetes > Mycobacteriales > Mycobacteriaceae > Mycobacterium > Mycobacterium sp. NGS61. The sequence goes on from NZ_JCALCL010000018.1 coordinate 4,715, forward strand.
TGATGGTGCTGTTCCAGTACGGCGTGGCGCTGCACGAGTTGGAGACCGAACGGATCCGCGCCGGTGAGATCAAGCTGCGCGACAAGCGCGAGACGCTCAAGGAGATCTGGAAGAAGACCCGCCGGCAGACGCTCAAGGACTACGTCGCCTTCCCCCTGCTGGCCGGCCCGTTCGCGCCGTTCGTCCTCTCCGGCAACCTGACCGCCAACCTGATGCGCAACGTGTGGTCGTACATGATCATCTTCTGCGGGCACTTTCCGGACGGCACGCAGGAATTCACCGTCGAGGAGACCCGGGACGAGAGCCGCGGCCAGTGGTACTTCCGGCAGGTGCTGGGTTCGGCGAACCTGACCGGCGGCAAGGTCTTCCACCTGCTGTCGGGCAACCTGTCCCACCAGATCGAGCACCACCTGTTCCCGGACATGCCGGCCCGCCGCTACGCCGAGATCGCCCCGGAGGTGCAGGAGATCTGCGAGCGCTACGGAATCCCGTACAACAAGGGTCCGCTGTTGCAGCAATTCGGCACGGTGGTCCGCAAGATCGTGCGGCTGACCTTCCCTGACTCGTGGAAGTTCGGGTCCCGCACCAAGGCTCCGGCGCCCGCTGAGCCAGAGCTGGTGGCTGCCTGATTCTTCACCAGCCTGTACTGGTGGCGCCGAGACTGCGGCCAGGGTGTGTCATCCGATATCGGGTCACCCTGGTCGCAGTCTCGAACTGGCACCGACGTCTAGTCGGTCTCGGTAGGTGCGTCCGAGAGCTTTACCAGCTCGACCTCGGGCCGCGCCGGTACCCCGTCGGCCAGGAACCAGCGAAAGGCCAGATTGCCACGCGGGTAACCCAGCGTCGTCAACGAATTCGGGTGTCCGGTCACCTCATTGGACAACACGACGGTCACCGACCCGTCACTGTTGGGCACGGCGCTGTGGCCGTTGACCGAACAGCGGATGTCGGGGCCCTCCGAGGCGCCATAGGTTGCCATGAACTGGTTCCACACCACCAGGTTCCAGAACCGGCACGACGGGGGCCGGTGCGTGATCACGAGTGCCTCGTCGTCGTCGAGCACGAAACTGCCGTAGGCGTAGCACGCGTCGCGTGCCGACCAGCCGAAGTTGGCATCAGGCACCTGATAGGGATCGGCGAATTGGTTTGCCGCATAACCTACTTCGTGTCCCAGCGCATGCTCGTCCGCGGCCCGGGCGCCCACCGCCAGCGGTACGATCGCGAACATGGTGCGCAGCCAGGTGGTCGCGGCCCGTAACCGCGCCGCGGTCTCGGCGTCCCCGTGCCGGATCGGTTCCGGCGTGTCCAGCGCCTCGATCTCCCAGGTGACCGGGCGACCGGTGGACGGGTCGGCCTGGTAGTCCCTGGTCATCAGTACAGCAGCGCCGGGCGTCGGCGGGAACTCGAAACTGAAGTTGCCGTCGGCGTCCACGTCGAGGTCGGTGTCGCGCACGATCGAGACCACCCGGTCCGACCAGGCGCCCGGCGAGGGTTCGTTGTAGGCGGTCAGCGAAAAGTACACGCTGTCGCCCTTGTTGCCGCTGATCCGGTAGCGCCGCTGCGGGTCCACCGGACAGCAGAAGTAGTAGGCATCGGTGTTGTCGCCACCCCAGCGGCGATCGCGGCGAAACGGCCTGTTGACCGCGAAGAACTGCGGGCGCCCGGGTTCGGTGAACAAATAGGTGTCCAGCGCGACTCCGAGCGTGGTGGCCAGCATGCGGTAGCCGTCGGCGATGTGGCGGTCGTCGGAGACGGCCTTGTCGCCTTCGAGGAAGCCGCGGTCCAGCTCGCCGAGGGTGGCCAACAGGTCTTTCCAGGCCGCGGTCGACTCGTGTGTCATGCGCCGATTCCTTCCAGGAGCAGTGTGGTGGTGCGTTCGACCCAGGCATCGTCGAGTGCGGTGATCCGGGTGAGCAGGGCGATCAGGGTCAGACCGGCGATCGCCTCGGCAAGTTCGGTGGCGGATACGTCGGGACGGACCTCGCCGCGGGCGACGGCACTGTGCAGGCGCCCGGCCAGTCCGCCGGCGAAGATTCCGGCGAACCGGTCCAGCAGTGCCGAATGCAGCGTCGGGTCGGCGGCCATCTCCGCGACCAGTCCGGGCAGCGCTGCCCGGGCCGCCGGTGTGGTGAGTACCGCGGTGGTGCGCCGCACCATCTCGCGCAGATCGTCGGAAAACGTTCCGGTGTCCGGGATTTCGGTCGCAGCACCGATCGGGAACACCGCCTCGTGCACCAGATGGGCCTTGCTGGCCCAGCGCCGATAGATGGCCGGCTTGCTGGTGCCGGCCCGTTCGGCGATCGCCGAGACCAACAGGCCGGGATAACCGGTTTCGGCGAGCAGTTCAACGGTCGCGTTGAGCACCGCCGCGTCGATGCGCGGATCACGGGGACGACCCAGATCTAGAACCATTACGAAACTCAAAGTAACATAATTCGGCGTGACCCGCCTCGACGATCTAGAGCAGCCCCGGTTCAGCGCCGAGGCCCAGCCGATCCTGGACATGATGGCCGCGATGGCCGCGAACTGTCCGCTGGATTCCGACGCACTGCACGCCCAGGCCAGCGCCGACACCGGCCTGGTCGATTTCGGCCCCGACGACTACCGCGAACGCCTCGACGTCTACCTCGCCGCGGTGCGCGACATCGACGGCCTGCACGACGCCGGAGTCGTCAACTTCTACGGCCAACTGCTGCAAATGCTCAAGAACCGGCTGCTGCTCACCGACCTGACGAGCCGTCATCCTGAGATCGACGACATCGAACTGCACTCGCCGGTGGTGATCGCGGGCCTGCCCCGGACCGGCACCACCCACCTGCACAACCTGCTGGCAGCGCCACCCACCTTCCGCACCATGCCGTACTGGGAGAGCAACGAGCCGTTTCCGTTGCCTTCCGAAAGCGGTATCGAGGAGCGCCGGGCGCGGATGGACGTTGCGGTCAGCGTGATCGACCTGGTCATGCCGCATTTCGCGCTGATGCACGAGATGACCACCGACCACGTCCACGAGGAGATCCAGCTCCTGGCCAACGATTTCTCGACCATGCTGTTCGAGACGCTCGGTCACGTGCCGCGCTGGCGCGACTACTACCAGACCCACGACCAGACGCCGCACTACCGCTACCTCGCCCGCCAGCTCAAGGCGATGCAATTCCTGCGCGGCGGGCGGCGCTGGCTGCTCAAGTCCCCACAGCACCTCGAGCAGGTGCCGGTGCTGGACCGGGTTTTCCCGGACAGCATCGTGGTGTTCACCCACCGCGACCCGGTGCCGGTGGCGTTGTCGATGATTGCGATGATCACCTACTCGGCGCGGATGCACCGCTCCCCGGTGCCGGTGCACCAGATCGCCGAATACTGGATCGAACGCCTTGATCGCATGCTCAGCGCCCTGGTCCGCGACCGCGACATCTTCGGGCACGACCGGTCCATCGACGTCCGATTCGACGACTTCATGGCCGACGAAGTGGGCATCGCCAAACGGATCTACGCGCTGGCCGACGAACCGTTCACCGACGAGGTGCGCGCCGCCGTCGCCGGCTACCTGTCTGGTCACCAGCGGGGGCGCCTGGGCAGTGTCGAGACGTCATTCGAGATGTTCGGATTGGACGAAGCAGACCTGCGCGAACGCTTCGCGCCCTACGTGGAGCGGTTCCTGCAGTAGGTTCTGTCAGATGGTCACCATGCCCGAACTCGAAGGCGTTGAACACCGGTTCGTCGACCTGGGCGACGGAGTCACCATCCATGTGGCGGATGCCGGCCCGGCTGACGGTCCGGTGGTGATGCTGGTGCACGGATTTCCGCAGAACTGGTGGGAATGGCACGCGCTGATCGGGCCGTTGGCCGCCGACGGTTACCGCGTGCTCTGCCCCGATCTACGCGGGTCGGGCTGGAGTTCGGCGCCGCCGACCCGATACCTCAAAAGCGAGCTGGCCGACGACCTGGCCGGCCTGCTGGACGCGCTGGCTGTCGAGCAGGTCACGCTGGTCGCGCACGACTGGGGCGGGCCGGCCGCGTTCATCATGATGCTGCGTCATCCGGAGAAGGTGACCGGCTTCTTCGGCTGCAATACGGCAGCGCCCTTCGTCAAGCGCGACCTCGCTGCGCTGGGCAAGCTCTGGCGGTTCTGGTATCAGATTCCGATCTCGCTGCCGGTGATCGGCCCGCGATTGATCAGCGACCCCAAGGCCCGCTACGCCCGCATGCTGGCGTCCTGGGTGGGCGGCGGTTTCAGGCTGCCCGAGGAGGACATGCGCCTCTACCTCGAGTGCATGACCGAGCCGGGTCACGCGGAGGCCGGGTCGCGCTGGTACCGCTCGTTTCAGCGCACCGAAATGCTGCGCTGGTCGCGCGGCGAATACAAAGACGCCCGGGTGGACGTTCCGGTCCGCTGGCTCACCGGCACGGAGGATCCGGTGATCACCCCCGACGGCACCAACGGATACGAAGACCACATCAGCGATTTCGCCGTGGAGCTGGTGCCTGGCGTCGGACACTGGATCGTGGACCAGCGCCCGGATCTGGTGCTGGACCGGCTGCGCGCATTCCTCAGGGCTTGACCAGGATCCGGATCGGGTTGCCGTCCTGGCGTTCCAGCTTCGCAATGCCCAGGGCGATGTCCTCGAGCGCCACGATTTCGCTGACCGAACGTGAAAGATCAAGGCGCCCATAGGAAACCAGCTTCGCCAAGGTTTCGATATCGACGTTCTGGTAGCCGAGGTGGCCGAGTACCTGCTTGCGGGTGAGCCCGAACATCGCGGTGGGGCCCACCGTCGGTGACTCGGCGCTCATCCCGACACCGACCAGCCGGCCGCCGGCGGTCAGCGCGTCCAGGCCCTGCTCGAAGGTCGCCTTGAGCCCGACGGCGTCGAATGCGACGTCCAACATGCGGCCGCTGGTGACCTCGGCGATCTTGTCCCGCAGGGCCTCGTCGCGGGTGTCGAACGCAAAGTCTGCGCCGATTTGCAACGCGCGTTCCAATACCGCGGGGTTGATGTCGAGCGCGATCACCGGCACCGCGCCCACCAACCGGGCGAGCTGGACGATGTGGGTGCCCACGCCGCCCACGCCCCACACTCCCACCGATTCGCCGACGGCCACCTTGCCGGTGCGCACGACCGCACCGAACGGTGTCGACACCGCGTCGGCCAGAATCGCCGCCTGCTCCAGCGGCACGTTGTCCGGAACCCGGGTCAGGCCGGCCGCCTGCGCCACCGTGTATTCGGCCCAGGCGCCGTCATAAGCGAAGGCCATCAACTGAATTCGCAGGCAGTTCACCAGGTCTCCGCGCCGGCAGTTCGGGCATCGCAGGCACGGCCGGCCGGCGGCGACCACCACCCGGTCGCCCTCGGCCCAGCCGGTCACCCCCGGACCGAGTTCGGCGATGGTGCCCGACGCTTCGTGGCCCTGGGTGACCACCGGCGCTTGGGCCGGGAAGGTTCCGTTGATCAGGCTCAGGTCCGAGTGGCAGATGCCGCAGAAGGCCACCTTCACCAGCACTTCGCCGGGTCCGGGCTGGGGCACTGGAACATCTTCCAACGCAACGGTTTTGGTGTCGGCATAGAAGCGCTCGGCGCGCATGGTGGCGGGCATACTTACCGAACCTAGTGCCGGGGTCCGAGCAAAGCGACAGACGCGTCGATCGCCGGCGCCATGATGTCCCGGACCGGCCGGCCGTCCTCGACGGCCAGCGCGACCAACTCCCGCAGGCCACCGACCAGGATCACCGCCAGCGGCCAGGTCAACGGAGGCAGCTCCGCCCGCCGGAAACCGGGGCTGCTGCTGAGGCTGATCAACAAGTTCGTCAACAGCTCCAAGCCCTGCCGCTGCACGGGCCGGGCCTCGTCACCGAGGTACGGCAGTTCCCGGATCCAGCTGAGCGTCAATGCGGGACGAGCCTCGATGTGGCCGACGTAGCCTTCGACGGCCTGGCGAATCTGCTGATGCCAGTCGGCCTCCGGATCGACCGCGACGCGGATGTCCTCGGCCATCACCCCGAATTGCACCTGCAGCAATTCCAGGAAGCACTGCTCCTTGCTGGGGAACTGGTCGTAGAAGGTGCGCTTGGAGGTGCGCGCCGCACTGACGATGTGCGCGACGGTGGTGGCGCGGTAGCCACGCGCTGCGATGGAGTCGGCAAGTCCGTCCAACAGCCGGAGCCGGAACGGGTCGGGCCCGGCCAGTGCCGTGTCGCCGGCCGTAACCGTCACGTCCGACCCGCCCTTCGCGCTTGTCATGGTTGGTACCACAGAGTACCGTACCGGGATAGACGCGTGGTACGCCGCAGTACCGCGTAGGGAGGGATGACTCGATGAGCGCCGACGCGATCAGCGACGTGATGGTGACGACCCCCGCACCGCGGCTGCCACCGGCAGTCCGGGCGCCCAAATTCGTGCAGGGGCTGGGTTTTGCCGTCCGCCGCCGGCAGTTCATGGACAGCATGGTCCGCCGGCACGGCAGCGTGTTCACCGTCCGCATCCCGGTATTCGGCCACGTGGTGGTGGTGTGTGAGCCGCAACTGGCCAAACAGATCTTCACCACCAGCCCCGAGGAACTGGGCAACATCCAGCCGAACCTGAGCCGGCTGTTCGGTTCCGGCTCGGTGTTCGCCCTCGACCGTGACGACCACCGCCGCCGGCGCCGCCTGCTGGCGCCGCCGTTCCATGGCAAGGCCATGAAGAAATACGAAACGATCATCGAAGAAGAGGCCTTGCGCGAGACGGCGAACTGGCCGCAGGGTCGGCACTTCGCGACGTTGCCGTCGATGAACCACATCACCCTCAACGCCATCCTGCGCGCGATCTTCGGCGCCGACGGTGCCGAACTCGACGAGCTGCGCCGCATCATCCCGCCGTGGGTCACCCTCGGCTCGCGGATGGCGCTGATGCCACAGACCAAGCGCGACTACGGTCGCTACAGCCCGTGGGGCCGGCTGGCCAACTACCGGCGGCAGTACGACATCGTGATCGACACACTCATCGAGGGCGAGCGGACCGACCCGAACTTCGAGAACCGCACCGACGTGCTGGCGCTGATGCTGCGCAGCACCTACGACGACGGATCGGTGATGTCGCGCAAGGACATTGCCGACGAGCTGCTCACCTTGCTGGCCGCTGGCCATGAGACCACGGCGTCGACGCTGGCCTGGACGTTCGAGCGGGTGACCCGGCACCCCGAGGTGCTGGCCGCGCTGGTCGAGGAAGCCGACGCCGGTGGCAGCGAGTTGCGTCAGGCGACGATCCTGGAAGTCCAGCGGGTGGGCAACGTGATCGACTTCGCCGCGCGTCAGGTGCACGCGCCCATGTATCGACTGGGTCAGTGGGAGATACCCCGCGGCTACTCGATCCTGACCAGCATTTCGCAGATCCACACCAATCCCGAGGTGTTTCCTGACCCGGACCGCTTCGACCCGTACCGCTTCGTGGGGAACAAGCCGAACCCGGCGGCGTGGATACCGTTCGGCGGCGGCACCCGGCGCTGCGTCGGGGCGGCCTTCGCCAATATGGAGATGGACGTGGTGTTGCGAACGGTGTTGCGCGAGTTAAGCTTTGCGACCACCGATGCGCCGGGGGAACGCTCGCACAACCGCGGCGTCGCGTTCGTCCCGAAGGACGGCGGCCGCGTCGTGGTGCACCGGCGCCGATAGCTACTGATTTGCCTCAGCGCGGCGCGGCAGCTTCCAACCGGGCCGCACGAAGTGACAGGTGTAACCGTTGGGATAGCGCAGCAGGTAATCCTGGTGCTCGGGTTCGGCCTCCCAGAAATCGCCGACCGGGCTGACCTCGGTCACCACCTTGCCCGGCCACAGACCGGAGGCGTCGACGTCGGCGATGGTGTCCAGGGCGATCCGCTTCTGCTCCTCGTCGACGTAGTAGATCGCCGAGCGGTAACTCAGCCCGCGGTCGTTGCCCTGCCGGTTCTTCGTCGTCGGGTCGTGGATCTGGAAGAAGAACTCCAGCAGCGTGCGGTAGTCGGTGACCGACGGGTCGTAGACGATCTCGACCGCCTCGGCGTGCGTGCCGTGGTTGCGGTAGGTCGCGTGGGGGACGTCGCCACCGCTGTAGCCGACCCGGGTGGAGATCACGCCGGGCTGCTTGCGGATCAGATCCTGCACTCCCCAGAAGCAGCCACCGGCAAGAACGGCTCGTCGGGTGCTCGTCATCTCAGTCCTCCCTCGCAAGAATCCCCAGGCTACACTCCGCCCGTGAGGTGTAACGGCTCGTGAGCAGCCCAGAATTCCCCCGCAGCGAACTCGTCGAGGCCTTCGCGACGTTCGAGCAGACGGTCGCTCGCGCCGCCGAAACCCACGACTGGGACGCCTGGGTGCAGCACTACACCACCGACGTGCTGTACATCGAACACGCAGCGGGAACGATGCACGGCCGCGACGAAGTCCGCACCTGGATCCAGCGGACGATGACCACCTTCCCGGGCAGCCACATGGTGGAATTCCCGTCGCTGTGGTCGGTGATCGACGAGCCCACCGGTCGCGTCATCATGGAACTCGACAATCCGATGCGCGACCCCGGCGACGGCAGCGTGATCACCGCGACGAACATCTCGATCATCACCTACGCCGGCGACGGGCTGTGGCGCCGGCAGGAAGACATCTACAACCCGCTGCGCTTTGTGCAGGCCGCGCTGAAGTGGTGCCGCAAGGCGCAGGAGTGCGGCACGCTGGACGACGAGGCCGCGCGCTTCCTGAAGCAGTACGGTGCGGCCAAATGAGCTCGGGGAGTGGCAAACCCAAGTTGGTGATCGGCGCCAACGGGTTCCTCGGGTCGCACGTCACCCGCCTGCTGGTGCAGGACGGGCACCAGGTGCGCGCGATGGTGCGCGACGGCGCCAACACCCGTTCGATCGACGACCTCGAGCTCACCCGCTTTCACGGGGATGTCTTCGACACCGCCACCGTGCGCGAGGCGATGGACGGCTGCGACGACGTGTACTACTGCGTCGTCGACACCCGCGCCTGGCTGCGCGACCCCGCGCCGCTGTTCCGCACCAACGTCGAGGGCCTGCGCAACGTCCTCGACGTGGCCAAGGACGCCGACCTGCGCCGGTTCGTGTTCACCTCCACCTACGCGACGGTGGACCGCCGGCACGGCCACGTCGCCACCGAGGCCGACCGGATCGGCAACCGCCGAGTGAGTCCCTATGTCCGGTCCCGCGTGCAGGCCGAGGACCTGGTGTTGCGCTACGTCGCCGAGCACGGGCTGCCCGCCGTCGCCATGTGCGTCTCGACCACCTACGGCACCGGAGACTGGGGCCGCACCCCGCACGGCGCCTTCATCGCCGGCGCGGTCTTCGGCAAACTGCCGTTCCTGATGAACGATATTCAACTCGAGGTGGTCGGCGTCGACGATGCGGCACGCGCGATGATCCTGGCCGCCGAGCGCGGGCGCAACGGTGAGAAGTACCTGATCTCGGAGAAGATGATGCCGCTGACCGACGTGGTTCGCATTGCGGCCGACGAAGCCGGGGTGCGGCCACCGCAACGGTCGATCCCGGTGCCCGTGCTGTACGCGCTGGGCGCGCTGGGCAGCGCGCGGGCCAAGCTCACCGGAAAGGACGCCGAGCTGAGCCTGGAGTCGGTGCGGATGATGCGCGCCGAGGCCCACGTCGACCACGGCAAGGCGGTACGGGAGTTGGGCTGGCAACCCCGCCCGGTCGAGGAATCGATACGGGAGGCGGCCCGGTTCTGGGCGGCGATGCGCACCACCGGCAAGGCGGGCAAGCCCGGCTGACGGGAATGCCGGTCGCTACTCGGCGTTGCACAGGCTATGAGCCATCCAGAAATCAAAGAACCCAGCGCCGGGCACCCCATCACGATCGAGCCGACCGAGGGCCGGGTCCGGGTTCGGGTCCACGGTGAACTCGTCGCCGACAGCACCGCGGCGCTGAGCCTGCAGGAGGCCAGTTTGCCGCTGGTGCAATACATTCCGCTGGCCGACGTGGCGCGGGACCGGCTGACCCGCTCCGACACCACCAGCTACTGCCCGTTCAAGGGCGAGGCGGGCTACTACAGCGTGACCACCACCGCCGGCGAGACCGTCGAGGATGCGATCTGGTTCTACGAACAGCCCTACCCCGCGGTCGCCGCAATCGCCGGGCACGTGGCTTTCTATCCGAGCAAAGCCGAGATCAGTATTGAGTGATGGCGTGTCAGGGGAACACCTTCGCCAATGACTGGGTGTCGGTGTACTCGCGCACCGACACGATGAGCCCGTCGCGGGTGTCGAAGATACAGACGAAGGGACTCTCGTATTGAGTGCCGTCCGCGGTGGCGCCGTCGACCTGGCCTTCGACCACCACCGTCTCACCCTCGTTGACGCAGCGCAGCAGATCGATGTTGGTCTCGAACACTTTCCTGCGCCGCTCGAACGCTTTCCGCAGCTGCCGCTTGTCGTATTCCACCCGGGTGACGATGCTCCAGTAGGTGAAGTCATCGCTGAGCAGCGCGAAGCCCTCGTCGACGTCGCCGCCTTCGCACATGCTCTGCAGGAACATCCAGGCGAGCTCGGCCTGGGGGTCGTCGAAGGGCGTTGTCACCCCGTCATCCTGTCCCGGCGGGGAGTTCGCGGTCAATTGACCGCAGATTCATGGCCATGAGTGTTACGCGAACCGTCACCTTCCCCGGGGCCGCCCGCTTCGGGCATACGTTGGCACCGCTGCGGCGTGGCCGCGGCGATCCGTGCTGTCGTGTACCCGGGGACGGCGCTGTGTGGCGCACCAGTTTGCTGCCGAGCGGGCCCGTCACCGCCCGCATCAGCAGGGTGGCCCACGACAGTGCGCGTTGCGAAGCGTGGGGCGACGGAGCGGCGGAGTTCGCCGAGCGATTTGCGGCGCTGCTGGGTGCCGACGACGACGCCACCGACTTCGTGCCGCGGCATCCGACCGTGGCCGCCGCGCTGCGCAACGTCCCGGACCTGCGGCTGGGCCGCACCGGACAGGTGCTGGAAGCCTTGATCCCGGCCGTGATCGAACAGCGGGTTCCGGGCGCGGACGCCTTCCGGTCCTGGCGCGTGCTGGTGACCAAGTTCGGCACCCCGGCGCCCGGCCCGGCGCCGGACGGCATGCGGGTGCCGCCGTCGGCGGACGCGTGGCGACACATCCCATCCTGGGAGTTTCACCTGGCCAATGTCGATCCCGGGCGGGCGCAGACGGTGGTGGGTTGTGCTCGACGGGCGTCTTCGTTGGAACGTCTGGTCGAGCTGCCGTCGGACCAGGCGCGGGCCGCGCTGATGACGCTGCCCGGCGTCGGGATATGGACCGCCGCCGAGACCGCGCAGCGTGCCTTCGGTGATGCCGATGCGTTGTCGGTGGGCGACTACCACGTGTCGAAGATGATCGGCTGGACGTTGCTGGGCCACCCGATCGACGACGCCGAGATGGTCGAGCTGCTCGAGCCGATGCGCCCGCACCGGCATCGGGTGGTCCAGTTGCTGTACGCCAGTGGATTGGCGTACGAACCGCGCCGCGGCCCGCGCCTGCCGGTGCAGCAAATCCGTTTGCTGTAACGGCATTCGGGTTAGGGAATCGTCCATCGGGTACCCGGCTGCAAGGACACCAAAGGACCACAAAGCGACTTTCGAGGGGACATCGATGACGCAGTTCACCATTCCAGGCCTCACCGACAAGCAGGGTGCGCGGCTCGCCGAGTTGCTGCAGCGCCAGCTGAGCACTTACAACGACCTGCACCTGACGCTGAAGCACATTCACTGGAATGTGGTGGGTCCCAATTTCATCGGCGTGCACGAGATGATCGATCCGCAGGTTGATGCGGTGCGGGGGTTTGCAGACGACGTAGCCGAGCGCATTGCGGCCCTGGGCGCGTCCCCCAAGGGCACCCCGACCGCGATCATCGAGGATCGGGATTGGGACGACTACTCGGTGGGCCGCGACACCGTCCAGGCGCATCTGGCCGCCCTGGACCTCGTCTACAACGGCGTGATCGAGGACATCCGTAAAGCCATCGACGAAACCGATGACCTGGACCCCGTCACCCAGGATCTGCTGATCGGGCAGGCCGGTCAGCTGGAGAAGTTCCAGTGGTTCGTGCGGGCCCACCTGGAGAGTTCGGGTGGCGAATTGGCGCACGGTGGGGCGACCAGCGAAAAGGGCGCCGCCAACGCGGCGCGCAAGAAGAGCAAGTAGCGCTGCGCCTCGCAGCCGGGGTTGCACCTCCTCCGGCGTGCGGGAACAGGCGTTCGGCTGGGCGGAATAAACGGACTGCGGTCCGGTTATATCGGGTATCTGCTATCGAGGAGGTACCCATGCCAGCTATCACCGCCGACACCCTCACCTTGACCAGGGTGGCGCCGGCCGGCCCCGCGGACACCGAGCGCCCGGTCCGATCCGTCACCACCGGTCCGAAAGGCTATGAGGGCCTCGGCTTCCCGGTGGTCCGCGCCTTCGCCGGGGTCAGCGCCGCCGCCCTGGATCCGTTCGTGCACATGGACCAGCTGGGCGAGGTGGATTACCAGCCCGGTGAGCCGCGAGGCACCGACTGGCACCCGCACCGCGGCTTCGAGACCGTCACCTACATGATCGACGGCACGTTCGCCCATCAGGATTCGCACGGCGGCGGTGGCCTGATCACCGACGGGGCGACCCAGTGGATGACGGCCGGGTCGGGCGTCCTGCACATCGAGACCCCGCCGGCCGAGATGGTCGGCAGCGGAGGACTCTTCCACGGCATCCAGCTGTGGGTGAACCTGCCGAAGCGGGACAAGTTCGCCCCGCCGCGCTACCAGGCCATCGAGGGCGGCGACACCAGGCTGCTGGCGTCCGACGACGGTGGCGCGCTGATTCGGGTCATCGCCGGCGAAGTCGACGGTCATCTCGGGCCCGGGATCACCCACACGCCGATCACCATGGCCCACGCGACGATCGAAAGCGGAGCGCGGCTGAACATCCCGTGGCGCCGCGACTTCAACGCGCTGGTCTATGCGCTGTCCGGCGAAGGGTCGGTCGGTCCGGTCGGCCACCCGGTCAAGCAGGGCCAACTCGCCGTACTCGGGGTGGGGGATCGCATCACCGTCGCAGCCCGGGCCGGCCGGGAGACCCCGCTCGACGTGCTGCTGCTGGGCGGGCAGCCGATCCGGGAACCGGTCTTCCACTACGGCCCGTTCGTGATGAACTCCAAGTCGGAGGTGATCCAGGCGTTGGAGGACTACCAGGCCGGCAAGTTCGGCAGTATCCCGCCGAACGCCCTGATGCCGCACCGTAGCGGTGGCACACTCTAGGGATGCCGCACCTGGCAAGTCGCGGGCCCGGGCGCCCTCCCGCCGCGAAAGCTGACGAGACGCGCAAGCGCATCGTGCGCGCGGCCCGCCAGGTGTTCAGCGAACGCGGCTACGACGGGGCGACGTTCCAGGCCATCGCGATGCGCGCCGATCTGACCCGGCCGGCGATCAACCACTACTTCGCCAGCAAGCGCGTGCTGTACACCGAGGTATCCGACCGCACCAACGAACTCGTCGTCACCGCCGGCATCGACCGGGCGCGGGGGGAACGGACGCTGATGGGGCGGTTGGCCGCGTTCATCACCGTCGCGATGGAAGCGGACGCGGAGAACCCGGGAACCGCGGCGTTTCTGGCCACTGCGGTACTGGAGTCCCAGCGGCATCCGGAACTGCGGCGGGTCGAAAACGACGCGGTGCGCGTCACCCGGGACTTCCTGCGGCGGTCGGTCACCGAAGCCCTGGAATGTGGAGAACTCGCCTCTGGCATCGACGGCGACCGGTTGGCCGAGGCGTTGCTGCTGATGTTGTGCGGGGTCGGGTTCTATGCGGGCTTCGTGGGCTCCTTCCAGGAGGTGGAGAACATCCTGGGTACGTTGCGGCAGTTGATCGGGGGCAGCTTGTGGAGTCCCGGGTCGCAGCGGTCCTGACGGCGCTGATTCGCCCGCCGTGAACTGCCACACAGAGCGTATAGTTTGCCTAACTTACGAGGTAAGATGTCGGTTCATGACCGACCTGCACTCACCCCTGCTCCGCACCGCCGGCGACAGCTGGAATATCACCGAAAGTGTCGGTGCCACTGCCTTAGCGGTCGCCGCTTCGCGCGCCGTGGAAACGGCCGGCTCGAATCCGCTGATCCGCGACGAGTTCGCACAGCTGCTGGTCTCCGCTGCCGGCCCCGCCTGGGCGCAATTGGCCGACCCCAGCATCGCCTGGCTGGACGGCGACGAGCACGGGCAGCGGCTGCACCGGGTCGGCTGCGACTACCAGGCCGTGCGTACCCGCTACTTCGACGCCTACTGCGCAGCGGCAGCCGAGGCCGGCATCCGCCAGGTCGTCATCCTCGCCGCCGGACTGGACTCGCGCGCGTACCGGCTGCAGTGGCCGTCGGGAACGCAGGTGTACGAGATCGACCAGCCCAAGGTGCTGGAATACAAGGCCGAGATTCTGAGTGCGCACGGCGTGGCCGCCACCGCGACCCGGCACGCGGTCGCGGTCGATCTGCGTGACGACTGGCCGGCCGCGCTCACCGGGGCCGGATTCGACCCGACCCGTCCGACCGCGTGGCTGGCCGAGGGACTGCTGGCCTACCTGCCCAGCGATGCCCAGGACCGCCTGTTCCAGATGTGCACGGCGCAGAGCGCGCCGGGCAGCCGGATCGCCGTCGAGGCGTTCAACATGGTCGTCGACGGCAACCGGCGGCGCTGGGACCGGATGCGCGACCGGCTCGGTCTGGACGTCAACATCGGCGACCTCACCTACCACGAGCCGGACCGTTCGGATCCGGCGCAGTGGCTGGCCGACCACGGCTGGCAGGTGCACAGCGTGGGTAACCACCAGGAGATGGCCCGGCTGGGCCGTCCGGTACCCGAAGACCTGGTCCCCGACGCCATCACGTCGACCCTGATGTGGGGCCACCTGACAGGAGCACAACGATGAGCGGACTGCGCACCCACGACGACACCTGGGACATCAGGACCAGCGTCGGCACCACCGCTGTGATGGTGGCCGCCGCGCGGGCCGTCGAAACCGAGCAACCCGACGCGCTGATCCGTGACCCGTTCGCCAAACTGCTGGTGACCAACGCCAACGCCGGGGTGCTGTGGGAGGCCATGCTCGACCCGGCCGTCGCGGCCAAGGTCGAAGCGATGGACCCCGAGGCCGCCGCGATGGTCCGCCACATGCGCGGCTACCAGGCGGTGCGCACGCACTTCTTCGACACGTTCTTCCGCGACGCCGTGGCCGCCGGGATCCGCCAGATCGTCATCCTGGCCTCGGGCCTGGACTCGCGGGCCTACCGCCTGGACTGGCCGGCCGGCACCACCGTCTTCGAGATCGACCAGCCCCAGGTGCTGCAGTTCAAGTCCGAAACCCTCGCGGACAACGGCGTGACGCCGTCGGCCGATCGCCGCGCGGTGGCCATCGACCTGCGCCAGGACTGGCCGGCGGCCCTGCGCGAGGCCGGCTTCGACGCCTCGGCTCCCACGGCGTGGCTGGCCGAAGGGCTGCTGATGTACCTGCCCGCCGAGGCGCAGGACAAGCTGTTCACCCAGGTCGGCGAGCTGAGCCCGGCCGGAAGCCGGATCGCGGCCGAGACCGCGCCCGCGCATGCCGACGAGCGGCGCCAGCAGATGCGCGAGCGGTTCAAGAAGGTCGCCGACGAGATCGGCCTGGAAGAAACCATCGATGTCGGCGAATTGATGTACCGCGACGAGCATCGCGCGCCGGTGGCCGACTGGCTGAACGCCAACGGCTGGCAGGCGGTGGGCGTGAGCTCCGCCGACGAGATGGAGCGGCTGGGCCGCTGGGTGGCCGAGGTGCCGATGGCCGACGACAAGAGCGCCTTTTCCGACTTCGTCACCGCGCAGCGCCGGTAGCTGCCTGCGCGTTCGTCGTTTTCTTTCCTACCGCCGTCCTACTGCGGCTACCGCCGGGTGACTAGGATCGCGGTTATCACCCACGAGCGACCGCGCGCCGACGGCGTGCGGGCCCTGGGGAAGGAAGGACAACGATGACCACCCAATCCCCACCCGCCCCCTCGCAGGCGCACGTCACCCCGGACACCGACGCGGTGGCGGGTACGGTCGCCCGGCTGCGCAGCACGTTCGCCTCGGGACGCACCCGCAGTTACGAGTGGCGTAAGCAGCAGCTGCTGGCCCTGGCGAACCTGGTCGAGGAGAACGAACCCGCCATCGCCGCCGCTCTGGCCGAGGACCTGGACCGCAACCAGGTCGAGGCGTTCATCGCCGACATCGCCACCACCGCCGGCGAGGCCAAATATGCGGCCAAGAAGCTGAAGAAATGGATGCGCCGCAAGTACCTGCTGCTGGAGGCGCCGCAGCTGCCCGGCCGCGGCTGGGTGGAGTACGAGCCGTACGGCACGGTGCTGATCATCGGCGCCTGGAACTACCCGTTCTACCTGACGCTGGGTCCCGCCGTCGGCGCCCTGGCCGCCGGCAACGCCGTCATCCTCAAACCGTCGGAGATTGCTCCGGCGTCGTCGCGGCTGATGGCCGAGCTGGTACCGAAGTACCTGGACACCGAGGCGGTCGCGGTCATCGAGGGCGATGGCGCCACCACCCAGGAGCTGATCAAGCAGGGCCTGGACCGCGTCCTGTTCACCGGCGGCACCGAGATCGGCCGCAAGGTCTACGAAGGTGCGGCCAAGCACCTGACCCCGGTCACGCTGGAACTCGGCGGCAAGAGCCCGGTGATCGTGGCGGCCGACGCTGACGTCGACGTCGCCGCCAAGCGGATCGCCTGGATCAAGATCATGAACGCCGGGCAGACCTGCGTGGCACCCGACTACGTGCTGGCCGATGCCACCATCCGCGACGAACTCGTCGAGAAGATCGGGGCCTCGCTCGCCAAGTTCCGGAGCGGGGACAACCCTAGTGGTCTGCGCATCGTCAACCAGCGCCAGTTCGACCGGTTGAGCGGCTACCTCGAGGAGGCGCAGTCCGACGGGAAGTCGACCGTCGCCGTCGGCGGCAAGTGCGACCCATCGACGTTGCGTATCCAGCCGACCGTGGTCGTCGATCCCGACCCGGACGGTCCGTTGATGCAGAACGAGATCTTCGGGCCGATCCTGCCGGTGGTCACCGTCAAGTCCCTGGACGAGGCGATCCGCTACGTCAACGCCCGGCCCAAGCCGCTGTCGGCCTACCTGTTCACCAAGGCCAAGGAAACCCGCGAACGGGTGATCAAAGAGGTCACCGCGGGCGGCATGCTGATCAACCACCTCGCCTTCCAGGTATCCACCGCCAAGTTGCCGTTCGGCGGCGTCGGCGCCTCCGGGATGGGTGCCTACCACGGCAAATGGGGCTTCGACGAGTTCAGCCACCGCAAAGCGGTGCTGACCAAGCCGACCCGTCCCGACTTCTCCAAGATGATCTATCCGCCGTACACCGACCGGGCCTTCAAGCTGGCTCGCAAGCTGTTCTAGCCTGAGGCGTCCATTGAGCGCGTTGCAGAGTTGCGGAAAGGAAACTGATGCCCGGAGTGCAGGATCGCGTCGTCGTAGTTACCGGAGCCGGCGGAGGACTGGGTCGTGAGTACGCCCTCACTCTCGCCCGGGAGGGCGCCAGCGTCGTAGTCAACGACCTCGGCGGTGCCCGCGACGGCACGGGCGGCGGCTCGGCGATGGCCGACCAGGTCGTCGCCGAGATTCGGGACGGCGGCGGCCGTGCGGTCGCCAACTACGACAGCGTCGCCGAGGCCGACGGCGCGGCCAACATCATCAAGACCGCGATCGACGAGTTCGGCGCCGTGCACGGGGTGGTGAGCAACGCCGGGATTCTGCGGGACGGCACGTTCCACAAGATGACGTCGGAGAACTGGGACGCCGTGCTCAAGGTGCACCTCTACGGCGGCTACAACGTGATCCGCGCGGCCTGGCCGCATTTCCGGGAGCAGAGCTACGGCCGGGTCGTCGTGGCCACCTCCACCAGCGGGCTGTTCGGCAACTTCGGCCAGACCAACTACGGCGCCGCCAAGCTCGGCCTGGTCGGTCTGATCAACACGCTGGCGCTCGAGGGTGCCAAGTACAACATCCACTCCAACGCCGTCGCCCCGATCGCGGCCACCCGCATGACCGAGGACATCATGCCCAAGGAAGTGCTGGACAAGCTGACGCCCGAGTTCGTCGCGCCGGTGGTGGCCTACCTGTGCACCGAGGAGAACCCGGACAACGGGTCGGTGTTCGTGGTGGGTGGCGGCAAGGTGCAGCGCGTTGCGTTGTTCCAGAACGACGGAGTGAACTTCGACAAGCCGCCGACGGTGGAGGACGTCGCCGACCAGTGGGGCCAGATCACCGACTTGTCGGCCGCGCAAAAAGCTGGCTTCAAGCTGTAAGACGAACCGTGAAAGCTTCTGTGGTACAAGAGCTTTCCGGTCCGTCCGGCATCGTCTACACCGATATCGACGACGTACCCGATGGCGGTGGCAACATCGTCATCGAGGTACGCGCCGCCGGGGTGTGCTTTCCTGATCTGCTGCTGAGCAAGGGCAAATACCAGCTCAAGTTGCCGCCGCCGTTCGTGCCCGGCATGGAAACGGCCGGGGTGGTGCGATCGGCGCCGATGGACTCGGGTTTCCGGGTGGGCGAACGGGTTTCGGCGTTCGGTGTGCTGGGTTGTTACGCCGAGCAGGTGGCCGTGCCGGTGTCCCACGTGATCCGCAGCCCGGCCGAACTCGACGACGCCGAAGCGGTGTCGTTGTTGGTCAACTACAACACCATGTATTTCGCCCTGTCCCGGCGCGCGGTGCTGCGGCCGGGACAGACGGTGCTGGTACTCGGCGCGGCCGGCGGCGTGGGTACCGCCGCCGTGCAGATCGCCAAGGCGATGGGTGCCAGCCAGGTGATCGGGGTGGTGCACCGCGAAGCCGCGATGGCCTATGTGGCGGCACTGGGCGCCGACCAGGTGGTGCACCTGGCCGACGGCTGGGTCGAACGGGTGCTCGAACACACCAACGGCCAGGGCGTGGACATCGTCGTGGATCCCATCGGCGGCAAGACATTTGACGACGCAATCCGGGTGCTGGCCATTGACGGCAAGCTCCTGGTGATCGGCTTCGCCGCGGGCAGCATTCCCACGCTCACCGTCAACCGGCTGTTGCTGCGCAACGTCGGGGTATTGGGTGTCGCGTGGGGCGAGTACCTGAACAAGGTGCCTGGTTCGGCGGTGGTGTTCGCTGCGGGTCTACACCAATTGGTCTCACTGGGCCTGAAACCACCTCCGCCGCAACGCTATCCGCTGTCCGAGGCGCGGGCCGCGCTGCAGAGCCTGGATGACGGCGGGGTGCTCGGCAAGGTCGTTCTGGAGCCCTAGGCGAACAGGCCGTTGATCTCGGCGACGATGTCGCTGGCCGCGTGCTGGAAGACCCGCACCTCGAATCCGCCCATCAGCACTCCCAATCCGACTGTTGCGGCTACCGGTTTGCCGAACGCGTTGATCAGCCCGTTGACGGGGTCGCCGTTGAGCGCCTGCAGGATTCCGTTCCCGAACAGGCTGACGTTGTAGGCGGGGATGGCAGTCAGCGCGGCGTTCACGATGTCGGTGGTCGGCAGGACGGTCGAGTAGGCCGACGCAGCGATGGCCGACGTGGCGTAACCGATCTTGAGGTTCGCATTGAGCAGGGACTCGACCAGATGCTGCGGCGACGACAACGAGTACTGTGCGCCCGTCAGCACCCTGTTGAGCCCGGCGGTATCGACCGTCGGCAGCAGCGAAGTGAAGTCCGACGGTCCGATCAGCGACAGTTCGTGCGCGAAGTCGACGACACCTTGCTGGGCCCCGGCGGCCAGAGCGGCGACGATGTCACCCGGCGGTACCGGCGGGATGACACCGAATCCGGTGGCCACGTTCGGCGGATCCGGCGACCAGCCGTTGGTGGTGCTGCCGTAGCCGAGGTTCACGATCACTTCCGTGCACGGCTCGACCAGCGCGGCGAGCGGGTGCCCGATGATCGGGATGGCGCGCAACGGGGACAGGATCGGCAGATTCTCAGTGGGAATCATGTAGTACTCGGTCAGCGTCGGGTGGGTGGTGTTGGTCAGTTCGACCGCGTTGGCCAACGTCTGCGCGGAAAGGAACGGGTAGCGGCCGTGGAGCTCGATGATGCCCAGGAATGCGTTGATGTCGGAGACCACGTTGAGCGGGTATTGCGGGAAGCCGCCGAATCCGTCGTACTCGATCGTGTAGATGCGCGACGGGAACGAGTTGTCCGGCGTCGCGACGCCGAACACGTCCAACCCCAGGCTCGGCAGCGCCAGCCCCGGGAAACGTGCCAGCAGACCGCCATTCGGGTTGCTGGGATTGCCCACCAGGGTGAAGTTCAAGTCGGTGAAGACGCCCGCGCCCGGGATATTGGCGGGATTGAGCGCGATCATCTCCATCGAGGCGATGACCGCGCTCTGGGAGTAGCCGAACACGTTGACCTGGCTGGCGGTCAGTTCACCGAAGGCCGCCCGAATCGCGTTGTCCAGGATGGTCAGCCCGCGCGCCGCCGACACGTCGAAGGTGAGGTCCTTGATTCCGGTGAGCGGATACAACCCTTCGGGGGTATTGATACCGAGGTTGATCCCCCCGCCCCAGATCGGGTCGATATACGACGGCGGGATGCCCTGGATGTAGTCCTCGATGGGAATCGGGTATCCACTGGCGCCCATCACCAGGGTGAACACACCCGCGGCCGGGGCCGCGGCGGTGTTGGCGATCAGCGACCGGACCGGCGCCAGTGCGTTGTCGACGGCGTTGGCGAGTTCGGTTTGGGCGTAAGCCAATCCATTGCCCGCGACCAGACCGGCGAACTGCTCATGAAACGCTGCGGCCTGCCGCGCGGCGCCCTGGTATCCCGCGGCGAACTCGTTCATCAGCCGGGTGAACGCGACCGACACCTCGTCGGCGGCCGCGGCCAGCACACCGGTGGTTGGAGACGTTGCTGCCGTGTTCGCCGCGCCGATCGTGGAACTGAGTTCTTCGAGGCTGGTGACTGCCGAAGTGAGCAGGTCCGGGTGCACGGTCACATACGACATCGGCCCATCCTTCAGCTGTTAGGGCCCCCCATTGCCGCACTGCGGCATGTGCCAGCGTAGAGCCGTTCGCATTTCCACGCAGCACTTTTACCAATGCGTCGACTACGGAATCACATCGATAGGGATGAGAGCGCCGGTCAGATTGTCGATGATCGAAGTGAGCGCGTCCATCACCACGATCAGCTGGAAACCTCCGGCCAGCGTCAACAACGCGACGTCAGCGGCGATCGGGTTACCGAACGCGTTGATCAACCCCGCGGGGTCACCATTGAACGCCTGCTGGATGCCGTCCAGGAACAGATTCACGTTGTAGGAAGGCAGGGTGGTGAACAGCGAGTTGACGATGTCGGCGGTGGGCAGCAGCGTCGCGTAGGCGGCTGCGGCCGAAGTGGTGACTGCGGTGGTGACATTGGTGTTCGCCGCTTCCAATGCGTCGAAGATGCCGTTCACCGAAATGCCCTCGAGGGAGGGCAATTCGAACGGCAGCCCGCCACCGTCACCGCCGCCACCACCTGTCGGGAGCAGATCCGTCAGTGCCGGCAGCGACGTCGGAACCATCGCGCCGACCTCGCCCACGAACGCGCCCCAACCCTGGTTGGCCAGCGCGATCTGGTCACCGATGAAGTTCGGTGGGATCGGCGGGATCAGCCCGAACGGCGTGTGCACATCGGCGTAGCCGGTCGAATAGCCGTAGCGCGGGTCGCCGTATCCCCAGTTGACCAGGTAGGTCAAATTCGGTTCGACCAGCTCTGCCAACGCATTCCCGATCACCGGGATCGCGCGGATCGGCTGCACCAGCGGTAGGCCGTCGTAGGTGATCAGATAGTAGTTGTCGGTGCCATTGCCGGGCGACACCGGCAACTCCACCATGCTGTAACCGGGGGCCAGCGTCCCGTCGGCCTGGATGATGCTCGGGTAGTCGCCGTGCACCGTCTGGATGCCCAGGAAAGCGTTCAGGTCGGCCAGCAAGTTGATCGGGTACCTCGGAAATTGCGTGTAGCCGTCGTACTGCAACGAGAACATGTTGACCGGGTAGCCGGTGTTGGACGGTGTCGGGCCGAAGAAGTCCAGGCCCAGGGCGGGCAGCGTCAGGCCCGGGAAGCGGGCGAGCAGGCCCCCGTTGGGTGCCATCGGGTTGCCCAGCAGGGTAAAGGTCAGCGGGTTGGCCGGGTCGTAGGGGATGTTCGAAGCAACCAGGTTGCGCAACTCGATCGAGGACAATGCGGCGCTCTGCGAGTAACCCAGTACCGAAACGCTCTGGTTGTCGGTGATCAGCCCGGTGGGGGAGAAGAGCGCGTTGTGCAGCATCTCGACGCCACGGTCGACGGAGATGTTGAGGGGCAGATCCTTGATCGCGGTCAGCGGATACAGCCCCTCGGGGGTGTTGAGCGGTATCAACAGACCCTGGGTGAGCGTGGCTGCAATCCAGGGCCGCACACTCGCCATGTAGGCCAGCGTGGGTATCGGCGTACCGCTGCCGGTCATGATCAGCGCCACGTCGGTTGACGGCAACACCTGGGGCGCGGTCACCGGAGTTCCGCCCGAAATGGCGGGCGGTCCGAAGAGCGACTGGAACGGTGCGAGCAGCGGGGCGAATAACGCCTCGATCGGCGACGGTGCCGCCAGCGCTGCCGCACTGGCCAGCTCGGCTTCCGCGTAGGCAAGGCTGGCCGCGGCCAGGGCACGGTTGAACTCCGCATGGTACGCCGCGGCTTGACCGACGATCTGCTGGTACTCCAGCCCGAACACACCGAACAATTGGGCCGCGGCCTCGGACACCTCGTCGGCAGCTGCGGCCAGCAGACTGGTGGTCGGTCCGGCGACGGCAGCGTTGGCTTCTGCCAGAGCGGTTCGGATACCGGCCAGGTTCTCGGCGGCGGCGGTAATCGATGACGGTTGCACGGTCAGCTGCGACACGGCGAAGTCCCTTCACGGCCAGGGTATTTCGTTGCGGAGCTGAGCTCGATAACCCGGCGCTGAGGACACCAGTGAGCTCGGCACTTGTCAGACTAGAACGGCCAGGTCAACCGCATACTGCTTTTGCCGACTAAATATCCGACGGGATCTTTCAGGCGAAAAGGGACTGGATGTCGCGGATCGTGTTCACCGCCGCCTCGGCGATCACCAGGACTTCGACGCCGCCGGCCACCGTCGCCAATCCGATGTCGGCGGCAATCGGATAGCCGATCGCATTGATCAGGTTGCCCTGCGCGAGTTGTTCGGTGAACAGTTGCAGGTTGTAGGCGGGCAGCGAGGTCACCATGGACAGCCCGATGTCGGCGGTGGGCAGCAGCACGCTGTAGTTGGTCGAGATGATCGACGCCACCGTGTTGGCGATGGTCGACGGCGACGGCAGCGCGGTCGGGATGGGCAGGTCCAGCGTCGGCACCACGGGCGGCTGGCTGAGCAGCACCTGCACGTCGGAGCTGAAATTGGTGACCCCCTGCTGCACCCCGGCTGTCAGCGCGTTGAAGACAGTGCTTGGAGCCACCTCGGGGAACAGGCCGAACGGGGTTGGTACGTCCGGCGGGCTGGTGGAGTAGCCATAGGCCGGGTCGCCATAGCCGAGGTTGACGATCGCCCGCGTAGTCGGCTCCAGCAGATTGGCCAACGGATTGCCGATGCCGGGTATCGCGCGCAGCGGTTGGAGCAGGGGCAGGTGTTCGGTCGGGATGATGTAGTACTCGGTGTTGCCGGTATAGCCCGGCGACGGCGTCAATTGAATGGCGTTCGCGACCTGCGCCTGCGTCAGCGACAAATACGTCGGGTGGACATAGATGATGCCGGCGATCGCATTGAGGTCGGCGACGATGTTCAGCGGGTACTTGGGGAAATCGGCGAAGCCGTCGTATTCCAGTGTGTAGATCTTGGTCGGGTAGATGGTGTCCGACGGGGTGGAGCCGTAGAAGTCCAGGCCCAGACTCGTCATCGACAGGCCCGGGAAGCGGGACAGCAGACCGCCATTCGGATTCATCTCGTTGCCGGCCAACAGGAAGTTGAGTTCCCCCGCCCCCGGCGGGTTGGCTCCGAAACTCGTCAGACCCGCAGCGAGATTCCGCATGTACAACGACGAGATGACCGCGCTCTGCGAAACCCCGAAAACAGTGACGGTCCTTCCCTGCTGGATCTGCTCGAAGACGGCGTTGTCGAGAATGGTCAGTCCCAGATCGACTGACTTGTTGAAGTACAGGCTCCTGACTCCGGTCAGCGGATACAGCTCCTCAGGAGTGTTGAGTCCGCGCAGTAGGCCGGTGGCGCCGACATAGAGGTCGTTGGCCTTCTGGATGAACTGTGACGTGACGATCGGGACCCCGGTCCCGCTCATGAACAGCGACACGTCGTTGGGAACCCAAGGCAGGGCCGCGGCCGACGCCACCTCGGTGGTGGAGTACGCCGTCGCCGCTGCGGTTATTGTCCGCTGGAATTGGTTCTGATATCCGGTCAGCTGCGTGAGGAGGTCCTGGTACTCGCGCCCGAACGCGCCGAAGAAATTCGCGACGGCCGCGGACACCTCGTCGGCGGCCGCCGCCAGCAGGTTCGAGGTGGGCGCAGCCGCGGCGGCGCTGGCGGCGCCGATCGCGGAGCCGACCTCTGCCACCTGCGCGGCCGCCACCGTGACGATTTCCGGCTCAACGAATAGATACGACAAGGCCACACCCTTTCCCGACCGTCAGGCTGCGCTGACCCCTGAACCCAGGCGCAAGCGTAGGGGGAACACCCGGAAACATCGGCGTTTTACGGTGATTTGTTGCTGCGCAACCGAATTGAGATCAACGCCCGGCCGGTCTCAGAAGGAGAGACTCTGCAGGTCCTGAGCAATTTCCGCCGCCGCTTCCACCACCGCGATGAATTCGATCATGCCGCCCAGCGCCGCCAATCCGGCCGTCGCCGCCAGTGGAAGTTCGATCGCTTCCCTGATGTTGCCCTGCAGTAGTTGGCTCACGAACAGGGTCGCGTCGTAGGCCGGCAGGGTGGTGGCGAACGCGGTGGCCAGGTCGGCCGTCGGCAGCAGCACCGAGTAGCCGGTGGACACCACGGAAGCGAACGTGTTGGCGATGTTCACCGGGGTCGCCGGCACCCTCGGCGGCGGGTCCGGCAGGTAGGCCTGGATCAGCGGCGGGAACGCGGGGGTGGGGATCACCGGCGGCGTGCTGAGCGCAACCGGCAACGCGGCGGCAAAGTCGTTGATGCCCTGGTTGGTCCCGGCGACCAGGGCATCGAAGATGACGCCGGGCGGCACGTTGGGGAACAGTCCGAACGGGGTGGGTACGTTGGCCGGGCTGGTGGAATAGCCGTAGTTCGGGTCGCCGTACCCGAGGTTGACGAAGACCTTCAGGTCGGGTTGCACCAGGGCCGCCAGCGGCGGGCCGATCACCGGGATCGCCCGCACCGGGTCCAGCAGCGGCAGATCGGGATGCGGGATGATGTAGTACTCGTTGTTCGTCGGACCCTCGGTCGGCAGCAGAATGGCCGAATCTATCTGGGCCTGGGTCAGATCCGCGTACGTGGTGTGCACCGTGAGGATGCCGAACACCGCGTTGATGTCGGCCAGGATGTTCAGCGGGTAGCGCGGAAAGTCGGCGAAGCCGTCGTATTCCAGCGTGTAGGTGGTCGTCTGATAGGGGCCGTCGGGGGTGGCGCCGTAGAACGGCAGGCCGATGGTGGAGATGTTCAAGCCCGGGATGCGGGCCAGGATCCCGCCATTGGGGTTCATCTCGTTGCCGGTGAGGACGAAGTTGATCAGGTCCGGGTTCGGCATGTTCGGACCCAGCGAGATGTAGTGCTGCATCAGCAGCGACGAGATGATGGCGCTCTGGGAGTAGCCGAAGACGGTGACGTGGTTTCCGGCGGCGAGTTGCTCCGAGACGGAGGCATTGAGAATCTCCAACCCCTGCTGCACGGAGGTGGCCAGCGGCAGCGACCGCACGCCGGTGATGGGGTAGAGCTGCTCGGGTGTGGCCAGCGGTATCTTGACGGCAGGCGGGTTGAAGGGCGCCACGAACAGGTCATAGACGGCATTGACGTACGTGGGTCCCGGTATCGGCGTGCCGGTCCCGCCCATGATGATCGCCACATTCCCGATCGGGACGGCCGGGCCGGTCGGCGGGTTGGGGAGCCCACCCGTCGCGCCCTGGACCAGCTGAGCGACATTGATCGCCTCGGCGTTGGTGTAGTACGCCACGGTGGCGTTGAGCCGCTGCACGAATCCGTCGTAGAGCAGGCCGAAATTGGCGCTGACAGTTTGGAATTCGAGCCCGAAGCCACCGAAGAAGTTGGCGATGGCGGCCGACACCTCGTCCGCCGCGGCGGTCAGGATGCCGGTGGTCGGTGCAGCGGCGAGCGTGGCGGCATCCCCGACGGCCGAGCCGATCCCGGCCAACTCGGTTGCGGCTGCAGTCAATACGGGCGGTTGTGCGAATACGTGAGACAAGCTGACTCCCTCCTGCGTAGAGGGTAGGGCGAATCCCGCCGGGCTGTCCGGGCTTTGGCCGAGCTCATAGGGAGCTCAGCCCAGCAGCGCACTCCGCAGCCGGGCCACATCGTCCTCGGTGATTCCCGTGTCACGCAGATAACCGTCCAGCGACCCGTGCGACTCGTCGATCGATTGCCATGCCGCCTCGAGGTATTCGGCTCGCACCCCCAGCACCCCGTCGGAGAGCCGGGCTTTGGTGAACGTCTGCACCTCGGGAGTCAGTTCGACGTCGGTGCGCTGCGCGATCATGTCGCTGATCCGGTCGCGCAGCGTGGCGACGGCGTCGTTGCTGCGCAGGTAGTCGGTGATGATGACGTCACGGTCCAGCCCGACCGCCGCCAGGACGGTGGAGACCACGAAACCCGTGCGGTCCTTGCCGGCGAAGCAGTGCGTGAGGACCTGCTGGCCGGAGGCCAGCAGGGTGAAAACCCGGTGCACCGCGCGTTGCGCCCCGTTGCGGGTGGGGAATTGGCGGTATTCGTCGGTCATGTAGCGGACGGCTTTGGCCTCGATGGCCTCGTCCGACTCGTCGGATTCGCCCTCGATCATCAACCGCTTGAATGCCGACTCGTGTGGCGCCTCGTCGTCGGTGCCGGCGTCGGCTGCCTTATCGTCGTCGGCGAGGTCGGGAAACGGCAGCAGGTGGACCTCGACGCCGGCGGGCACGCGTCCCGGACCTCGCCGGGCCACCTCCCGGGCCGCGCGCAGGTCGGCGACGTCGGTGATGCCCAGTTGCCGCAGTATCGCGCGGCCGTCGTCGTCGAGGCTGCTCAGCTCACTGGACCGGAACAACCGGCCCGGACGCAGCGCCGGGACCGTGTCGGAGACGTCGCGAAAATTCCACGCGCCCGGCAATTCTCGCAGGCCGTCAGCCATGGCGGGTGACCGCCGCGGCGAGCGCGGACTGTTCCCCGCCGAGCTCTTTGCGCGCGATGGTGCGCATGTGCACCTCGTCGGGACCGTCGAAGATGCGCATGGCGCGGTGCCAGCCGTACAGCCGGGCCAGTGGCGTGTCGTCGCAGACGCCGGCGGCACCGTGCACCTGGATGGCGCGGTCGATGACGTCGCAGGCCACCTGCGGGGCAACCGCCTTGATCTGTGAGACCAGCAGATGAGCGGCCTTGTTGCCGTGCTGGTCGATGGTCCAGGCCGCCTTCTCGCACAGCAGGCGCGCCTGGTCGATCTCGTTGCGGGACTTGGCGATTGCGTGCTGCACCAGTCCCTGGTCGGCCAGCGGCTTGCCGAATGCAATCCGGGTGTTGGCCCGGTGCACCATCAGCGCCAGCGCCCGTTCGGCGCCGCCGAGGGCACGCATGCAGTGATGGATGCGGCCCGGACCCAGCCGGGCCTGGGCGATCGCGAAGCCCGCGCCTTCCTCACCGAGCAGGTTGGTGGCGGGCACCCGCACGTTGTCGTAGACGATCTCACAGTGCCCGTGCTGGTCCTGCCAGCCGAACACGCCCGTCGAGCGCACCACGGTCACCCCGGGGGTGTCGATCGGGACCAGGACCATCGACTGCTGTTGATGGCTGGCGGCCTCCGGATTGGTGCGGCCCATCACGATCAGGATCTTGCAGCGCGGGTCTGCCGCACCCGACGTCCACCATTTGCGGCCGTTGATCACGTAGTCGGCGCCGTCGCGCACGATCGACGTCTCGATGTTGCGGGCATCGCTGCTGGCCACCGCCGGCTCGGTCATGGAGAACGCGCTGCGGATCTCACCGTTGAGCAGCGGCTCCAGCCAGTCCTTGCGCTGCTGCTCGGTGGCGAACAGGTGCAGCGTCTCCATGTTGCCGGTGTCCGGCGCCGCGCAGTTCAGCGCCTCGGGCGCGATCTCCAGGCTCCAGCCGGTCAGCTCGGCCAGCGGCGCGTACTCCAGGTTCGTCAGTCCGGACTCGGCCGGCAGGAACAGGTTCCACAGGCCACGCTCGCGGGCCTTGATCTTGAGGTCTTCGACCACCGGCGGCACGCTGTGGTCATTGGGGCCGGCTTGGTGCCGGTACCTGTCGTATTCGGCCTCGGCCGGAAACACGTGCTCCGTCATGAAGTCGGACAATTTCTTGTGGTAGTCGCTGCCTTTGGCCGACATCGCGAAGTCCATGACCGCCACGATATGACAATCCGCTCCGCCGCGGGGTAGGGGTACCTCCCGCTGGCGAGCAGACGCAGAATCGCATGTGGCAGGCAGGATTTGTGCGATTCTGCGTCTGCTCGCGGGGGAGAATGGTGGTCATGACCGAGCCCCGCCCGCCGTTTCCGCCGTTCACCGCCGCTACGGCGCAACTCAAAGTGCAAGCCGCGGAGGATGCCTGGAACACCCGCGATCCCGACCGGGTGAGCTTGGCCTACACCGCCGACTCGCAGTGGCGAAACCGCGACGAGCACCTCGTCGGCCACGCGCAGATAGTGGAATTCCTGACCCGCAAGTGGCAGCGCGAACTCGACTATTCGCTGCGCAAGAGCTTGTGGAGTTTCCACGACAACCGCATCGCCGTGCGATTCCAATACGAATGCCGCGACCGCACCGGCCAATGGTTTCGCAGCTATGGCAACGAGTTGTGGGAGTTCACCGCCGACGGTCTGATGGCGCGGCGCGAAGCGAGCATCAACGACGTACCGATCACCGAAGCGCAGCGGCGAATCTTCGGTCCGCGCCCGGCGGTCCAGCACGACAGCGAAATACCGCTCTGGTAGTCGCGTTTCTTGGGCGGCCGAACAGTCCCGTAGGGTGTCTGAGCAATCTAATCCGGGGTCCACCCCAACCTATGAGGGAAGTAGATGTACGCGCCATGACAGAAGCGCAGACGGGACTCGTGAAGGTCGGGGTCGTCGCCGAGTCCGGAGTCGACGAGCGCCGGGTCGCGCTGGTCCCCAAGGCGGTCGCAGGACTGGTGAAAAGCGGCGCAGCCGTCGTGGTCGAATCCGGCGCGGGTGAGCGGGCGCTGCTGCCCGACGAGCTCTACACCGACGCCGGCGCCAGCATCGGCGATGCCTGGGCCGCCGACATCGTGGTCAAGGTGGCGCCACCCACCGCCGAGGAGGTCGGCAAGCTGCGGGACGGGCAGACCCTGATCGGTTTCCTCGCGCCGCGTAATGCCGAGAACGCGATCGGTGCCCTCAAGCAGGCCGGGGTGCAGGCGTTCGCACTCGAGGCGATCCCGCGCATCTCGCGTGCCCAGGCCATGGATGCGCTGTCGTCGCAGGCCAACGTCGCCGGCTACAAAGCCGTGCTGCTGGCCGCCTCGGAGTCCACCCGATTCTTCCCGATGTTGACCACCGCGGCGGGCACCGTGAAGCCGGCGACCGTGCTGGTGCTAGGCGTCGGGGTAGCCGGACTGCAGGCGTTGGCCACAGCCAAGCGGCTGGGCGCCCGGACCACCGGGTACGACGTGCGTCCCGAGGTGGCCGACCAGGCGCGCTCGGTGGGCGCCCAGTGGCTCAACATCGGCATCGACGCGGCCGGCGAGGGCGGGTACGCCCGCGAACTCACCGACGAAGAACGCGCCCAGCAGCAGAAAGAGCTGGAGAAGGCGATCAGTGGTTTCGACGTGGTGATCACCACCGCGCTGGTTCCGGGCCGCCCGGCGCCGCGCCTGGTGACCGCTGCTGCGGTTGAGGCGATGAAGCCCGGCAGCGTGGTGGTGGACCTGGCCGGCGAGACCGGCGGGAACTGCGAGCTCACCGAGCCGGGGCAGACCGTGGTCAAGCACGACGTGACGATCGCGTCGCCGCTGAACCTGCCGGCCACCATGCCCGAGCACGCCAGCGAACTGTTCAGCAAGAACATCACCGCGCTGTTGGAGCTGCTGATCAAGGACGGCAAGCTGGCGCCGGACTTCGACGACGAGGTCGTCGCAGGCTCGTGCGTGACCCGAACCACCGGGGAGGACTCCTAGATGTACGACCAGCTGTTGGCCAACCTGGCGATCCTGGTGCTCGCCGGGTTCGTCGGATTTGCGGTCATCTCCAAGGTGCCCAACACCTTGCACACGCCGCTGATGTCGGGCACCAACGCCATTCACGGCATCGTGGTGCTCGGTGCGCTGCTGGTGCTGGGTGAACTGCCCGCCGACGCCGGCTGGGGGGTGCGGGCGATCGCGTTCGTCGCGCTGATCTTCGGCACCCTGAACGTGATCGGTGGCTTCCTGGTGACCGACCGGATGCTGGGCATGTTCAAGTCGCGCAAGCCCGCGCCCGACAAGGAAGCCGTCAAATGAGCGCGCAGAACGTCAACTACGGCGTGGACGTCCTCTATATCGCGGCGTTCGCGTTGTTCATCTACGGCCTGTCCGGCCTGACCGGCCCGAAAACCGCGGTGCGCGGCAACTGGATCGCCGCGGTCGGTATGGGCATCGCTGTGGTCGCGACGCTGATCAAGGTGCGCGACACCGCGCCGTTCAACTGGATACTGATCGCCGCGGGCTTGACCATCGGCGTGGTGCTGGGTGTGCCACCCGCCAAGAAGACCAAGATGACCGCGATGCCGCAGCTGGTGGCGCTGTTCAACGGCGTCGGCGGCGGCACTGTCGCCTTGATCGCCTGGTCGGAATTCATTGAGACCAAAGGTTTCTCGGTCTTCCGGCCGGACCAGTCGCCGACCGTCGCGCTGGTCGTCGGATCACTGTTCGCCGCGATCATCGGGTCGGTGTCGTTCTGGGGTTCGCTGGTGGCGTTCTTGAAGCTGCAGGAGTCGATCCCCAAGAACGTGGAGAAGCGGCTGGTGGCGTCGGCCAAGCTCTTCCAGCTCTCCAACATCGTGCTGTTGTTCGGCGCGGTCGGCGTTGCGGTCTACCTCGGGCTGACCCCGGGCCGGCCGGTCTGGTGGATCCTGTTGGTGTTGGCCTTCGCGGGCGTGATGGGGCTGTTCGTGGTGTTCCCGATCGGCGGCGCGGACATGCCGGTGGTGATCTCGCTGCTCAACGCGATGACCGGATTGTCGGCGGCTGCTGCGGGTCTGGCGCTGAACAACACCGCGATGATCGTCGCCGGCATGATCGTGGGCGCCTCGGGTTCGATCCTGACCAACCTGATGGCGGTCGCGATGAACCGATCCATCCCGGCGATCGTGTTCGGCTCGTTCGGCGGTGACGGCGGCGCGGCGGCCGGTCCGGGCGGCGAGCAGGGCACCGTGAAGTCCACCTCCGCAGCCGACGCCGCGATCCAGATGGCCTACGCCAATCAGGTGATCGTGGTGCCGGGTTACGGGCTCGCGGTCGCGCAGGCCCAGCACGCGGTCAAGGAGATGGCGTCGCTGCTCGAGGCCAAGGGCGTCGAGGTGAAGTACGCGATCCACCCGGTGGCCGGCCGGATGCCGGGCCACATGAACGTCCTGCTGGCCGAAGCCGACGTCGAGTACGACGCGATGAAGGAGATGGACGACGTCAACGGCGAGTTCAGCCGGACGGATGTCGCGATCGTGATCGGCGCCAACGACGTCACCAACCCGGCGGCGCGCAACGACGCGTCCAGTCCGATCTACGGGATGCCGATCCTCAACGTGGACGAGGCCCGTTCGGTGATCGTGCTCAAGCGTTCGATGTCATCGGGTTACGCCGGCATCGAGAACCCACTGTTCTTCGGTGACAACACCACGATGCTGTTCGGGGACGCGAAGAAATCGGTGACCGAGGTCGCCGAGGAACTGAAAGCGCTGTAGCTCTAGACGGGCGGGTAGGCCGGCGGCGGGTAGCCGTTGCCGGACTCCACCCCGCGCAAACCCCAGGTCAGATAGCTGAAGAAGAACTCGATCTCGTCGCTGCCGTCGTAGTCAGGAGTGGGGTCCATTCCTTCGCCTCTCTCGTCGCGACTGGGTCCGAAAATCGAGTCTAGTCCCATCCGGGTCGCAGCGACAGGCGGCATCGCCCGTAAACTGTCCAACCAGTTGATTGGTAAATGTCGCGCCGGGTGCTGTTCGACCGGGGCGGCAGTGACGAATAGCGAGTACCGATGCCGTCCGAAACTGGCCTGACACGCCGCGAAGAGTTGCTGGCCGTTGCGACCAAGCTGTTCGCCGCCCGTGGCTATCACGGCACCCGGATGGACGACGTCGCCGACGTGATCGGCCTGAACAAGGCGACCGTCTATCACTATTACGCCAGCAAGTCGCTGATCCTGTTCGACATCTACCGTCAGGCGGCCGAGGGCACCCTGGCCGCGGTGCACGACGATCCGACCTGGACCGCCCGGGAAGCGCTGTACCAGTACACCGTCCGGCTGCTGATGGGCATCGCCAGCAACCCGGAGCGGGCCGCGGTGTACTTCCAGGAACAGCCCTACATCACCGAGTGGTTCACCAGCGAACAGGTGGCCGAGGTCCGCGAGAAGGAAGCCCAGGTCTACGAGCACGTGCACGGCCTGATCGACCGGGGGGTCGCCAGCGGCGAGTTCTACGAGTGCGACTCGCACGTGCTGGCGCTCGGCTATATCGGGATGACGCTGGGGAGCTACCGCTGGTTGCGGCCGAGTGGACGGCGGTCGGCCAAGGAGATCGCCGCCGAGTTCAGCACGGCGCTGCTGCGCGGTCTGATTCGCGACGAGGGGATCCGCACCACCGCTCCGCTGGGACCGTGACCGTCCTGCTCAGTTGAAGATCGGCGGGATGATGTGCAGGACGTTGCCCAGCGCGCCCCCGACCGTCGACAGCAGCGTCACCGGCGGCTGGCTGAACTGCGGACCGAGGTAGAAGTTCAGGCCGGGGTTGGTCGAGGGGACCCAGGGATAGGCGTCCGGGAAGTGCTCGGGACCCCAGAACCCGGCCTCCACGCCGATCTCCACCGCCGCGCCGTAGGGGCCCATCCACAGACTCTGGCCCAGGTGGTACGCGACGGCAAACGGGTTCGGGATGTTGATCAACCCGGCCGGAGTCGGCAGGTCGGCGTAGCCGTAGTCGGAATAGCCCAGGTCGACCATCACTCGCAGGGCCGGCTGGAAGATGTCGGCGATCGGCGGACCGGCGTAGGGGATGTCGCGGATCGGTTGTAGCAGCGGCAGATCCTGCGTCAGGAACATGTAGTACTTGGTGGCACCGTCGTAGCCGGGCGAGGTGGGCAGCTGGACCGCGTCCAGAGGATTCAACGTCGGGTACTGGTTGTGCACGTAGAAGTAGCCCATCAGCGCGTTGACGTCGGCCAGGATATTGGTCGGGTACTGCGGCGCATGCGCGACGCCGTCGTATTGCGCGGTGTAGATCAGGGTCTCGTACGGGTTGTTGGCCGGCGTTGCGCCGTTGAACGGCACGTCCAGGATGGGCAGGTAGAAGCCGGGGAAGCGGGCCAGCAGGCCCCCGTTCGGGTTGTTTCCGGCTGCCGCCATGATGAACGACAGCTCATCGTGGTACGGCGAGCCGTTCGCCATGAGGTTCAGGATCTCGTTGTTGATGATCGACGCGCTCTGCGAATAGCCGAACACGACGGGACTGTTGCCGAAACCGATCTGCGATTGGATCGCGCTGTGCAACGCGGCGACACCTTTGGCGACCGACTGGCTGTACGTCATGGTGCCGATGTCGGGGGTGACCGGCCAGAACTGTTGCGGAGTGAGTAAGCCGAAGGAAGGTACGCCCGAATAAAGTCTGCTGAGCCAATTCGTGCGGATGTCGTCGATGTACTCCTGAATGGGCAGCGGATTGTTGGTGCCGCCCATGATCAGCGCGACGTTGGTGGCTGCCGCCGGCAGCGCCGCTCCCGTCGTGGGGCCGACCAGTGCCTGGACCGCCGCAGCCTCGGCCTGTGCGTAGGCATTGCTGGCTGCGGCCAGCGTGCGGGTGAATTCGCTCTGGAAGGCGCCCAGCTGGCGCACGACTGCCTGGTATTCGGCGCCGTAGGCGTTGAACAGCGCGCTGACGGCGGCCGAAACTTCATCACCGGCCGCGGCGAGCAGTCCCGACGTGGGGCCGGCGGCTGCGGCGTTGGCCGCCTGGATGGCCGCGGCGATGCCGTCTACGTCGGTGGCCGCAGCTGCGAGCGTGTCGATCGTGGCAAGCAAGTAGGACATTTCCCCCGTCCTTCCCCTACCCGAGACCGCGGGTAGTAGGCACCCACAGAGGGTAGAACGGTGCCGCCGGGTATTTCGGCGTTTCGCGACAGCAGTGCCATCGGAACCCCTTCAAAAATTATGGACTACTGTCTGGAAAAGTTCGGATCTCTTCTGGGCCCTACGGACGGAAGGACAGTCATGGCGATTCGTGTCGCCCATGTCGGCACCGGAAATGTCGGCGGGTTGGCGCTGGCCGGACTCATCACCAATCCGACGTTCGAGTTGACCGGGGTATGCGTGTCCAATCCGGGAAAAGTCGGTAAGGATGCCGGCGAACTCTGCGGAGTCGGCCTGGACGCCCCGGCGGAGACCGGGATCAAAGCCGTCGACGACCTCGACGCACTGCTGGCCACCCGACCCGACTGCATCGTGTACTGCGCCATGGGTGACACCCGGTTGCCGGACGCGATGGCCGACGTGATGAACATCCTGGCCGCCGGGATCAACGTCGTCGGGTCGTCGCCCGGGCTGCTGCAGTACCCGTGGGGCGTGATGCCCGAGAAGTACATCGGTCGGGTGGAAGCCGCTGCGCAGCAAGGCAATTCGAGTATTTTCATCACCGGCGTGGACCCTGGCTTCGCCAACGACCTGGTCCCGTTCGCACTGGCCGGCACCTGCCAGCGCATCGAGCAGGTGCGGTGCATGGAGATCCACGACTATGCCAGCTACAACGGCGCGGAAGTGATGCACTACATGGGGTTCGCCCGGCCCATGGACGAGATTCCGATGCTGCTGCAACCGGGTGTGCTCAGCATCGCCTGGGGAACCGCGATCCGACAGTTGGCGGCCGGCCTGGGCATCGAGGTCGACGAGATCACCGAGTCCTACCAACGTGAACCGGCGCCGGAGGACTTCGACATCGCCGTCGGCCACGTGGCCGAGGGCACCGTCGCGGTCCTGCAGTTCGAGATACGCGGCCTGGTCAAGGGACACCCGGCCATCGTCATCGAGCACATCACCCGGCTGCGTCCGGATCTGCGGCCGGATCTTCCGCAGCCCGCCGCGGGCACCGGCTCGTACCGGGTCGAGATCACCGGCGAACCGTCGTACGCCGTGGACATCGTGCCGACCAGCCGCAAGGGCGACCACAACCACGCCGCGATCGCCGGCGCTGCCGGCCGCATCGTCAACTCCATCCCGGATGTGATCGCCGCCCCACCCGGCATTCGGAACACGCTGGACCTGCCGCTGGTCACAGGCACCGGCCTGTTCGCGCCGCCGGATCCAGTCGCCACATAACCGAAAGGACTCTCAATGGAACGACCGGGACGGGTCGAGGGCAAGGTCGCGCTGATCAGCGGCGGCGGCCGCGGAATGGGTGCCGAGGACGCGCGGCTGCTGGCCGCCGAAGGCGCCAAGGTGGTGATCGGCGACATCCGAGACGACGAGGGCAGCGCACTGGCCTCCGAAATCAACGAAGCAATCGGTGACTCGGCGCGCTACGTCCACCTCGACGTCACCCAACAGGACCAGTGGGAAGCGGCGGTCGCCACCGCGACCGGCGAATTCGGGAAGCTCGACGTGCTGGTCAACAATGCCGGCATCGTCGCGGCCGGGCCGTTGCGCGCGTTCCGGATGGACAAGTGGCAGCAGGTGCTCGACGTCAATCTGACCGGCACCTTCCTGGGCATGCGCGCGGCCGTCGACCCGATGACCGAGGCCGGCGGCGGGTCCATCATCAACGTGTCCTCGATCGAAGGGATCCGGGGCGCGCCGATGGTGCATCCGTACGTCGCGTCCAAGTGGGCGGTGCGGGGCATCACCAAGTCGGCGGCACTGGAACTGGCGCCGCTCAACATCCGGGTGAATTCGCTGCACCCCGGCTTCATCCGCACCCCGATGACCGCCCACCTGCCCGAGGACATGGTCACCATTCCGCTGGGACGTCCCGCCGAGGCGCGCGAAGTGGCGACCTTCGTGGTGTTCCTGGCCAGCGACGAGGCGTCCTACGCGACGGGCAGCGAGTTCATCATGGACGGCGGCTTGGTGACCGACGTGAACCATAAAGATTTCAGCGCTGGATGACCGCGGCGGGTCTGGCCGGCGCGTTGCGGGATGTGGTGGGCGCCAATCACGTCGTCACCGATCCCGACGTGCTCGCCGGTCGCAGCGTCGACCACACCGGACGGTACCGCGGTCGTGCCAGCGCGCTGGTACGCCCGGGTTCGGCCGACGAGGTCGCGCAGGTGCTGCGGGTGTGCCGCGATGCCGGCGCCTTCGTGACCGTGCAGGGTGGCCGGACCTCGCTGGTGGCCGGCGCCGTTCCCGAGCACGACGACGTGTTGTTGTCCACCGAAAGGCTCTGTGCCGTAGGTGATGTCGACTCGTCGGAACGCCGGGTGGCGGCCGGTGCCGGAGCCACCCTGGCGGCGGTGCAGCAGGCCGCTTCGGCGGCGGGCCTGGTGTTCGGCGTCGACCTGGCGGCCCGCGCTACCGCGACCGTCGGCGGGATGGCTTCGACGAATGCCGGCGGGTTACGCACGGTGCGCTACGGCAACATGGGCGAGCAGATCGTCGGTCTGGACGTGGCGCTGCCCGACGGGACAGTGCTGCGCCGGCACAGCCGGGTGCGCCGGGACAACACCGGTTACGACCTGCCCGCGCTGTTCGTCGGCGCCGAAGGCACCCTGGGCGTCATCACCGCGCTGGACCTGCGGCTGCACCCGACCCCGGCGCACCGGGTGACGGCGGTCTGCGGGTTCGACGATCTCGCGGAGCTGGTCGACGTTGGCCGGCAGTTCGCCGAGGTCGACGGGATCGCCGCGTTGGAGATGATCGACGGCCGGGCCGCCGCGCTGGTCCAGTCCGAGCTCGGGGTGCCTCCGCCGGTGCCCGGTGACTGGTTGCTGCTGGTGGAGTTGGCCGCCGACCACGATCAGAGCGAGCGGTTGGCTGAGTTGCTCGACGGAGTGCGGTTGTGCGGGGAGCCGGCGGTGGGCGTGGATGTGGCTGCGCAGCAACGGTTGTGGCGTGTCCGGGAATCACTGGCCGAGGTATTGGGCGGGCACGGGCCGCCGCTGAAGTTCGACGTGTCGCTGCCGTTGTCGGCGATCTCTGATTTCGCCTGTAGGGCAGTGGAGTTGGTGACCGGTTCGGTTTCCGAGGCGCTGCCGTTGCTGTTCGGCCACGTCGGCGAGGGCAACCTGCATTTCAACGTGTTGCGCTTTCCGGCGGACCGCGAGGACGAGCTGTATGCGCAGATGATGGACCTGGTCGCCGGGTGCGGTGGCAACGTCAGCTCCGAGCACGGGGTCGGCACCCGCAAGCGGCCGTATCTGGGTATGTCCCGCGAGGCGGCGGATATCGCGGCGATGCGGACGTTGAAGGCGGCGTTGGACCCGACGGGTTATCTCAATGCGGCGGTGCTGTTCTCGCGCGAGCAGACGTAAAAGCCCCTAAAAAGCGCCCCCTCAGGGGGCTTTTGCGTCTGCTCGCGCACCGAGGTTGCCGGGCTAGTCGCTGTTCTTGATGCCGACGGCGTGCCGCAACTGCGCCAGGAACTGGTCGGCGTCGTCGCTGCGAACCACGTAGTGCGAGATGGCAATTCGGATCACCGTCGCCGCCTTCACCGCGGCATTGGGTCCCGGGATGAGTCGTTGCAGACCGGCGCGCATCTCCGGGATCACCCCGCCCATTTGGGAGATGACGTGCTCGGGTTCGATGTCGACCATCCGCACCCCGGAGTAGGAGTACTGGAAGTCGACGATGAATCGCATTGCGGCGTCCAGCCTTTCGACGCCCCTGAGCCCGGCGGTG
The DNA here is from genome assembly GCF_059812325.1 of Mycobacterium sp. NGS61. NCBI lineage: Bacteria > Bacillati > Actinomycetota > Actinomycetes > Mycobacteriales > Mycobacteriaceae > Mycobacterium > Mycobacterium sp. NGS61. Next base: position 42,975 of record NZ_JCALCL010000018.1, read on the forward strand.
GCCTTGGCTATCCCTCGTTCGAAGACCTCCCGCTCGTAGCGGGAGAACGCCGACATCAGTTCTTCTTTGGACGCGAACCAGCGGTACAGCGTCGGTCTGGATACCCCCGCCTGGGCGGCGACCTCCGACAGGCTGAGTTTGGTCTTGCCGCTGCGAGCGAGCACTTCCGCGGTGGCGGCCAGGATGCGCAGGCGCGTGGAACTGTCGGACTCGAAGGTGTCCGTCTCGGAGGCTTGAGTCATGGCTACACCTTCGGCGGCTTAGGCGGTCGGGGCCGTACCAGCACCGACTGCTGGATGGCGCCGACCGCACCGGTTTCGTCGAACAATGACCCGATTGTCGTCCCGATGCCGTCGGGTCCGTAACTGGTCTCCGCTCGAATCCCGATCCAGTCCCCGGCAGGCACCCGGAACACGTGCACCGCCAGATCGGTGTTCAGGAAAGTCCACTTGCTGATGTCCAGCGTGCTGCCGATCCCGTTGGCGCAGTCGGCGACCGCGAACAGCCGCTCCAACGGCGTCATCGCTTCACCGGCGACCAGGTCGGCGATCGGTCTGATCCACGACTCGCCGCCACCGGGAGCCAGTGGCTCGGTCAACCAGAGCCACTCCAGGCTGTGCACGTAGTTGCGGTCCCACCCCTGCGCCTTCATGTTGCGTTCGCGGGCCTCGGACACCGGGCGCGGCAGCGGGGTCGAGGCGTGGGCGATGGCCCCGGTGTCGAGTTGCTGCAGCCGCCAGCCACTGGCGCGGGCGACCGGCCGGGGCTGCCCGTCGGGGCCCGGCGCCAGCATCTCGGCGGTCACCAGTTCGATCTGCCTGCCGCCGCGCTCGATGCGCGACCGCACCCACAGGTCGCCGTCGGCGGGCACCGGGCCGAGCAGGTCGACGACGACGCGACTGAGCCGGGTGTCGTCGCGCGCCGCGCAGCGCTCCAGGGCGCGCACCAGCAACGCCGACACCGGCGCGCCGTGCTGGATGGTGGCCGACCAGGTACCGCGGGAAAGATCGGTGGCACGGAATTTTTCGCCGTGCGTGTCATCGCCTATCAGCTCGTAGTACGAGTCGGACATTCACCCACCTTTCGTGTCACGGCAGACCTTACGTTCAGGGCAGGCCGGGAACCTCGACCCGCACGGCGTCCAGCCGCGACAGCCGGGTGCCCACCAGGCGCTGGGGATAAGCATCGGTGCTCGACAGCAGAAACAGCGTGCGTCGCTCCGGGCCGCCCAGCGCGCAGGCGATGGCCACCCGACCGTCCATGTCGATGCGGTCGGTCACCTCGCCGCCGTCGATTATCCGCTCGAACTGATGCGCCAGCGTCATGGCCGCCCACACCCCGCCCTGCGCGTCCAGCGCGATACCGTCCGGCGGCCCGTCCAGGTTGTCGGCGAAGATCCGGCGGTCGTGCAGTGCACCGTCGTCCCCGATGCGGTACGCGGTCAACCGCCGGCCAACCGACTCGGCGACGATCAGGGTCTTGCGGTCTTCGGTGATGACCATCCCGTTGGGGAAGTCGAGATCGTCGGCGACGACGACGGCGCGGCCGTCCGGATCGAGGCGGATGATCAGCCCGCCTTCGAATGCCTGGGATCCGATGTAGGCGCGTCCCGCGTGATCGACCACCATGTCGCCGAGGCCGGCCGGCGCGAGCTTCGTCAGGTCGGCGATCGGGACGACCGTCTCGCCGTCGTAGCTCAGCACCACCCGATCGTCGGCCGACACGATCAGCAGCGAACCGTCGGGGCGAAAGCCCAAGCCGGAGGGCGTGCGGCCCGGCAACGGCACCGTGGTCAGGGAGCCGCGCAGGTCCGCAGTGTGGACCGCTTCCCCGAGCATGTCGGAGAACCAGAGCAGGCCCTCGAACCAGCGCGGACCCTCGCCGAAGCAAAAGCCGTGGGCGAGCGGGGGCGCTGCCGTCGTGCCTTTACAAATCACTGCAGAAGTGTCATGCAACGCGGGCGTTGCTGTCAACGTACCGTACCGCGACGGACCCTTATCTAGCTTTACAAACAATACGCAAAATGTCACGCTGGGCGGGAGCTGCCGGAGCAAGGGGTGAACGCGTTGACGACAGAATCGGACCAGGCCCAATGGTCGGTCGCGGGCCTACTGGATCTTTTCGCGGTGCAGGCCATTGACGGTGTCGATCGCTATGCCGCGGAGACCGGACTGCCCGGACAGGACGGCCGCCAGGTCGTGGAAGGCACTCAGGTGGTGGCCCAGGCGATCGTGGCCGCGGCCACCCGGTTCCAGGGCAAGTCGGTGCGCTCGGCGCATGCGGTCTTCGCCCGCGCGATCATGGTCGGCCCGCCGGTCGAACTCGTCCTCGACGTACTCAACGAGGGACGGTCGACGGCCACCGCGGTGGTCTCGGTGTACCAGAACCAGAAGCGCTGCGTCGTGGTCACGGTGCTGACCGATGTGCCGACCGACGACGTGATTCGCCACCATCAGCCGCGACCCGAGGTGGCCGCGCCTGCGGACGCGAACGTGTCGCAGATGCCGATGATCGGGCGGCAACTGCGGCTCGTTGACGTGGTCGACGTCAACAGCCCCGACGAGGTCGGGCCGCCGGAGCTGTACGCCTGGCTGCACTACGATCCGATCCCGGAGCGCGACGACCTGGCCAAGGCATTGCTCGCGTATTTCACTGGCCACCTAGGGATTTCGACGACCATGCGCGCCCACGAGGGCATCGGCACCGCCCAGGCGCACCTGACGGTCTCCACCGCACCGATGTCGATCTTCGTTTCGTTCCATGAACCGGTGCGCTGGGACGGCTGGCTGCTCTACACCCATGAGAGCACCCAGGTTGGTGCCGGGATGTCCTACGTGCGCGGCACGGTGCACACCGAAGACGGCGAGCTGCTGTGTTCGTTCGCCCAGGAGGCGTTGATCCGCCCGCTGCGCACCAGCGACACCTCGATCGATGCCCGGGCGCGGTTCTGATTCCCATGCGGTTCACCGTCACGCACCCGATGCACAGCCATCCCTACAATCCGGAGCTGATCACCGGCGCCGGTATCGCGACGGTGGCCGCGGCCGCCGAGCAGGCAGGTCTGCACGGATTCGGATTCACCGACCACCCGGCGCCGTCGGAGCGCTGGCTGCAGGCCGGCGGTCACGACGCGCTGGATCCCTTTGTCGCACTGGGTTATGCGGCGGCCCGGACCACCACGCTGCGGCTGATCCCGAACATCGTGGTGCTGCCCTACCGGAATCCGTTCGTGGTGGCCAAGTCCGGGGCGACGCTCGACGTGCTGTCGGGGGGTCGTTTCACGCTGGCGGTGGGGGTCGGTTACCTCAGGAAGGAGTTCGCCGCGCTGGGTGTGGATTACGACGAGCGTGCGGCATTGTTCGAAGAAGCGCTCGATGTCATCCGCACCGTCTGGACCTCCGACGATATCTCCTACGAGGGTAGGCATTTCACCGCCCGGGGCATCACCGCGCATCCGCGCCCGGTCAGTCATCCGCACCCACCGATCTGGGTGGGCGGCAATACCACCACGGCCCGCCAGCGGGTGGCTCAGTACGGCGATGGCTGGTGTCCGTTCCCGGCACCGGCGGGTCTGGCCCGCACCGCGGGCACCGCCTCCATCGACTCCGTGGACAAGCTCGCCGCGGGCATCGACGATTTGCGGCGCAGGTGCGAATCCCTGGGCCGCGACTGGTCGACGGTGGACGTGACCTTCACCAACTTCGACGGCGGCAATCCGGCCACCGATGACTTCAATGCCGACGCCTACCTTGCCGGTCTGGAAAAGCTTGCCGCACTGGGCGTTACCTGGACCACGGTGCACCTGCCCGGCGACAGCCTGACGCACATCCTGGAAACCATCGACCGGTTCCGCTCTTCGGTGATAGATGTGATCTGAATGGACTTCTCCCGGGTAGCGCTGTCTGACGACGACCAGGCCTTCTACGACCGGACGCGTGCCCTGGTGACTTCGCTGGTCACCGACGAGGTGTTGCGCCGCAATCGTGAATTCGGCGAAAACTTCGACGAGAAGGTACATCTGGCGCTCGGCGAGGCGGGGTATCTGGCCGCTGACTGGAACGAGGAGTCCGACGGGGGATTCAGCCCGGTCCGCAGGCGGATCTTCAACCTGGAGATCGCGCGGGCGCACACCCCGTGGTACCACTGGGGCACCACCTCGGTGGTCGCTCACCTGGTGCAGCAGTTCGGAGCCCCGGAACTCGCCGAAAAGGTCTTGCCCGGTGTGCTTTCCGGCCACATCCGGTTGTGTCTGGGTTACACCGAGCCCGAAGGTGGTTCGGACGTCGCCACCTGTAAAACCCGCGCGGTGCGGGACGGCGAGGGTTGGATCATCAACGGCTCCAAGATGTTCACCTCGAACGCGCAGAACGCGAAATACGTCTTCCTGCTCACCAACACCGACCCGCAAGCGCCGAAACACCAGAGCCTGACCATGTTTCTGGTGCCGCTGGACACCCCGGGCATCGAGATCCAGGGCATCCGGACCCTGGACGGCGACCGCACCAACATCGTCTACTACAGCGATGTGCGGGTCGATGACGTCTACCGGATCGGCGAGGTGAACGGCGGCTGGACGGTGATGCGGGCCGCCCTCGACTCCGAACACGGCCTGACCGAGGCAGGGGACCACGGCCTGCAGGATGTCGCGGCGATGGTGATGCAGGGCATGCTGATGGCCGAAGCGCTGGACGGCGTTGCGGCGCACGTGGATGTGGACGACGACGCGGTGGCATACCGGCTCGGACGCAGTTGCGCCCAGATAGAGGCGGCGCTGTCCACCCCGGGGATGTACGGACGGGTGGCGATCGCGCAGACCATGCGGGACGTCTCCCGGGATCTGATGGAGCTGCTGGGCCCGGCGTCGGTACTGCCGACCGGCACTAAAGGGTCGCCCGATGACGGCGCGACCGAACAGGTTGCGCGGCTGGCGGTGCCGGTCGGGATCTACGGCGGATCCCTGGAGGTGTTCCGCAACATGATCGCCCAGCACGAACTCCGGCTGGGCCGGCCTGCCTACGGGAGTTCGGCTTCGACGTCGGCCTGAGTGGCGTCAAAGCTGAAAAATCCCTTGATGGGCGAGGTTTCGGGCATCGGGTCCTCGTAGCTCCACGCTAGTTCTTTGCCGGCCGCTGCCCAGTACGTCGCGAACCCTTTGTAATTGCAGTAGGTGGACGTGTCGGTCTTGTGCAGCAGGTCGGTGCGCACATGCTGTGGCGCCACGTAAAGCCGTGGCGGCAAAGCTGTTTCGAAGACCACAGTCGTATCGTCGGTATCGGCCAGGACGGTGTCGTCGATGGATACGGTGAGGCGCCGTTTGGTCGGACGGCAGTCGACACGGTGGTACGGGTTCGGCGGGTAATGGACCAGTTTGCGTCCTTCTTCGAACCAGGCGTCGACGGCGTCCCACGGCACGCGCCGGTAACCCGGCGCGTCAGGTTCGGGTTCGCTGGGCAGGTCGGTGACCGCGTCGGCGGGGAAGGCGTAACTGAGCGGGCGGTCGGGCCGGTGCACCAGCAGGGCCTGCTCGGTGTCGATGACGGTGCGGCTGTGCTTGATCGCCAGGATCCGACGCGGATGTGGCTCGATATAAACGACATTGGCGGGAATCGGGGGAACGAAACGTCCGGCCGGATCGCTGCTCAACGGCCCGCGGCCGGTTACCAGACTCATCGGTACAGCGTAGTAACAGGCGCAGCGGGATAACCCGTCCGCGTCGGGGTGCCCGTACTCGTCTGCACCGAGACAGCACACGAGAGATTGTCGGACTGATGCGGCATAATCGAAAGTATGTTCGACGAGCTGCTGGAGATGGGTCCCGATGCCCAGCACCAGCCCGTTCTGCACCTGGGTCAACGACCCCCGCGAACCCGAGGACCTCCCCCCGGCCTGGGCACCACCACCCCGAGCACCACTGCCCGACGAACCACCGTTCTGACGCAGCCGATTAAGGTCCCAGTCATGGCAGGACCGGTAGCAGGCATCAACGTCGTCGAACTCGGAGTGTGGGTCGCTGGGCCCGCGACCGCAGGCATCTTGGCCGACTGGGGTGCCGACGTCATCAAGATCGAACCACCGACCGGCGACCCCGGGCGGCTGTTCGGCCGGATGCTGGGCTGCGACCTCGGCGTGAACCCACCGTTCGAAATGGACAACAGGTCCAAACGGAGCATCGTCCTGGACCTGACGACTGACGCCGGCCGCGACACGGCATTCGAATTACTCGCCGCCGCAGACGTTTTCGTCACCAACGTCCGAACCGCGACGTTGCAGCGGCTGGGACTGGACTACGAGTCGGTGTCGGCGCGCAACCCGAAGTTGGTCTACGGCCTCATCACCGGCTACGGCGAAACCGGGCCGGACGCCGACCGCGCCGCCTTCGACGTGGCCGCGTTCTGGTCGCGCGGCGGTATCGCCCACCTGCTGACCCGGCCCGGCGACACGCCGCCGTTCCAGCGCGGCGGCATGGGTGACCACTCGGCCGGCATGACCCTGGCGGCGGCCGTGTGCGCAGCGTTGGTGGCCCGCGCCCGCACCGGTGAGGGCCAACTGGTCACCACGTCGCTGTACCGCCAGGGCGCCTACACGGTGAGCTTCGACCTCAACACCTATCTGCTCACCGGTCAGCCGATCGCGATCGGACAACGCGCCACCATGGGCAACCCGTGCATGAACAACTACGCCGCAGGCGACGGGCGCCGGTTCTGGATCGTCGGACTGGAAGTCGAGCGGCACTGGCCGGCGCTGTGCCGCGTGGTCGGCAAGGCGGAGTGGCTCACGCAATACCCCAATGCCCGCGCCCGCGCCGACAACGCGGTACAACTCATTGCCGAACTCGACGACATCTTCGCGACCAGGACGCTGGACGAATGGGCCGAACCCTTCGCCGGCGAACCGGACTTCTTCTGGTCGCCGATCAACTCCCTGGAAGACATCGTCGCCGACGACCAGTTCCATGCCGCGGGCGGAATCGTCGACGTGCCGGATGGAGAGGCGACCGTGCCGATGGTGGCCACGCCGGCGGACTTCCACGGTACCCCCTGGTCACCGCGCTGGACGGCCCCTGAGCTGGGGCAGCACACCGCCGAGGTGCTCGCCGAGCTGGCGGTTCGCCGCGACTCCTGAGCCCCACCGGGCGCTTTACAAAACTATGCAAAACTGTCACGCTGTCCACAGCCCATGATTAGCGCGACAGGTACGGATTGATGGTCATCTCAACAATCGATGTGACGAGTGCGGCGCGGCGCCCGCGCGACGACGGCCAGGTCCTGCGGCACCGGCTCGACGTATTGGCCGCCGACGCCAACGATGTGGTGCAGACGGCCGGCGGTTGGCTGTTCGACCGGGTGATGGCCGGTTGGGAAGTCAATGTGATGCTGCCCCAGGGCTACGATTCCCGGCCGCTGCGCATTCTGGGAGTCGAGGTACTGGACCTGGAATCGGACTTCGACATGGCGGGTATGGGTCACGGTCTGGCGGCCAGCGTGGCAGCTCTGACTGCCTACGACTGCGTCCGTGAGGTGGTTCGCCGCGCCCTGGACAAGCAACGCAACCGGGGCACCGAGGTCGCCCTGTGGGGTGAGGGCTGGCCGCTGGGGGTCACTCGTGGGCTGACCAGCACCAGCTATCGGCTCAGCGCCGCTGCCCGCGCGTTCAAGGGGCAGGCGTTACGTGCCGCCGGAATCCCTTGTCTCTCAATAGCTCCCACGGAAAAGTTGCTGACCGACTCGGCCTGGCTGGGTTAGTCGGGGATGAAGAAGTACTACCGGCACACGCTGCTGTACCTGCACGAGACGATCGACCTGGGCTCCGGACGCAGCGACCGCTTCACCGAGGTGTTCACCGACACCTACCAGCCGATGATGCAGGACCTCGGTGCCCGGTTGTTCGCGATCTGGGAATCCACCCCCTTCAACGGCCACTGGCCGCAGGTCACCGTGATCTGGGAGCTCGACGGGTTCTCCGACTACGCACGCATCGGCGCCGCGCAGGCCCGCGGCGGCAGCCACGAGGCGGCGGCCGGCACATGGTCGGCGTTCCTGTCCGACATCGGTGCCAAGGGGGAGGGACGCATCATGTACGCGGGCCCGAGCAACCGGAGTCTGGCGCAACTCACCGAAGCCAATTTCAGTGCATCGCTGGTGATTCAGGAGATCATGCAGACCAAGCCTGGCCGTCAGGACGACTACATCCGCGAACTGGAGCGGCTCTACGTCCCGTGGTCGGAAAGCACCGGCAAACACTGGCTCGGTTCCTTCACCACCACCTTCCGGTTCAACGAGGTGATCCATTACTGGGCGCTCGAAGGCGGCTGGGCGTGCTTCGCCAACCACTACCCGTCGTGGAAGGACAGCCCACCGGCGGAGATCGTCACCTGGATGAGTGTGGCGCCCGCACTGCGCGACGGCTGGGAGGATTCGATCCTGCAGGCGCTACCACCGTCGCCGTTGCGGTGAAGGACTTCCGCTACGACCCCTTCGACCCGCAGGTGATGGCCAACCCTCCCGCCTACTACCGCATCCTGCGCGACGAATACCCGGTGTACTACCTGCCGCAGTGGGATACCTTCGCGCTCTCCCGGTTCGACGACATCTGGCGGGTGCTGGAAGTCAACGACGGCACCTTTGTCGCGTCGGAGGGAACGTTGCCGCCGGCATCGGTGCTGGCCAGGCACAACGACGGGCCGGTCGCCGATCCACCGTTGCATCCCATGCCTTTTCACGCCGTGTTCGACGCCGATCTGTACGGCGAGATCCGCCGTGCGCACTCTGCGCCGTTCCGGCCGCGGTCGGTCACCGCCTTGCAGGACCGCATCCGCGCGCTGGCCAACGAACGCCTCGACCTGCTGCTGCCCCGGGGTGGGTTCGATCTCACCCAGGAGTACGGCGGCATCGTCGCGGCGTCGATGGTGTGCGACTTACTCGGCATCCCAACAGAACTCGCGGCGCAGGTACTGGCGGCGGTCAACGCCGGAAGCCTGGCCCAGCCCGGTGAAGGTGTCGACACCGCCGAATCCCGGCCGAATTACCTGCAATTCCTGGTCCCGGTGGTCGAACGTCACCGCGCCGGCACCCCACAAGCCCTGCCGATCGTCGACGGGCTGCTCGGTTACCGGCTGCCCGACGGCAGCGGGCTCAGCGATGTCGAGGTCGCCACCCAGATGTTGTGCGTCTTCATCGGCGGCACCGAGACCGTGCCCAAGATCGTGGCGACCGGCCTCTGGGAGCTCAGCCGCCGGCCCGACCAGATGGCCGCGGTGCGCGCCGACCTGGCCACCAACGTGCAGATAGCCCGCGAGGAGATACTGCGCTACTGTGCACCCGCACAATGGTTTGCCCGCACCGCGCGCAAACCCTTCACCATCCACGGCCAGACCATCGAGCCCGGGCAACGCGTCATCACCCTGCTCGCGTCGGCGAACCGGGACGAGCGGGAATTCCCTGACCCCGACGAATTCATCTGGGACCGGCCGATCAAACGTTCGCTGGTGTTCGGTCGGGGTCAGCACTTCTGCCTCGGTTTCCACCTCGCCCGGCTGGAAGTGGCTGTGCTGCTGGAGGAATGGCTGCGCCGGGTGCCGGACTTCGCGATCCAGGACGACAAAGCGACCCGGCTGCCGTCGAGCTTCCAGTGGGGCTGGAACAACGTCCCGGTGGAGGTCTGACGTGTGGTCCTATCGGATCATCGCCCCCTACCTGTTCGAAAGAACCGACATCCCCGACAAGACGGCGGCCGACCTCACGCGAGGTCACGTGCTGCTGCGATTTCTGGCCGCCGGCGTGTGCGGCAGTGATCTGCCCGCGTTCCGCGGCGTCCGTGGCCGCCTGCCCGGTGACGACGGGCGCAGTGCGGCGGAGAAGGACGGCTTTCCCATCCACGAAGTCGCGGGGGAGGTGATCGCCAGCCGCCACCCCGATCATCGTCCGGGTGACCTGGTGGTGGGCTGGGCATCCGGCTTCGACGGGCTGATGGAACGCGTCATCAGCAACGGCGACGGCCTGGCACCCTACGACCCGGCCCTGAAACCCGCGCAGGCAGTCGGCCTGCAACCGCTGGCCTGTGTGCTGTACGCCTGCGAACAGCTGCCGGACCTCACCGGCCGGCACGTCGCGGTCATCGGGCAGGGCTCGATCGGGCTGCTGTTCTCCTACGTCGCCAAAGCGGCCGGAGCGCGGCGCGTCACCGGCGTCGACCCGGTCGATCGCGAAAACGTCTCCCGCACTTTTGGAGTCGACGACGCGGTACGGGCCACCAGCGACCGGTGGGCGAGCCGGCTCACCGCCGCCGACCGTGCCGACGTGGTGATCGAGGCGGTCGGACACCAGGTGGCCACCCTGAACCACGCCATCAGTGCCACCGCGCCGGGAGGCACCGTGTTCTACTTCGGTGTGGCCGACGACGACGCTTACCCGATCAACATGCGCGCCATGCTGCGCAACAATCTGACCTTGAAATCCGGTGTGACACTGGATCGTCGGCGGGTCCTGGGCGACGCCGGTAAGTTCGCCGCTCGGCATCCGGAGCTGCTCGAGGCGTACCTGACGCACACCTTCGCGGTCGAGGATGTGCAGGCCGCGTTCGACCTCGCGTGCCGCCCGGTCCCCGAGCGGGTCAAGATCGCGATCGCCCGATGAGCATCTTCCAGACCGGCCTGCACCGGCCCATCTGGGGTGGCTGGGTCACCGGGCCCACCCTGATCGGACCCGAGGAATTCGCGAAGGCCGGATACGACTACGTCGGATTCGACACCCAGCACGGCTATCTCGACGACGCCGACGTCGCACGGATGCTGCGCCGCCTCGAGCATGTCCCGATCGGCACGGCGGTGCGGTTGCCCAACGCCGACCCGGCGCCGATCGGCCGGGTGCTGGACGCGGGGGCGGACGCGGTGATCATCGCGATGATCGAATCGGCGGACCAGGCCGCCGCGGCGGTCGCAGCGACCCGGTTTCCGCCCGCCGGGGTGCGCAGCTTCGGGCCGCTGCGGGCCAGCCTCGGCCACGACCCGGCCGCGCTGGAATCCCGGGCGAGTGTGTTCGCCATGATCGAGACCGCGTCCGCGGTGGCCGACATCGACGAAATCTGCGCCGTCGACGGCTTGGCCGGAATCTATGTGGGACCGGCCGATTTGGCGATCTCGATGGGCCTCGACGTGGTCGGCGCCGTCGGGAACCGGCAGGTGCAGGATGCGATCACGCGGATTCAGCGCGCGGCCATCGCCGCCGGCCTGGTCACCGGCATCCATGGCAGTGACGGCCCGACGGGTAATACGCTGTCCAGGATGGGATTTCAGATGATTACCCTGGCGGCCGAATCGCAGGCCCTGCGCCGCGGCGCAGCCGAGCACCTGCGTGAGGCGACCGCGCCATGACCCGCGTCGCGTTGGTCACCGGCGCCGCCGGCGGGCAGGGGTCGGCGATCGTGCAAAAGCTCAGTGCGCAAGGGTATTCCGTGGCGGCCTGCGATCTGCGAGCCGTCGGCACTGACACCGATGCCGCGGTGCTGGCGATCCCGCTCGATATCACCGACCCGGTCCAGTGGGAGACCGCCGTCGCCGCCACCGTCGACCGGTTCGGCGCACTGACCACGCTGGTCAACAACGCCGGGGTGTTGCATCGCGCCGCGCTGGGCGACGAAACAGTCGAAGACTTCGAAAACTCCTGGCGGGTCAACTGTATGGGTGCGTTCCTCGGCATCCGTGCCGCACTGGCGGCGTTGCGTGTGGCTGACGGCGCCGCGATCGTCAACATCTGCAGCACCGGAGCGATCCGGCCGTTCCCACAGCACTGTGCCTACGGCTCGGCCAAGTGGGCGCTGCGCGGGTTGACCCAGACCGCGGCGGCCGAGCTGGCACCGGACGGGATCCGGGTCAACGCGGTGTTCCCCGGCCCGATCGCCACCCCGATGCTGGACCAGGACATCCAGCAGCGGCTGGCCGCGGTCGCGATGTTCGGCCGGCTCGGCCGGCCGGCCGAGATCGCCGACGCGGTAGCTTTTCTGGTGTCCGAGGAGGCGTCCTTCATCACCGGGTCGGAACTCGTCGTCGACGGTGGCCAGTGTCTGCAGATCCGATGAGCACCAGGCAATTACAGGCCGTCGAGCGGCTGCATCCCGTCCTGCGCGCCGTGGCGGTCACCCGGACTGTCTTCACCGCCGAGGCGATCCCGCTGATCCGCGACTCGATGAATCAACGCCGCGCCGAAATCGCGCAGGGCGCGCCCGGGGTGGACATCGAGAACGCGGTCGCCGGCACCGTGCCGGTGCGCATCTACCGGGGTGGCCCGCGGCCGGCGCCGGCTGTGGTCTACTGCCACGCAGGCGGTTTCGCGCTGGGCAACCTCGACACCGACCATCGCCAGTGCATCGAACTCGCCCGTCGCGCACGGTGTTCGGTGGTGTCGGTCGACTACCGGCTGGCGCCGGAGGATCCCTTTCCGGCGGCGCTCGAGGACGCCGTCACGGTGCTGCGGTGGGTGGCCGGCAGTGCGACGCAACTGGAGGTCGACCCGGCTCGGCTGGCCGTCGCGGGCAGCAGCGCCGGCGCCGCGCTGGCTGCCTGCCTGGCGCACGGCGCGGCCGACGGATGGTTGCCGCCGTTGGTTTTTCAGCTGCTGCACCAGCCGGTCCTGGACGACCGCCGGACCGCGTCCATGACAGAATTCCGCGCCACCCCGGCCTTCGACGGCGAGGGTGCGCAGCTGATGTGGCGGCATTATCTGGGCGGGCAGGCGCCGTCGGCGATCTCGGTTCCCGCCCGCCGCGACGAACTGGCCGGTCTGCCACCGGCATTGATCACCTGCGCCGAGATCGACCCGTTCCGGGACGAGGCGGTCGAATACGCGCTGCGGATGCTGCGCGCGCGGGTCGGCACCGGACTGCACGTATTTCCCGGCGCATGTCACGGATTCGACTCGCTGCTGCCCGAATGGTCCTCCAGTCAAAGGCTTTTCGCGCTGCAGGGCGAGGCCCTGGCCAAAGTCTTCTACCCGGACTGAGCCGTCTCGCCGGGCGGGCGTGGGCCGGGCAGCCGCAACAGCAGCCGCGCGCCGCCGAGCGGACTGGCGTGCAGAGATGCGGTGCCGCCGTGCAATTCGGCTTGTTGTGCCACCAGGGCCAGGCCCAGACCGGATCCCGAGTGCGACGCCGTCGACCCCCGGGAGAACCGGTCGAAGACGGTCTCGCGCTCGTGCTCGGGTACACCGGTGCCGTCGTCGTCGATCGCGATCTCCACGCCCGCCCGGGAGCTGACCGCCGATAGCTGCACCCGTTCGGCGTGGCCGTGCTTGACCGCATTGGCGATCGCGTTGTCCACCGCCAGCCGCAGACCGGTGGGCAGGCCCAGCATCAGCAGCGTCGGGGACGGCAACAGCGACACCGTCAACCCGGGGTAGCTGCGCTCCGCGTCGTGCGCGGCGCGGTCCAGCAACTCGGTGATGTCCACCGGCACGAAGTCGTCGGTGGTGATCGTCTGGCCCTGGGCGAGGCGTTCCAGCGCGGACAGGGTGGCCTCGATGCGACTCTGGGTGCGCATCACATCAGCCATCACCTCTTCGCGCTGCCGGGCGGGCAACTCCAGCGTGGCCAGCACCTCCAGGTTGGTCCGCATCGCGGTCAGCGGGGTGCGCAACTCGTGGGAGGCGACGGAGGCGAAGTCGCGGGCCGAGTCCAGGGCGTCCTTGGTGCGCTGTTGTTCGTCGCCGATGCGCGCCAGCATGCCTTCGACGGCCTCGGCGATCTCCACTGCCTCCCACACCCCGCGGACCTGCACCTCGTCCGGCTTGGATTGCGCGTTGATCGCCCGGGCCTGCTGAGCCAGCAGCCGGAACGGGTTGATCATGATCAACCACATCACGCTGCCCACCAGGAAGGTGCCGACGATGACGCTGCCGCAGATCAGCAGCACCCGCAGGTGTAGCCGGTCGATCCGGTCCTCGGCCTGGGCCAGCGGCGCACCCAGGGCGACAGTGGCGTCGCCGGCGGTGAAGGTGCGCACCCGGTAGGGGACGCCGTCGATCGTGGTGGTGACGTAACCGGGTGGCAGCGCGGGCAGCACGACTCCGCTGGGCACCGACCGAATCTCGCCGCCCACCCGCACCGTGCGGGCCACCCGGTCGTCGGGCGCCGGCTGGTCGTCGTCCGGGCGTGGTGGGCTGAGCAGCGTGCTCACGTCGCCCAGACTGCTCACCGAGTCCAGCCGGCGATCCAGCTGGCTGTACTGATCGTTGGTGACGCCGACCCACACCCAGGTGCCCAGAATGATGACCAGCGCGATCACCGACATCGCCGCGACGATCACGATGGTGCGCAACGACACCAGCGGCAGCGGCAACCGCAGCAACCGGGACACCCGATCGTTGATTGACATGTCCCGCCCCGTCAGAAGGTGATGAGTTGACGCACGGCGGTGCCGTCGGCCAAATGGTCCATCGCCTCGTTGATGTCGTCCAGCCGGATCGTCGAGGACACCAGCGCTTCCACCGGCAACCGGCCCGACTGCCACAACGAGACGAACCGGGGAATGTCACGGCTGGGCACCGCCGAACCCAGATAGCTGCCGATCAGCGACCGGCCTTCGGCGACAAACCCCAACGGCGACACACTGATTCGAGCATCCGGTGGCGGCAGTCCGACGGTGACGGTGCGTCCGCCCGGCGCGGTCAGCCCGATCGCGGTCTGCAGCGCCGCGGGATGGCCGACGGCCTCGACGACTACATCGGCCTTGACCGCGGCGTCCTCGGCCCGCTGCGGTGTGTAGGTCTCATGTGCACCCAAAGCTGTTGCCGCCGAAAGCTTTTCGTCCAGTTGATCGACACCGATGACGCGCACGTCGGGAAAGGTCAACGCAGTGAGCACCGCCGCCATGCCGACACCGCCGAGTCCGACCACGGCGACCGACTGTCCCGGCCGGGGGTTGCCCACATTGAGCACCGCGCCGCCACCGGTCAGCACCGCACACCCCAGCAGCGCGGCGACCCCGGCCGGCACGTCGGGCGGCACCGCGACCGCACTGGCCGCGTTGACCACCGCGTACGTCGCGAAACCCGAGACGCCGAGATGGTGGTAGACCGGGTGACCGCTGCGGGCGAGGCGGATGCCACCGCCCAGCAGCGTGCCGGCGTTGTTGGCCGCGCTGCCCGGTTCGCACGGCGTCAGCCCCTGTGTGGCGCAGGCCGGGCAGTGTCCGCAGCGCGGCAGGAACACCAGCACCACCCGCTGGCCGACGGTCAACCCGCTGACGCCGGCACCGAGCGATTCGACGATGCCCGCGGCTTCGTGCCCGAGCAACATCGGCACCGGCCGGACCCGGTTGCCGTCCACCACCGACAGATCGGAGTGGCACACTCCGGCGGCTTCGATGCGGACCAGCACCTCGCCGGCACCCGGACCGGCGAGGTTCAATTCGGTGACGCTGATCGGCCGGGATTGCGCATACGGCCGGGGTGCACCGATCCGCTCGAGCACCGCGCCCCGGATCGCAGACATGTTGGAATACAACCATGAGTTCCGCTACGCCCGGTGTTCCGTCCGGGCGGGGAGACCTGACCAGCAGCGACTTCCCGGTGCTGTGGCCGGTGCTCACCCGCTGGGCCGACAACGACATGTTCGGTCACCTCAACAACGCTGTGTACTACCAACTGTTCGACACCGCGATCAACGGGTGGATCGCGAACGAGGCCGGCGTCGACCCGCTGACCATCCCCGAACTGGGCATCGTCGCGGAGTCGGGCTGCCGGTATTTCGCCGAACTCGCCTTCCCCGACGAGCTGTCGGTGGGTCTGGCGGTCACCCGGTTGGGCCGCAGCAGCGTCACGTACCGGTTGGGGGTGTTCCGGGCGACGGAAGCCCCGCAACCGATCGCCGCGCTGGGCCACTGGGTGCACGTCTACGTGGACCGGAGCACCCGCAGACCCGTCCCGATCCCCGAGACGATCCGGCCGTTACTGGCGACCGCCTGCACCGATTGAGCACCGCGGCCACCAGTACACTTCGCCAATGCCAGTTATGAGCAAGACCGTCGAGGTCAGCGCCGATGCCGACGCCATCATGGGCATCGTCTCCGACATCGAGCGTTACCCGGAGTGGAACGAAGGGGTCAAGGGCGCGTGGGTGCTGGCCCGCTATGACGACGGCCGCGCCAGCCAGGTGCGCCTGGACACCTCCGTGCAAGGCATCGACGGTGTCTACATCCACGCCGTGTACTACCCGGGTGAGAACCAGATTCAGACCGTGATGCAGCAGGGCGACCTGTTCACCAAGCAGGAGCAGCTGTTCAGCGTGGTGGCCACCGGACCCAGCAGCCTGTTGACCGTGGACATCGACGTCGAGCCGAGCATGCCGGTGCCGCCGCCGATGGTGAAGATGCTGCTGAACAACGTGTTGGATCAGCTCGCCGAAAACGTCAAACAGCGCGCCGAGCAGCTGGCTAGCTGAAAATCCCGGTCCGGTCCAGCACCTCGGTCAACCGCTGGGCCGCGTCGGTGAACTGCCATACCGTGTGGTCGACGACCGCAGTGGCGTCCCGGCGGCGCAGCGCGGCGATCAAGTGCAGGTGGTTGCTCACCGCGGCCTCGCCCCACTGCGGATCGGCGGCATACATCCGCGCCGGCATGTAGCGCGCGGCGTTGAGCAGGAACCAGGCCAGCTTGATCCGTCCGCTGGCCTGGTTGAACACCCGGTGGAACGCGAATTCGTAGGTCGCGATGGCCTCGGCGTCAGCCGCGCCGACGGCCGAGCCCAGCAGGTCGTTGATGCGTTCAAGTTCGGCGATCTCGAGCTCGGTGATGCGGTCGGTGGCGGTGACCGCCAGTTCCCGGGCGATGGTGGCCTGCAGCCAGAAGATGTCCTTGATGTCCTGCCGGGTCAACGGCAGCACCACATGGCCGCGGTGCGGCTCGAGCTGCACCATGCCTTCGCCGCGCAACTTCACCAGCGCTTCCCGCACCGGGGTGATGCTGACCCCGAGCTCGGCAGCGGTCTCGTCCAGCCGGATGAAGGTCCCCGGCCGCAGACTGCCGGACATGATCGCGGCGCGTAGGTGGCCGGCAACCTCGTCGGACAGCTGTGACCGACGTAGCGGCCGACGGCGTCGAGCCTTGGACGACGCTGCCGGCAAGGGTGGGTTCACGTGGGCCTGCCAGGCCTTTCAGGCGCTTATCGGTCTCGTCTCGGGTGTGTTGCCGGGCCTTGTTAACGGCTCTTGTGCCCGTTAATGTGACCCACACAACACATGTTTTATCAAATATCAGCATGACGCAAGCGGTGCTTGAGTGACCAGACAAAAGGCAGTGAAAGGAATGAGTTGACCGCGCAACTCGCCGGCCACGCTACCCAGGCCCTCGCCTACGAGCAGCCGTACCTGGCTCGTCGGCAGAACTGGGTCAACCAACTCGAGCGGCACGCCATGATGCAGCCGCGAGCCACCGCGCTGCGTTTTCTGGGCAACACCATCACCTGGGCTGACCTGCGGCACCGTGTCGGAACCCTGGCCGGGGCGCTGAGTCGGCGCGGGGTGGGTTTCGGCGACCGGGTGATGGTGCTGATGCTCAACCGCACCGAATTCGTGGAGTCGATGCTGGCGGCCAACATGCTGGGGGCCATCGCCGTTCCGCTGAACTTCCGGCTGACGCCCACCGAGATCGCCTTCCTGGTCGAGGACAGCGGAGCCCGGGTGATCGTCACCGAAGCGGTGCTGGCGTCGGTCGCCCTCGGGGTCCGCGACATCGCCCCGCTGCTCCAGACGGTGGTGGTGGCGGGGGGCGCAGCGGGCGCGGGCACCGACGACCGCGCCCTTTTATATGAAGACCTTATGAGTGAGGCGGGCGAGCCGCCGGGCCTGATCGACATCCCGAACGAATCGCCGGCCCTGATCATGTACACCTCGGGCACCACCGGACGACCCAAAGGGGCGGTGCTCACCCACACCAATCTGACCGGTCAGACGATGACCATGCTCTACACGAACAGGGTTGACCTCAATAACGATGTCGGCTTCGTCGGCGTCCCGCTCTTCCACATCGCCGGAATCGGCAACCTGCTCGGCGGGATGCTGCTCGGCCTGCCCACCGTGATCTATCCGCTCGGCGCCTTCGACCCCGGGCAACTGCTCGACGTGCTGCAGGCCGAGCGGGTCACGGGCATCTTCCTGGTTCCCGCGCAGTGGCAGGCGGTGTGCACAGAGCAGCGGGCCAGGCCGCGCGACCTGTGTTTGCGGGTGATGTCATGGGGCGCCGCGCCGGCGCCGGATGTGTTGCTGCGTCAGATGTCTGAGATGTTTCCCGGCACCCAGATACTCGCCGCGTTCGGGCAGACCGAGATGTCACCGGTGACGTGCATGCTGCTCGGCGACGACGCGATCCGCAAACGGGGTTCGGTGGGCAAGGTGATCCCGACCGTCGCCGCCCGCGTGGTCGACGACGACATGAACGACGTGCCCGTCGGTGCGGTAGGCGAAATCGTTTATCGCGCACCGACATTGATGAGCGGCTACTGGAACAACCCGGAGGCCACCGCGGAGGCGTTCGCCGGCGGCTGGTTCCATTCCGGGGACTTGGTGCGGATGGACGCCGACGGCTACGTCTGGGTGGTCGACCGCAAGAAGGACATGATCATCTCCGGCGGGGAGAACATCTACTGCGCCGAGGTGGAGAACGTCCTGGCGGGTCATCCGCGCATCGTCGAGGTCGCCGTGATCGGACGGACCGACGCGAAGTGGGGTGAGGTGCCGATCGCGGTGGCCGCTGTAACGGAAGGCCACCTTTATATCGAAGAGCTGAATGAGTACCTGACCGAGCGGCTGGCGCGGTACAAGCACCCCAAGGCGCTCGAGATCGTGGACGCACTGCCCCGCAACCCCGCCGGGAAGGTGCTCAAAACTGAGCTGCGGGTTCGGTATGGGGGTCATGGTGGCACTGAAAAGGTCTCTGCGACAAGAGATTCAACGACATGAGGGGAAATTCGACGGGCTCAAAATGTTTGCCAGGTGCTGACGAAATGTCAATTGTCGAGTTGCGGTACCCACCCGGGCGACCATCGGGTACATTCCTGTGGTCTCCGTTACTACCTGCGGGTAGGGAGCGCTGGGTCACTTTCGTAGGGTCGGGGCAAGGAGGAGGCGTGCACCACCATCCGCCGCACTGCCGCGACGTGAGCGGCCCCAGTTTGATGGGGATTTCGCTGTGAGGGAGCAGTCGTGACGACATCTTCGCGTCCACACCTGGTGGGCTATGTCCGCGACCAGCTGGAAACGCCGCTGACGATGATCGGCGGATTCTTCCGCATGTGCGTGCTCACCGGCCGCGCCCTGTTCCGTCGGCCGTTCCAGTGGCGCGAGCTGATCCAGCAGTGCTGGTTCATCATGCGCGTCGCCCTGCTGCCGACGATCATGGTCTCCATCCCGCTGACCGTGCTGCTGATCTTCACGCTCAACGTCCTGCTCGCCCAGTTCGGCGCCGCCGACCTCTCCGGCGCCGGCGCGGCGATCGGTGCGGTGACCCAGCTCGGACCGCTGACCACGGTGCTCGTGGTCGCCGGGGCCGGTTCCACCGCCATCTGCGCCGACCTCGGCGCCCGCACCATCCGCGAGGAGATCGACGCGATGGAGGTGCTCGGCATCGACCCGATCCACCGCCTGGTGGTTCCCCGGGTGATCGCCGCGACCGTGGTCGCCACCCTGCTCAACGCTCTGGTGATCACCGTCGGGCTGGTCGGCGGCTACCTCTTCGGCGTCTATCTGCAGAACGTGTCCGGCGGCGCCTACCTGGCCACGCTGACCACCATCACCGGCCTGCCCGAGGTGATCATCGCCATGGTCAAGGCGGCGACCTTCGGACTGATCGCCGGCCTGGTCGGCTGCTACCGCGGGCTGACGGTCAGCGGCGGTTCCAAGGGGCTCGGGACGGCGGTGAACGAGACCGTGGTGCTGTGCGTGGTGGCGCTGTACGCCGTCAACGTCATCTTGACCACGATCGGTGTGCGATTCGGGACGGGGCGCTGACATGTCGACATCAGCGGTAGTGCGGTCCCGGTTCCCCCGGACGGTCGCCAACTTCAACAAGACCGTCGGCAGCGTCGGTCGGGGCATCGGCACCACGGGTGAACTGGCCTGGTTCATCTTGAAGAGCATCGGCCAGATTCCGCACGCGATCCACGTGTACCGCAAGGAGACGCTGCGCCTGATCGCCCAGATCGGGATGGGCACCGGTGCGATGGCCGTGGTCGGCGGCACCGCCGCGATCGTCGGATTCGTGACTCTCTCGGGTAGCTCGCTGGTGGCCATCCAGGGTTTCGCGTCGCTGGGCAACATCGGTGTCGAGGCCTTCACCGGGTTCTTCTCCGCGCTGATCAACGTGCGTATCGCGGGGCCGGTGGTCACCGGCATCGCGCTGGCGGCCACGGTCGGCGCCGGCGCGACCGCGGAACTGGGCGCCATGCGTATCGCCGAGGAGATCGACGCCCTCGAAGTGATGGGCATCAACTCGATCTCGTTCCTGACCAGTACCCGGGTGGTCGCCGGCCTGGTGGTGATCATCCCGCTCTATGCGCTGGCCATGATCATGTCGTTCGTGTCCCCGCAGATCGTCACCACTGCGCTGTACGGGCAGTCGACCGGCACCTACGAGCACTATTTCCGAACGTTCCTGCGGCCCGAGGACGTGTTCTGGTCCTTCCTGGAGGCGATCATCATCGCCGCGATCGTGATGGTGACGCACTGCTACTACGGATACAACGCCGGCGGTGGTCCCGTCGGCGTCGGCGAGGCCGTCGGCCGATCCATGCGGTTCTCGCTGGTGTCGGTCCAGATAGTCGTCCTGTCCGCCGCGTTGGCGCTCTACGGCGTCAACCCCAACTTCGCACTGACGGTGTAGCGACATGACTGGTCCAGGCAAGGTCAACAAGATCTCCAGCCCGCCCTATAAAACTGTAGGCATCGCCTCGATGCTGGTGCTGGCGCTGATCCTGACGCTGGTCTACATCCAGTTCCGCGGCGGGTTCACGTCCAAAGACAAAGTGACGATGTACTCCGAGCGGGCCGGCTTGGTGATGGACCCCGGCTCCAAGGTCACCTATAACGGCGTGCAGATCGGCCGGGTCGGCAGCATTTCGGAGGAGACCCGCGACGGCAAGCCGGTCGCGAAGTTCGTCCTGGAGATCTACCCGCAGTACCTCGGGCCCAAAGGCGTGGTCCCGGAGAACGTGGACACCCAGATCAAGGCCACCACCGTGTTCGGCGGCAAGTACGTGTCGCTGACCACGCCCAAGGACGCCAAGGGCAAGGACATC
>NZ_JCALCL010000019.1:0-59043 GCF_059812325.1 Mycobacterium sp. NGS61
CAACGACTGGACCACTACAGGGGGCTCACCTCATATGGTCTGGTGTCAAGTGGCGGCTTGAAGTTGTCGAAAGACTGATCGGCAGACGTAGCGTTTGAGGCAGCGTCGGGTTTCGCGGGTGGACATGCCTTCTGCGGTGCGTCGGGCGACGTAGCGGCGGGTGGTGGGGTCGCTGGTCATTCGGCTGCGGACGATGATGTCGAACGCGCGGTTGAGTTGGCGGTCCCCGGCGCGGGACAGGCGGTGTCGGGTGGTGTTGCCTGATGAGGCGGGAAGTGGTGCCACGCCGCCCAGGGCGGCGAAGGCAGCCTCGGAGCGGATGCGTCCGCGGTGGGAGTAGGCGCAGATGATGATGGCTGCGGTGACTGGTCCAACACCGGAGAGCTCTTGGAGCCCGGGGGCCGCGTGCGCGGCTAGGGCGCGCAGCTGCTGATGATTGTCCTGCAGCTGGGTCGTGTGTTCCAGGACCGCTCTGGCTAGTTGGCGTGCGACCGCGTGGGTGTTCGTGGCGGCCAGTTTTTGGTTGATCCGCCATGCGGCGATCGCTCGGATCTGGTTGTCGTGCAGTGGTTTGCGTGCATCGATTCCGAGGTCGACTGTCCGGAGCAGGGCGGTCAATGCGTTGCGGTTGGCGGTGCGCTGCTGATCGAGGATCCTGCGTGCGGCCAAGAGAATCCGCAGATCCTCGCGTTCACTGCTCTGGCGGGGTACCGGTATGCGTTGGCGTTCGACCCCGAGCACTGATCGTGCGGCGAGCTCAGCGTCGATCACATCGGACTTGCCCGCACGATCGCGGTGCCGGCCCACGGGACGAGCTTCGGTGACTTCGATGCCGGCAGCCCCCAGTGCCGCGGTGACCCCGGCGCCGTAGGAGCTGGTGCCCTCGACCGCAGCCAAGACGTTCATTGCCGGGCTGTGTCGGCGGATCCAGGACAGCGCCCGGCGGTGTCCCGGACCGGTGTTCGGGAAGGTAGCGCCCGCGAGCACCGCGCCGGTGTGTGTCGATGACGCAGAAACCCGCTGCGGTAGCGCTTGTCGTCAGGTTCCCCTTCGGCCTGGGACACGAGCCAGATAGCTGTTAGCGCTTTGGCTTTCAGAGAGTTGGGGGCTAGCGTATGTAACGGCCCGTCGACATATTCTGCGATTTTAGTGGGCGTGCAAAAATTACTTTAAGGGCACTTCTCAGTGTCAATGCGAACCACGCCAAACGTGATACTGGTGCCCGTAGTAATAGCAGCCCCAGGCGGGGGTGTCGAAGTGCACACCACCCAGTTCCGATCGACGACCTGGGAACGGCCCTTACCGGTCAAGTCCTTCGAGCCCGAGTACCACACTTGACCATTTGTCAATGACTGGATGGCATCCTGAGCGCCCTGCAGATCCTTGCCAATCAGGTTCGGCATCGTCCAGGACGGATCAGCAGACGCTAGCGCTAGGCCCAAAGTCGTCGCCAGGCAAAGCACACCGAGGCCGACAACAGCGGCGACGATCAGTGATAAACGCTTCATGGTGTTCTCTTTCCTCCCTCTCCCTCCCGGCCTTATCCGCCGAGGAGTCCTTGGAGAAACCCCTCCCCAAATTTTGTACCGAAGTAAAGCCCTTGGTGCTGCGGGCAATAGGTATTAATGGACGCTGCTGTGATCTGCTCAGCCTCGTCTTGGAAGAAGTACCAACCGTCCGAAAGGCGCACGCCGACCAGCCTGTTGGTGAAGTTGTGAACGTTAAGCGCCGTAGGCGCTGCGTCAAGCTGGGCGCATAACGAGGGACCGAAGTTGTTTACCGCCCATATCCGATGTTGTTGGGCTTGATAACTGTCCGCGTGAGCCGGTGCCGCTAGCCCAATTGTGACCGCGACAGCCCCCACCGCCGATCCGGCGACGATTGCCTTCTTTGACATGGCGATTTCTCCTTCAGTGGTTCCTTGAATCAGTTCAGCTCTATGGGGCGTAGCGGCCCGGTGAGTATTGCCTTGTGGGTCAAGCCAGATAGATGCGCAGCAGTGGTGGACTTCGGGTCGACGATGACGACCACAGTTCCGTCCTGGGATGTTTCGCTCATCGCCCGCTGTCGCTTCTCGCGTCGCCGCCGACACGTATCTGGCGGCAGGAGGAGCTTGCCCGCCCGCTCGAACCTGATCAGGCCGTTAGGATCCGGTGACAGGTGACGTCGGAGC
The DNA here is from genome assembly GCF_059812325.1 of Mycobacterium sp. NGS61. Lineage (NCBI taxonomy): Bacteria > Bacillati > Actinomycetota > Actinomycetes > Mycobacteriales > Mycobacteriaceae > Mycobacterium > Mycobacterium sp. NGS61. Next base: position 2,174 of record NZ_JCALCL010000019.1, read on the forward strand.
CATCACCTGCGTAGGCGGCGTCTGACCAAGACAGAACGCCGTTAATCCACATTTTGCAGTCGATGTAGCTTGCCGAGCCCATGATCGGATCCAGCCCGATCTGATCCCCCGGCCAGGCGTTGCCCTCGGTGTAGGTGTAGGTGCCGCTGGGATTACAGACCGGCTTGGCCACCCCATTCCAGCCGTGGTAGATGAGGATGCAGTCAGCTCCCACCCAGGTCACGGTGGTACGCACAAATGAGTCGGCGTGAGCGGGGGCGGCAGCGGCCAGTGAGATGCCGGTCGCCGCCAGGGCGGCTGCGGCGGCGGCGACGATCTTGTTCATGCGGGTTCCTTGGGTTTGCTAGCTTGATTCAGATATGAGGTTGGAGCCGATTGCAGAACACACGTCCCCGGATATGGCCAAGCGTGATGGTTAACTGGTGGACCCGCGATGGCCGCGTCGGCATCAATTTCGTTGTGTGTGGTGCGCACGCCCCCAAAGGAGCACGCCAAAAGGCGCATGTGCCCTATTGACCAGCGGTAACGCGCGATGCCCCCCGGCAATCTCCGCCCCCAAACCCCGAGAACAGAATAATCTCTGGCGGCCATTCGCGTGGCCGTTTTCGTGATATTGATTCGTCGGTTTGGCGACCTCTTATTTGGACTGGTAGATAATCGTGTGACAGCTGTGGTTGGTGAATGGTTTTGTTGCTCGTGTTTCGTCTGATCCGCTTCTACCGTGAGATAACAGGCAAAAGTGGCCACTCGACACCAACAGAGGATCCATCCGCCTTCACCTCAATGAACACAACTGCGCGAGAAACAGGTCCCGTTTATAGCAACGTCAATACGCCGCCCTCAACGACGATCACCACTCACCACCAGACGGTGTGATGCTGCTCAAGAATGGGAACGCTGCACGCGAGCGGCGACTTCCGGTAGGAGTGCACGTTCAGCACACGGGATAACGCGGCGAGGTCGCGTCGGTCGCGTCGGCAGGACGGCGAATGGAGCGCCAATGCTCGCAAGTCAGCGACCAGGTCACCGGCACCTGGACCGACCCCAAACTCTCAGCCGTCACCTTCGGCGTGATGGCGGAGCGGTGGATCTCCACCAAGGCCACGCGGGCACCTAAGACCGTCGCCGGTTACCGCTCGTTGCTGGACACGATCGTCCTACCCAAATGGGAGAACGTACCGCTGCGAGAGATCAGCTTTGATGACTTACAGATCTGGATTACTGGCCTGGCAGTAGACGGCTCGGTGCGCTTCGAGGGCAAGGGGCTCAGCGCCTCTCGGGTGCGCCAGGCCCACCAGCTGATCGGTGCGGTCCTGAAGTTCGCCGTCAAGGCCAAACACCTGCCCGCCAACCCTGCTGACGGGATCGAACTGCCCAGGCTGCCCGAGTTAGAGCAGCGCTATCTCACTCATGAGCAGCTGCACCGGCTGGCGATCGCCTCGGGCCGGTTCCACACGTTTGTCCTGGTGCTGGGTTACTGCGGGCTGAGGTTCGGTGAAGCTGCCGCCCTCCGCGTGGGGGACCTGCACCTTGAGGCGCGGCGCATTCGGGTCACCCGGTCAGTGACCTACGTTCCCGGTGCGGGGCTGGTTGAGGGGCCGACCAAGAATCACAGTGCCCGCACCGTGCCGGTGCCCAAGTTCTTAGCACCGCTCCTGAGAACCGAAATACAGGGCAACAAGGGCGCAGCGATTGATTTTTTCTCACGGCGCGGCGGCTATCTCACGCTGGGAGAAGTTCGGTGGGTATTTGACCCGGCAGTGCAGGCCGTCCTCGCCTCCGAGAGGGCGCAACGCGCGCAAGAGCTCAAGGAAACAGGCGAAGCGACCACTTTGGAGTTTCCCGAGATCACCCCACAGGAGTTGCGTCATACGTGCGCATCACCGGCGATCAGCGCGGGGGCGAATGTGAAGGTGCTGCAGACACTGCTGGGCCACAAGACGGCCACCCTGACATTGGACCGCTACGGCCACCTGTTCCCTGATGACCTGGGCAGCATCGCGGACGCTTTCGACGCTGCCGTACAAACTGCTGCGGACGATCTGCGGACGATTTCTCCACTGCAGGCAAAGGCATTCGAGCAAAAACGCTACTGAGCAGCGCTTTCTCTGTGCCCCCAGTCGGACTCGAACCGACACTGTGCGGATTTTAAGTCCGCTGCCTCTGCCAATTGGGCTATGGGGGCTCAGCGAGTGAATCTAGTGTGCGATGCGCCCCGATCGGGCATGCCGTCGGCCGCGCAACGCCAATGTGCGGCGGGGCGGGGACTCCGCTAGGATCGCGCGCCGCGCATCTGAATAGGCGCGCCCACCCCGTTGGGGCATATGACACGGCCGTATCAGCCGCCAAGAGCTTGTTAAAAGCATCCACGCGATCGTTAAGAGGCCGTAAACGTCCGTCACCCTGTGCGCTTCGGCGGGAACTGTGGGGCAGTAGCTCGTTAGCGTTACGCCAACGCACAGCAGCCGTTACGCAAACACTCAGGGCCGACGGGCAGTACAGGTCGGCCATGTTTCCGGATACAAGGAGCAACAGATGTCATACCTGACAGCGGTACCTGCAGAACTGTCCGCCGCAGCGGCACAGCTGGGTGCCATCGGCAGTGCTTTGGCGGCGCAGAACGCGGGCGCGGCGGCCCCGACCACCTTCATTTCTCCCGCGGCTTCCGACGAGGTGTCGATCATCCAGTCCGGGATCTTCACCGCCTACGGCGCTCTGTATCAGCAACTTGCGGCCGAAGCTCAGGCAATTCAGGAACAGTTCGTGCAGACCCTCGGCATGAGCAGCGGTACCTACGAGTCATCGGAGTCGGCGAACGCCGCAGCGGCGACTCTGGCGGACGCCGTCGGCTCCGCCGCCGCCGCCCCGGCGGCCTCCGACCCCGTCTCGGACATCTTCACCGAACTTGCGACGCTGCTCGGCGGACCGGTCGGAAGCGTGAACAGTGAGCCCCTCAGCCTCTCGGGGAACATGGCCAACATCGCCAGCTACGAGATCGGTAACTTCGCCTCGGCCTCGTCGAACATGCTCGGTCTGACCAGCGGCGGCTTGATGCCGGAGGGATACGGCGTCCCCGAAGAACTTGCCGCGGCAGCCGAAGCCGCAACCGCGGCCGAAGGCGCCTCAGCGGTCAGCGCGGTGAGCGGCGGCGCGCCGATCGCGGCGGTCGGCGAGGCCGCGATGGTCGGCTCGATGTCGGTGCCACCGAGCTGGGCCGCGGGCACCACCCTGGTGTCGAGTTCCACCACGGGTGCGCTCTCCGGAGCCGGCTGGACGACCGCAGCGCCCGCGGCTGCACCCGGCGCGTTCTATCCCGGCATGCCTGGCGTGGCGTCGGCGGCCCGCAACAGCGCCGGTTTCGGTGCACCTCGCTACGGGGTCAAGCCCATCGTCATGCCGAAACCGGTGAGCGTCTAAGCCCCGCACGCCGAGCCTGCCACTAATCGGAATCAAACTAAAAGAAACGGATAGGACATGTCTTTCTTAGGATTCCCCCCGGAAGTCAACTCCGCGCTGATGTACGCCGGCGCAGGCGCCGGCCCGCTGATGGCGGCCGCGACGGCGTGGAACAACCTGGCCGCCGAGCTGAGCACGACCGCGACCCAGTACGAGTCGATCATCACGTCGCTGACCACCGAGCAGTGGACCGGCGCCGGGTCGGCGGCGGCCGCCGCCGCGGCCCAGCCCTACGTGGCATGGCTGACCTCGACAGCGGCAGCGGCAGAGCAGGCCGGCATTCAAGCCTCCGCCTCGGCAGCTGCCTACGAAGCCGCCTTCGCGGCCACGGTGCCCCCGGCGGTGATCGCCGCAAACCGCGCACTGTTGGCCACCCTGGTCGCCACCAACTTCCTGGGCATCAACACCCCGGCGATCATGGCAACCGAGGCCCAGTACCTGGAGATGTGGGTCCAGGACGTCCTTGCGATGACCACCTACCAGGCCAGTTCGGCCGTCGCGGGAATCTTGGAACCGGTGACTCCGTTGGCGCCGGAAACCAACCCCGGCGGCGCGGGAGCTCAGGCTGCCGCCGTCGCCGCCGCGCAGGCGGTGGGACCCGCCGCCGGGTTGGGCGACATCGTCACCGGTTTGCAGAGCGAAATGTCCAACTTGCTCACCGGGGCAACCGGGATCGGCGATGGCATCTACAAGGCGCTGCCGGCCGGTGCACAGGACCTGATCACGGCACTCGACGGCTTCTTGGGCACCCCATTCATCTTCAACGGCATCCAGCAGGTCGGCGTGACGGCGTCGTGGTTCATGTTCGCCGCGATCCCCAACGGGATCTTCGCCGCCCACACCATCGACGGCAACATTGCCGCCGCGGCCGAGGCGGCCGGGGTGGGTGCCATTGCGGCCGAAGGGGCGGCCGCGGGACTGATCAGCGACGTGGGAGCAGCCGGCGCCGCCGCCAGCATGGGCGAAGCGTCGCTGGTGGGCACCCTGTCGGTACCGGCGAGTTGGGCCGCGGCCGCTCCGGTGGCCGCCAACGCCGGAACCGCGCTGGCGGGCAGTGGTTGGACCGTCGCCGGGGAAGCCGCGGCGCCGGGAATGATGGCTGGGATGCCGGGCATGGCCGCGGCCGCCAAGGGCGCCGGAGCCGCTGCCGGCCCGCGCTACGGCGTCCGGCCGATCGTCATGCCCAAACAGGTCGTCTGCTGACGCGACGATCCCGGTAGATCACACCGGCACGTTTCGACGCGTGGCCGCATTCCTTCGGGGGTGCGGCCACGCGCGTTTGTATTGACCAGGTCGTTAGTTTGCTACAGCAACGGCAATTTCCGGGCCCCCGGCCTGCTGCCCCATCGCTTCGACCGACTCCTTCGGCAGCCGTACCAGCCCCGTCGAATCCGGGCCGGCAGAACTCACCCACACCCGTCGGCACACCGAGCACCGGTCGTCGGCCCACATCTCCCAACGGTCGCCGGCCGACGGCCCCAAAGGAGCAGGATCGCCCGTTGCGAAACCTGCCCCACCGATGAATCATGCGCTATCACAGAGTCTTTGGAAGTTCCGGCGGATGGTCTGCACCGCTTCGATGCATATCGAACGCATATCCGATCGCTCCGCGGCCGCCGCGTACCATGGTCATTAGTTTTGAGAAATCTATGAAGCCAGTGACAACCACATATGCGGTTGAAAGAATGCTCGAATATGACAGCAATGACGGGATACGGGCGCGCGCAACGTCCACGCCAAGCAATTCTTGGGCAACTGCCGCGAATCAACCGGGCCGACGGCTCGCCGATCCGAGTGTTGCTGGTCGACGACGAACCGGCTCTGACCAATCTGGTCAAGATGGCGCTGCACTACGAAGGCTGGGATGTCGAGATCGCGCACAATGGGCGCGAGGCCATCGCCAAGTTCGACCGCATCGGCCCGGACGTACTGGTTCTCGACATCATGCTGCCCGACGTGGACGGCCTGCAGATCCTGCAACGGGTGCGCGAATCCGACACCTACACACCTACCTTGTTCCTCACTGCCCGGGACTCGGTGATGGACCGGGTCACCGGCCTGACCGCGGGCGCCGACGACTACATGACCAAGCCGTTCAGCCTCGAGGAACTGGTCGCCCGGTTGCGCGGGCTGCTGCGCCGCTCCAGCCACCTGGCGCCACCAGCCGACGAGTCCCTGAAGGTCGGCGACCTCAAGCTCGATGCAGCCAGCCGGGAGGTGACCCGCGGGGGCACCCCGATGTCGCTGTCGTCGACCGAATTCGAACTGCTGCGCTTCTTGATGCGCAACCCGCGGCGTGCCCTGAGCCGCACCGAGATTCTCGATCGGGTGTGGAACTACGACTTCGCCGGCCGCACCAGCATCGTCGATCTGTACATCTCCTACTTGCGGAAGAAGATCGACGCCGACAGAGAGCCCATGATCCACACCGTGCGTGGGATTGGATACATGCTCCGACCACCCGAATGAGTTCGGCATGACGGGGGATCGCTACACCCCGCGGTGGTTCCCGCGCTCGCTTCGCCGTCAGTTGCTGCTGGGTGTGCTGAGCGTGGTGTCGGTGGTGCTGGTGGCTGTCGGCGTCGTCTCGGTGTGGACGCTGCGCGGCTACGTCACCGCCATGAACGACGCCGAAGTCGCCGAATCGATGCACGCGCTCAGCCACGCCTACGCGCGGTACCGCAACGGGGAACACACCTCGGTTCACAACGGGATACCGCCGGTGTCGCAGGCGTTGCTGGAGTTCACCGGCCAGACCCCCGGAAACCTCATCGCCGTGATTCGCGACGGGAAGGTCATCGCGTCGGCCGTCTTCTCCGAGGACGAGCCACGACCGGCGCCACCGGATGTCATCCGCGCCATCGAAGCGCAGTCGTGGACCGACGGCTCGTCGCGCGTCGAGAATCTGGGCACCCTCGGCCCGCATCAGGTGGACAGCCGCATCGCCGGATCCGACCGCCTGGTGGTCGGTGTCTCGCTGAGCATCGCCGAGGCGATCATCTCCCGCAAACAACTCACCACCGCCGCCCTGGTTGCCACCGCACTGCTGGTCACCGCCGCCTTGACGGCGTGGGTGGTGGGCTATGCGCTGCGGCCGTTGAGCCGCGTCGCCGCAACCGCCGCGGAGGTGGCGGCGATGCCGCTTGCGCACGACGACCACCAGATCAGGGTGCGGGTCCGTCCGGAGGACACCGACCCGGACAACGAAGTCGGAATCGTCGGGCACACCCTGAACAAGTTGCTCGACAACGTCGACAGCGCGCTGGCCCACCGCGTCGAATCCGACTTGCGCATGCGCCAATTCATCACCGATGCCAGCCACGAGCTGCGCACACCGCTGGCGGCCATCCAGGGCTACGCCGAGCTGACCCGCCAGGACAGTTCCGATCTGCCGCCCACCACCGAGTACGCGCTGGCACGCATCGAGTCCGAGGCGCGGCGAATGGCGTCCCTGGTCGACGAACTGCTGCTGCTGTCACGGCTGGGTGAGGGCCAGGACCTGCAAACCGAAGAGCTGGACTTCGCCGATCTGGTGATCAACGCGGTGAACGACGCGGCCGTGGCCGCCCCCACGCACCGCTGGGTCACCAAGCTGCCCGACGTGCCGGTGTGGGTGAACGGGGACCACGCCCGGCTGCACCAGCTGTTGAGCAATCTGCTCACCAACGCTTGGGTGCACACTCCCCCGGACGTCACGGTGACCACCGCCATCACCTGCCACGCCGCCGGCAACCCCGACCCTGACGGCGCGGGCGGGCCCTACGTCGAGCTGACGGTCGCCGACGACGGACCCGACATCGACCCGGAGGTCCTTCCCTATCTGTTCGAGCGGTTCGTCCGGGCCGATAAGGCACGTTCCAACGGTTCCGGTCACGGACTGGGACTGGCCATCGTCAGCTCGATCGTCAAGGCGCACGAGGGCACGGTGGCCGCCGAATCCGCCAATGGTCTGACCGTGTTCCGGGTGCGGCTGCCACTGATCGATCCGCCGGTCGACGCCACCTAACGCGCCGCCGCTGCCTGCGCCGTAAAGGTCGCGGCCCACTCCGTAAAGAAACCGTCAAGGCCGCGGCCCCCGGGCCGCCGTCGCGCCTAACGTTCGATCCGGCCCTCACCCCGAGGGTCCACGTGCGCGAAAGTTGAGACGGAGATGTCGGTGGTGGCCTATCTCGCGCTGACCGTGGCGATCTTCGCCACGCTCGGGGCATTGCTGAAGTTGGACAGATGAGTTTCGCCAACACCGTGGGCCTGGTGCTGGCCGTCTTGGTCGCGGCGCTGCTGATGGCAGCCCTGCTCTATCCGGAGAAATTCTGATGGGCCCCGGTGCGCTGTTCCTGGCGTTGCTGATGATCGCGATAGCGGCCGCGCACGTCCCGCTGGGCGACTACATGTACCGCGTCTACAGCTCCGACAAGCATTCTCGGGCAGAGCTTCTCGTCTACCGCATGGTCGGCGCCGATCCCGCGGCCGAGCAGACGTGGAAGACCTACGCCCGCAGCCTGCTCGCATTCTCGGCGGTCAGCGTCGTCTTTCTGTACCTGTTGCAACTCAGTCAGAGCCGACTGCCGCTGCACCTGTCCGACCCGGCCACCCACCTGAGTCCGGCGCTGGCCTGGAACACCGCGGTCAGCTTCGTCACCAACACCAACTGGCAGGCCTATTCGGGCGAATCGACGCAGGGGCACCTGGTGCAGATGGCCGGGTTGGCGGTGCAGAACTTTCTGTCCGCCGCGGTCGGCATGGCCGTCGCCGTCGCGCTGATCCGCGGATTCGCTCGCCACCGCACCGAGGAGCTCGGCAACTTCTGGGTGGACCTGACCCGGGGTACGGTGCGTATCCTGCTGCCGATCTCGATCCTCGGCGCGATCGTCCTGGTCGCCGGCGGCGCCGTGCAGAATTTCCACCTGCATGACCAGGTGGCCAGCACACTGGCCGGCGCGCCGCAGATCATTCCCGGCGGTCCGGTCGCCAGCCAGGAGGCGATCAAAGAGCTCGGCACCAACGGCGGCGGGTTCTTCAACGCCAACTCCGCGCACCCGTTCGAGAACCCGACGGCGTGGACCAACTGGGTGGAGATCTTCCTGTTGGTCGTCATACCCTTCTCGCTGCCCCGCACCTTCGGCCGGATGGTGGGCAACAAGAAACAGGGCTACGCGGTCGCCGCGGTCGTCGGCGCGTTGGCCACGCTCAGCGTCACCCTGATGATGGTGTTCCAGCTGCAGCACCACGGCACCGTCCCGACGGCCGTCGGTGCCGCCAGCGAGGGCGTCGAACAGCGTTTCGGAGTCATCGATTCGGCGATCTTCGCCGACGCCACCACCCTGACGTCCACCGGTGCGGTCGACTCGACGCACGACTCGTACACCAGCCTGGGCGGTCTGATGACGATGTTCAACATGCAACTGGGCGAGGTCGCGCCCGGCGGTACCGGCTCGGGGTTATACGGCATCCTGATCCTGGCCGTGCTGACGGTTTTCGTCGCCGGGTTGATGGTTGGCCGCACCCCGGAATACCTCGGCAAAAAGATCACCCCCCGCGAAATGAAGCTGGCGGCAAGCTACTTCCTGGTGACGCCACTCATCGTGCTGGTCGGAACCGCCGTCGCGATGGCGCTGCCCGGCCAACGGGCCGGCATGGCCAACTCCGGGCCGCACGGGCTGTCCGAGGTGCTCTACGCGTTCACCTCTGCAGCCAACAACAACGGCTCGGCGTTCGCCGGTCTGAGCGCCAACACCGTCTGGTACAACACCGCGCTGGGACTGGCGATGGTGTTCGGCCGGTTCCTCCCCATCATCCTGGTCCTCGCCCTGGCCGGTTCGCTTGCCCGCCAAGGTTTTACCCCGGAGTCCCGCGGCACCCTGCCCACCCACCGACCACAGTTCGTCGGCCTGGTGGTCGGGGTGACGCTCATCCTGGTCGCGCTGACCTTCCTGCCCGCGCTGGCGCTCGGGCCGCTCGCCGAAGGGATCCACTGACGTGACGATCACCACCGAACCACCGACGAACCAGCACAGCGGCCACGCCGCGGCCGCAAAGCTGCCGGGCGGCCTGCTCGACCCCACCATGCTGGTCACGTCGCTGCCCGACGCACTACGCAAGCTCGATCCCCGCACGCTGTGGCGCAACCCGGTGATGTTCATCGTCGAGATCGGTGCCGTGTGGTCCACGGTGTTGGCGTTCGGGGAAGAGACCTGGTTCAGCTGGATCACCGTCGGCTGGCTCTGGCTCACCGTCGTCTTCGCGAACCTGGCCGAAGCGGTGGCCGAGGGACGCGGCAAGGCGCAGGCCGATTCGCTGCGAAAGTCCAAGGCCGACACCATCGCCCATCGCCTCACCAGTTGGACCCCGGGCAGTCCCGGCCCGGCCGAGGAGGTGGCCGCACCGCTGCTGCAGCAGGGCGACATCGTGGTGGTCACCGCCGGTCAGGTCATACCCGGCGACGGTGACGTCGTGGAAGGTATTGCTTCCGTTGATGAATCGGCGATCACCGGGGAATCCGCGCCGGTGATCCGGGAATCCGGTGGTGACCGGTCCGCGGTGACCGGCGGGACGACGGTGCTGTCCGACCGCATCGTCGTCAGGATCACCCAGAAGCCCGGCGAAAGCTTCGTGGACCGGATGATCGCCCTCGTCGAGGGCGCGAACCGGCAGAAGACGCCCAACGAGATCGCGCTCAACATTCTGCTGGCCGCGCTGACCATCATCTTCGTCTTCGCAGTCGCCACCCTGCAGCCGTTGGCGATCTATGCCAAGGCCGACAACCCGGGGGTGGCGGACACCTCGGCGCTGAGCGGTGACGGCATCAGCGGCATCGTGCTGGTGGCACTGTTGGTGTGCCTGATTCCCACCACCATCGGGGCGCTGCTGTCCGCGATCGGCATCGCAGGCATGGACCGGCTGGTGCAGCGCAACGTGCTGGCTATGTCCGGCCGTGCGGTGGAAGCGGCCGGCGACGTCAACACCCTGCTGTTGGACAAGACCGGCACCATCACCCTGGGCAATCGCGAAGCCGCACAATTCATTCCGGTTACCGGTATCACGCACGAGGAACTGGCCGACGCCGCCCAGTTGTCCAGCCTGGCCGACGAGACCCCCGAGGGCCGTTCGATCGTCGTCTACGCCAAGTCGGCCTACGGGTTGCGGGCGCGGACGCCGGGCGAGCTCGGCAACGCTTCGTGGGTCGAGTTCAGTGCGACAACCCGGATGTCGGGCGTCGACCTGGACGGACGGCAGTTGCGCAAAGGTGCGGCCAGCTCCGTGGCCGAGTGGGTCCGTAGCCATGGCGGCACCGTGCCCGCCGAACTCGGCAACATCGTCGACGGCATCTCCGCGGCGGGCGGCACCCCGCTGGTGGTGGGCCGGGTGCGCCAGGGCGGCCGCCCCGACGACGAGGCCCGGGTGCTGGGCGTCATCCACCTCAAAGATGTTGTCAAGCAGGGCATGCGGGGCCGATTCGACGCGATGCGGCAGATGGGCATCCGCACGGTGATGATCACCGGGGATAATCCGTTGACCGCCAAGGCGATCGCGGAGGAAGCCGGAGTCGACGACTTCCTCGCCGAAGCCACCCCCGAAGACAAACTGATGCTGATCAAGCGCGAGCAGCAGGGCGGGCGACTGGTGGCGATGACCGGCGACGGCACCAACGACGCCCCCGCGCTGGCCCAGGCCGATGTCGGGGTGGCGATGAACACCGGCACCTCGGCGGCCAAAGAAGCCGGGAACATGGTGGACCTGGACTCCGACCCCACCAAACTGATCGAGATCGTCGAGATCGGCAAACAACTGCTGATCACCCGGGGCGCGCTGACCACCTTCTCCATCGCCAACGACATCGCCAAATACTTCGCGATCATCCCGGCCTTGTTCGTCACCTTGTTCCCCGGCCTGGACCTGCTCAACGTGATGCGATTACACAGCCCGCAATCGGCGATACTGTCCGCGGTCATCTTCAACGCCGTCGTCATCGTCGCGTTGATTCCGTTGGCGCTGCGCGGCGTTCGGTACACGCCCAGCCAGGCCGCAAAGCTGTTGAGCCGCAACCTTTACCGCTACGGACTCGGCGGCATCCTCGCCCCGTTCGTCGGGATCAAGCTCATCGACCTGATCGTTCAACTGCTGCCGGGGATCGCCTGAGATGAACTTCGCCAACACGATTCGTCAACATTGGGCCGCACTGCGCGCGTTGCTCGTCTTCACCGTGCTGCTCGGCCTCGGTTACCCGCTGCTGATCTGGTTGGTGGCGCTGCTGCCCGGGTTGCACGACCGAGCAGAAGGGTCCCTGCTGCGGGTCGGCGGTACAACGCTCGGCAGCAAGCTGATCGGGCAATCGTTCACCGACTCAGCCGGCAACCCGCTCCCGCAGTACTTCCAGTCCCGCCCGTCGGCCGCAGGCGCCGGATACGACCCGATGTCCACCGGCGGCAGCAACCTGGGACCCGAGAACGTCATCGACACCATGGCCGATCCGGCCAAGATGGCCGCCGGAAAGAGTGCGGCCGACGCCGGCTTCAAGGCCAGCCTGCTCACCCTGGTCTGCTCGCGCAGCGTTGCCGTGGGGCGACTCGAGGGCGTGGACGGGTCGCGTCCCTTCTGCACGGCGGCGGGCGTCGGTTCGGTGCTGGCGGTGCTGGGTCCCCGCAACGAGCGCGGCCAGGTGGTGCACCCGACGCGGGTGGTCAGCATCAACGAGCCCTGTGCGTCCACCAAGCTGCCCTTCGTGGACAGTTACCAGGGCGTGCGAGTCGAATGCGCCGTCTTCGGCGAGGACTACGCCAGCGGCATGATCGTGCCGGTGCGCGGCGCCGCGCCCGGCCGGCCCCAGGTGCCCGCGGATGCCGTCACCGCCAGCGGCAGCGGCCTGGACCCGGACATCTCCCCCGGCTACGCCGAGATCCAGGTGAACAGGGTCGCCAAGGCCAGACATGCCACACCCGATCAGATCCGCCACATGGTGCAGCAGTATCGCAGCGATCGCACGCTGGGCTTCATCGGTGAGCCCGCAGTCAACGTCGTCCAACTCAATCTCGCGTTGGACCGCAGGTACCCGGCCACGGGTTAGCGCCGAAGGTGGATGATGTTGATGTGACCGACCCCGGCTTCACAGTGCACCGTCCCAAGCCCGGCGAGCTGCGCATCTATCTCGGTGCGGCGCCCGGCGTCGGCAAGACTTTCTCGATGTTGAGCGAGGCGCACCGTCGACTCGAACGCGGCACCGATGTGGTGGCGGCGGTGGTGGAAACCCACGGGCGGGCGAAAACCGCTGAGCTGCTTGACGACATCGAGGTCATCCCACCGCAATACATCGACTACCGTGGCGGCCGCTTTCCCGAACTCGACGTTCCGGCGGTGCTGGCGCGACACCCGCAGGTAGTCCTGGTCGACGAGCTCGCCCACACCAACACCCCGGGCAGCCGGAACGAGAAACGCTGGCAGGACGTCGAAGAACTGCTCGACGCCGGGATCACCGTAATCTCCACCGTCAACATCCAGCACCTGGAAAGCCTCAACGATGTGGTCGCCCAGATCACCGGGATCGAGCAGAAAGAGACGATTCCGGATTCGATCGTGCGACAGGCCGCCCAGGTCGAGCTCATTGACATCACCCCGGAGGCGTTGCGGCGCAGGCTTTCCCACGGCAACGTCTACGCGGCTGAGAAGATCGACGCGGCGCTGTCCAATTATTTCAGGCGTGGAAATCTCACCGCACTGCGGGAATTGGCGCTGTTGTGGCTGGCCGATCAGGTCGACACCACGCTGGCCAAGTACCGCGCGGAGAACAAGATCACCGACACGTGGGAGGCCCGCGAGCGAGTGGTGGTCGCTGTCACCGGCGGCCCGGAGTCAGAGACGCTGGTTCGACGGGCGTCGCGGATCGCCTCGAAATCCAGTGCCGAACTGATGGTGGTGCACGTGCTGCGCGGCGACGGGCTCGCCGGGCTGTCCGAGTCCCGGATGAGCAAAATCCGGGAACTGGCAAACAGTTTGGACGCCTCGCTGCACACCGTCGTCGGCGACAACGTGCCCGATGCGTTGCTCGACTTCGCCCGCGAGATCAACGCCACCCAGCTGGTGATCGGCACCTCCCGCAGGTCTCGGTGGGCACGCCTGTTCGACGAGGGCATCGGCGCCGCGATCGTGCAACGTTCCGGCAAGATCGACGTTCACATCGTCACCCACGACCAAGCCAAGCGGGGCACCCGGACACCTTCGTCGCCCCGTGAACGACGGCTGATCTCCTGGTTGGCGGCGGTAATCATCCCGTCGGCGATATGCACTATCGCGGTCACGCTGCTAGATCCCTACCTGGACACCGGTGGCCAGAGCGCGTTGTTCTTCATCGGCGTGCTCCTGGTGGGTCTGCTGGGAGGCGTTGCGCCGGCGGTGCTTTCGGCGGTGCTGTCCGGACTGCTGCTGAACTATTTCCTGATCGCTCCGCGACACAGCTTCACCATCGCCGCACCCAACAGCGCGGTGACCGAATTGGTGCTGCTGCTGATCGCGGTCGCGGTGTCGGTGCTGGTGGACAGTGCCGCCAAGAGAACCCGGGAGGCCCGCCGCGCCGCCCGAGAGGCCGAGCTGCTGACCCTGTTCGCCGGATCGGTGTTGCGCGGTGCCGATCTGGCCACGCTGTTGGAGCGGGTGCGCGAGACGTACTCGCAGCGCAGCGTCAGCATGCTGCGCGAACAATCGGGTCACCGTAAGGTCATTGCCTCCGTCGGCAAAGACGCCTGCGCCACAGTCGATTCCGCGGATACTGCGATCGAGGTCGGGGACGACGAGTTCTGGATGCTGCTGGCCGGGCGCAAACTTGCGGCGCGGGACCGCCGGGTGCTCGGCGCGGTGGCCAAGCAGGCTGCCGGGCTGGTCCGCCAGCGCGAACTCGCCGAAGAGGCCGGCCGTACCGAAGCCATTGTGCGGGCTGACGAATTGCGCCGGTCACTGCTTTCGGCGGTCAGCCACGACCTGCGCACGCCGCTGGCCGCGGCCAAGGTGGCGGCGTCCAGTCTGCGCGCCGCCGACATCGCGTTCTCCCCCGAGGACACCGCCGAATTGCTGGCCACCATCGAAGAATCCATTGATCAGCTGACCGCGTTGGTGGGCAACCTACTCGACTCCTCGCGGCTTGCCGCCGGCGTGGTGCGTCCCGAACGGCACTTGGTGTACGTCGAGGAAGTGGTGCAGCGCGCCCTGGTCAGCATCGGCAAGGGCGCCACCGGCTTCTACCGGTCAGCCATCGACCGCGTCAAGGTCGACGTCGGCGACGCCGTGGCAATGGCCGACGCCGGGCTGCTGGAGCGGGTGCTGGCCAACTTGATCGACAATGCGCTGCGCTATGCGCCCGACTGTGTGGTCCGGGTCAACGCGGGCCGCGTCGGCGCCCGGGTGTTGATCAACGTCGTCGACGAGGGCCCGGGCATCCCGCACGGCACCGAAGAGCACGTCTTCGAATCCTTCCAGCGCCTTGGGGATCAGGACAACACCACCGGCGTGGGCCTGGGCATGTCGGTGGCGCGCGGCTTCGTCGAGGCGATGGGCGGCGCGATTTCCGCCGGTGATACGCCCGGTGGCGGGCTGACCGTGCTGGTGGATCTGCCTGCCCCGTGCGAAGGCGGTGAACGATGACCCGCGTGCTGGTGATCGACGACGAGCCGCACATCCTGCGGGCGTTGCGCATCAACCTTTCGGTACGCGGATACGAGGTGATCACCGCGTCCACCGGGGCCGGCGCGCTGCGCGCCGCCGCCGACCATCCCCCCGACGTGGTGATTCTGGACCTCGGGCTGCCCGACATGTCGGGCATCGACGTGCTCGCGGGTCTCCGCGGCTGGCTCAGCGCACCGGTGATCGTGCTGTCCGCCCGCACCGACTCCGCCGACAAGGTCGAAGCACTGGATGCCGGTGCCGACGACTATGTCACCAAACCCTTTGGCATGGACGAGTTTCTGGCCCGGTTACGGGCGGCGGTACGCCGCAACACCGCGGCCTCGGAGCTGGACCAGCCGGTCATCGAAACCGAGGCGTTCACCGTGGATTTGGCCGCCAAGAAGGTCACCCGCAACGGCACCGAGGTGCATCTGACCCCCACCGAGTGGGGCATGCTCGAGGTGCTGGTGCGCAATCGGGGCAAGCTGGTGGGCCGCGAAGACTTGCTCAAAGAGGTGTGGGGACCGGCGTACGCGACCGAAACCCATTATCTGCGAGTGTATCTGGCGCAGTTGCGGCGCAAACTCGAAGACGATCCGGCCAACCCTAGGCATTTGCTCACCGAGTCGGGTATGGGCTACCGATTCGAAGTGTAGGCGCGGCGATCGACAGCACAATGCCGTCCAGGATGTCGTGTTCGCTGACCGTCAACTCGGCGATACCGGCCCGGTCGTGCAGTTCGCGGGCCAACTCCCGCACCACGATCGCACCGCCGCCGATCACATCGACGCGGCCCTCGTGCATAGGTCCCAACGCGGCGCGCTCAGCGCGGGTCATGGCGATCAACCGATCACAGACGTCCAGCAATGGGGCCAGCGCCACCCGCGAAAGATGAATGGCTGCAGCGTCATAGGTGGTCATCTCGTGGGCCAGGGCCGACAAGGTGGTCATCGTCCCGGCCAGTCCCACCCAGGTCCGTGCCCCCTCGACGGGCACTGCGCGCAGTGCGACCTCGAGTCGTTCGCGAACCACCTGTGCGGCCGCCTCGACTTCCGCCGCGGTCGGCGGGTCGGAATGCAAGCAGCGCTCGGTCAGCCGGACACAACCGATGTCGGCCGAGTAGCTGGCGATCACCTCGTCAGCCGCCTTGCCGAGCACGATCTCGGTCGAGCCGCCGCCGAGGTCGACAACAAGGAAAGGCGCGTTAGCGCTGTCCAATTCGCCGACCGCACCGCGGAACGACAACTCGGCCTCCTCGGCACCGGTGATGACTTCGGCGACCGCACCGGGGATCACCGTGCCCAGCACCTCGGCCGTCATCGCGAAGAATTCGTCGCGATTGCTGGCATCGCGGGTGGCGGAAGTGGCGACCATCCGCACCCGCTGCACGCCGTGCTGCGCCAGCAATTCAGCGTAGTCGGTCAGCGCGGCCCGGGTGCGGGCGATCGCGCCCGGAGCGAACGCGCCGGTCGCATCCACCCCCTGGCCCAGCCGCACGATCCGCATTTCCCGGTGGACGTCCGTCAGCCGGCCGTCGGCGACATCGGCGATCAGCAGACGAATCGAGTTGGTACCGCAGTCGATTCCGGCTAGACGGCTCATACCCATTGTCTCCCAACCAGATTCGCGGTCGCAGGCTCAGCAGCCAACAGTGCCAGCGCTTCGTCCCCGAAGGGGTTGATCCCGGGCCCCTTGGCCAACGAGTGTGCGATCAGCACATGTAGGCACTTGACCCGGTCCGGCATGCCACCGCCGGAAAACGTGGTTCCCAGTGGCTCGATCGCGTCGCGCTCAGCCAGATACGACTCGTGCGCCCGGCGGTACGCGGCCGCCAGGTCCGCGTCCCGGCCCAACCGTTCCGTCATCTCACGCATCAAGCCGGTGGTCTCCAGTCTGCTCGCAGCCGCCGTCAGCGCCGGATGCGTCAGGTAGTACAACGTCGGAAAAGGCGTTCCGTCAGGAAGTTTCGGAGCGGTCTTCACCACGCCCGGGGTGCCGTCGGGACACCGGAAGGCGATGCTGAGCACCCCACGCGGCTCGCGCCCGAGCTGTCGCGCCACCGCCTCCAGGTCCGCCCGATCAACCACCGGAATCCGGTGGATTCGGCGGCACCGGCCCCGGTTCGGGTGCCGGGGCAACAGTGGGCGGCAGGTGCGGCGCATCGGCGATGGTGTGCCACAGCGAGGTGTACCAGGGTTCGTTCTTGGCCTGGGGGTTGCCCTCACCGCCCGGCTGTGGCGCGGTCGCGGCCGTCGGCGGCAGCTGCACCTGGAACGGAATGTCGCCGGGTTTGACGAATCCCAGCCGTTCGCGCGCCTGCGCCGCGATGTAAGCCGGGTCGCCCAGCTGGCCCTTGCGTTGCTCCAGGTCGGCGATCTGGCGGCGCAGCGCGGTTTCGGTCGCGGTCAGCTGCGCCATTTCGGTGCGCTGCGCGAAATAGGTGCGCACCGGGCCGGCAATGGTCAACGTCAGCACGCAGACCACCGCGGCCAGAATGGCGGCTCGGCGCGCGGTGAAGCCGAGTCGCTGGTCGGAGCGCTGGTCGACGGATTCGCTGAACTTGCGCTTAATGGGCTCGACGACGTGGTCCTGCAGCGAATGCGCAGAGCTGCGGCTCTCGTCGGGCGCGGTCTGCGCGGGCTTGGACTGCGGCCTGGAGCCCGGTTTGGCGACCGGTTTGGAGCTGGCGCGCCGGCCCCGAGCCGAGTCGCCGGCCTTCCCCGGCCGCGATGCCGGGGAACGACGCTTCGGATCAGACTTGGCGGCCAAGCGGCTTTACTTCGGGTCCAGCGCGAATCGTGGGAATGCCAGGTCGCCGGCGTAGCGGGCCGCGTCGCCCAGCGCCTCCTCGATGCGCAGCAGCTGGTTGTACTTCGCGACGCGCTCGCTGCGGGCCGGCGCACCGGTCTTGATCTGCCCGCTGCCGACCGCCACCGCGAGATCGGCGATGGTGGTGTCCTCGGTCTCGCCGCTGCGGTGGCTCATCATGGTGCGGTATCCGCTGTGGTGGGCCAGCGCCACCGCATCCAGCGTCTCGGTCAGCGTTCCGATCTGATTCACCTTGACCAGCAACGCATTTGCCACGCCGCGTTCGATGCCTTCTTCGAGGCGTTCGGGATTGGTGACGAACAGGTCGTCACCGACGATCTGCACCCGGTCGCCGATGCTGGCCGTCAACGCGGCCCAGCCGTCCCAATCGTCTTCGGACAGCGGGTCTTCCAGGGACACCAACGGGTAGTTGCCGAGCAGCTCGGCGTAGAACCCGGCCATCTCCTCGGCGGTGCGGGTGGAACCTTCGAAGCTGTAACCGGTGCCGTCGGTGTAGAACTCGGTGGCAGCGACGTCGAGCGCCAGGGCGATGTCGGCACCGGACTTGAAGCCCGCCGACTCGATGGCCCGGACGATCAGGTCCAGCGCGGCGCTGGTGCCGGCCACGTCCGGGGCGAAGCCGCCCTCGTCGCCCAGGCCGGTGGAGAGCCCGTCTTTCTTCAACTCCGCCTTCAACGCGTGGTAAACCTCCGCACCCCAGCGCAGCGCCTCGTGAAAGCTGGGGGCACCGATCGGGGCCACCATGAACTCCTGCACGTCGACGCCGGTGTCCGCGTGCGCGCCGCCGTTGAGGATGTTCAGCATCGGCACCGGCAGGATGTGCGCGTTCGGGCCGCCGATGTACCGGAACAGGGGCAGCGCGGCACTGTCCGCGGCCGCCTTGGCGACCGCCAGCGACACCCCCAGGATGGCGTTGGCGCCCAGCCGGGACTTGTCCGGCGTGCCGTCCAGGTCGACCAGCGCCTGGTCGACCAGCCGCTGATCGTCGGCGTTGAGCCCGATCACCGCCGGACCGATCTCGTCCAGCACGGCTTGGACGGCCTTCTTCACGCCCTTGCCGCTGTACCGGTCACCACCGTCACGCAGTTCGACGGCCTCGTGCTCCCCGGTCGAGGCGCCCGACGGCACCGCAGCGCGGGCAAATGTTCCGTCGATCAGCGCAACCTCGACCTCGACGGTCGGGTTGCCGCGAGAGTCGAGGATCTCGCGGGCTCCGACCTGCTCGATAATGGGCACTGGGCTCTCCTTCGCCTGCTGACTTCTGACACACCCCCGGCAACGTTTAGCGTAAAGCCTGGGTCAGCGCTTCATCTTTCTACAGCGGATGACCCGCCGCATAGGCGGTCGCCCAGTCCCGCACCGCGCGTGCGTACACCCCGGAATTGTTGTAGGCGCGAAGCGCCGTGATCCAGCCGCGGGGCGTCGCGAGATCCTTTCCGCGCCAACATAAATATCCGGCGGCCGAGAGCGCGGCATCGTCGATGTTGTCCGCACTGGCGGCGCCGTCGTTGTTGGCGTCGACGCCGTACAGCCGCCACGTCTCGGAGATGAACTGCATGGGCCCCATCGCGCGTTGCACGCCGTCGTCGTCACTGGAGCCGTTCGACGCGGCCGCGTCGGCCTCGTCCACGATCCGCAGATTGCCGCCGGTGCCGTCGAGGCGCACCCCACGAATAGGCGGCCTGACGTCGCCGTTGGGCGCGATCGTCGCCCCCCGGTAGGTGCCGTTATGACTCTCGACCTGCCCGATACCCGCCAGCGTTGTCCAGGCGATATGACACTTGGGATTCTCGACCTCAGCCACCCGGGCGGCGTAGGCGTAGGCCTCCAGCGCGGTGACAGGCATCTCCAGAGCAGGCGCCCGCTGCTGCGCCCACTCCCGTAACTGGTCGGCGGGACGGCCGGCGGCATGGGTGTCCACCGGCGGTACCGGGTCCCCCGCGGGCGGTGGCACACCGTCAGGGATGAAAAGGCTGAGCTGCCACGTACAACTTGAAGCCAGCAGCATCGCGGTCGCCCCTATCACGGCGACCGCGCGCAACCAGCGTCTCGGCGACACAACTCTCCCTGTCGGATCTCCCTGTCGGACCCCGCAACGGTGTTTTCTCCCCGCTCATCGTCCCACGGGTTGCGGGCGGGCCCGGTTGACCGGTACGCCTAGCAAACGTGCGCGTCCGATATTTGGGACGCTGCCGCATCCCATCTGAAGCAGCTCGGCCAGCGCCTCAGGGACATATTCACGGCGCTATTTGTGGAGTGCCCCTGAGTCGCCGCAAAGATCACGGAGACGGTCTGTCGGCGCCCTCAGACGCTGCCTTCGCACACTGTCGATGGTGCCGGGCGCAAACGCCGGTGCCGAGCGCGATCACTGCCGTCGCGTGCAAACGGCTATCGCCGGCCTTTGCGCTTCTTGGATGACCCGCCGCGAGATTCCTTCTGCGACGTGGCCGGCTGCTCGGTTTCCGGCGCCGCGGCTTCCCCGTCGACGACATCGGATGTCGGGGTGCCGGCCACCCAGTGACTGCGCCACTCCTCCTCGGTGACGAAACCGAGCGGGGTCATGTCCAGCTCTTCGGCGATGCTGTCACCGCGGCGGCTCGCGGCAATCGCTCCCTCCACCCGGTGCACAGTGTCCACAAAATCCAGAACTGCTGCGCGCAAAGTGTTTTCGGCATCCACATCAGCAGATAGCGTGATGATGGTCAGCTCGGCGGGAATGAACTCCGCGGGCAGCCCGGCGTGGGTGACGCGCTCAATCACCTTCTGCGCCAACGCCAACGACGGCTGACCGGTGTGCACGTCGTCCAGCACGGAGTGCCGCGACTTTCGGGACCGTTCGGCCGCCTTGGCCGCCTCCCATTGTGCGAGCTGGTCCTGCAGCGAGATCGATTCTCCGGCAAGCACTCCCGGAACCCGGTTGCCGAGCTTGCGGATCAAGGTGTCGGCGACGTCGTCGATGGTGAACGGCAGCTGCGCCGCATCCTCGGCGATACGGGCGTGGAACAGCACCTGCAACAGCAGGTCACCGAGTTCTTCGCGCAGTTCGTCGACGTTGCCGCTGCGTACTGCGTCCAACAGTTCGTAGGTCTCTTCCAGCAGGTATCGGCGCAGTGAGTCGTGGGTCTGCTCGCTTTCCCACGGCCCCGCGGTGCGCAGCTTGTCCATCATCGCGACGGCATCCAGCAGCCGTTCGCCGCGTTGGCGATCCGGCGCCGAGATCAGCCGGGCTCCGGCGGCCAGCCGCGCGGTGACCGCCGGGTGACTGGGATCCGACGACAGCAGCACCGGCGCATCCTCACCGGTATGGGCCGGGTGCGCATCGGGCAGCGACCACGGCACCGCGATCGGCATCTCCTCGGTGTACTGCACCTTCCCGCAGAGCAACTCGATGGCATCGACCGGAACCAGTGCCGGCCGGCGGGGGTCGACGAGGACGACAATCATCTGCCTTGTCGCTCCTTACTCGGCGGTCCGGGCTCCGTTATACCAATATCTTGCTGCGGTTTACCCGCCATTGCGGTCACCAAGTCGGCCACCATCTGCACCAATTCGACATCACGGATGTGTCCGGCACCAATTCCGCCCGCCCGCGGAACGGGAACCTGGACCGTCGACGTGGTGGCGCGGTAGCGAGCACCCGGGTACATCCGCGCCAGCCGCACCTGGGCAGAGTCCGGCAACGTCATCGGGGACAGCCGCACCGTCGTCGCCGACACGGCACTGACTTCGGTGATCCCGGAGGTCCGGCACAGCAGCCGCAGCCGCGCCACCGCCACCAGCCGCTCGGCCGGTTCGGGCAGCGGGCCGTACCGGTCGGTGAGCTCCTCCACGACCGCGGCGATGTCGCTGTCCGACGCGGCGGCCGCCAGCCGGCGATAACCCTCCAGCCGCAGCCGGTCACTGGCGATGTAGTCCGGCGGTAGATGCGCATCGACCGGCAGATCGATCCGCACGTCCTTGGGCTCCTCGGCGGTGCTCACCGTCTCGCCGTCGGCGGCGGCCTTGTACGCCTCGACGGCCTCCCCCACCAGCCGCACATACAGGTCGAAGCCGACCCCGGCGACATGCCCGGACTGCTCGACGCCCAGGACGTTGCCCGCGCCGCGGATCTCGAGGTCTTTGAGCGCCACCGCCATGCCGGCGCCCAGTTCGTTGTTCTGCGCGATGGTCGCCAACCGGTCGTAGGCCGTTTCGGTGAGCGGCGCATTCGGTGGATACAAGAAATAGGCGTAACCGCGTTCCCGGCTGCGCCCCACCCGTCCGCGCAACTGATGCAGCTGGGACAGACCGAACGTGTCGGCGCGCTCGACGATCAATGTGTTGGCGTTGGAGATGTCCAGGCCGGTCTCCACGATCGTGGTGCACACCAAGATGTCGTAGTCGCGGTTCCAGAACCCCTGGACAGTGCGTTCCAGCAGGTCTTCGGGCATCTGACCGTGTGCGACGACGACGCGCGCCTCGGGGACCAGGCCACGCACCCGGGCAGCGGCGGAGTCGATGGAGCTGACCCGGTTGTGCACGTAAAACGCCTGCCCGTCGCGCAGCAGCTCGCGGCGCAACGCCGCGGCGATCTGTTTGTCGTCATGCGGACCCACGTAGGTCAGCACCGGGTAGCGCTCCTCGGGTGGGGTCAGGATCGTCGACATCTCCCGGATCCCGGCCAGGCTCATCTCCAGCGTGCGCGGGATCGGGGTGGCGCTCATGGTCAGCACGTCGACGTGGGTGCGCAGGCTCTTGATGTGCTCCTTGTGTTCGACGCCGAACCGTTGCTCCTCGTCGACCACCACCAGTCCGAGGTTCTTCCAGCGCACCCCGGTCTGCAACAACCGGTGGGTGCCGATCACGATGTCCACCGACCCGTCGGCCAGGCCTTCCACGACCTTGCGGGACTCGGCAGGATCGGTGAAGCGCGACAGGCCCTTGACAGTCACCGGGAACCCGACCATCCGGTCGGTGAACGTCTGCAGATGCTGGTCAGCCAGCAGTGTGGTGGGCACCAGCACGGCGACCTGCCGCCCGTCCTGCACCGCTTTGAATGCCGCCCGCACCGCGATCTCGGTCTTGCCGTAGCCGACGTCGCCGCAGATCACCCGGTCCATCGGGATCGGCTTTTCCATGTCGGCCTTCACCTCGGTGATCGCGGTGAGCTGGTCGACGGTCTCGGTGAAGCCGAACGCGTCCTCCATCTCGGCCTGCCACGGGGTGTCCGGGGCGAACGCGTGGCCCGGACTGGCCTGCCGCTTGGCGTAGAGCGCCACCAGTTCGCCGGCGATCTCACGCACCGCGCGGCGTGCTTTGGTCTTCGTGTTCGCCCAGTCGCTGCCGCCCAGTTTGCTCAGCGCCGGCGCCTGACCGCCCACATACCGCGACAGCTGGTCCAGCGAATCCATCGGGACGTAGAGCTTGTCGGACCCGCCGCCACGCTTGCTCGATGCGTATTCGAGCACCAGGTACTCGCGCCGGGCGCCGCCGACGGTGCGTTCGACCATCTCCACGAACCGGCCGATGCCGTGCTGATCGTGCACCACCAGATCGCCGGCGGACAGCGCCAGCGGGTCGACGGTGTTGCGGCGCTTGGCCGCCAGCCGCTTGCCCTCGACGGCGGTGGCGCGGCTGCCGGTCAGGTCGGCCTCGGTGATGACGACCAGGTTGGCCCCCTGGACCACCACCCCGTCGTGCAGCGGGCCCTTGAGCACACCGACCACACCGGCCGTCGGGGCGGACCCACACTCCAGCATGGCCGCGGGGATGTCCGACTCGGCCAGCCGTTCCACCATCCGGTGGGCGGTGCCGGCGCCGGGCGCGACCATCGCGGCGTACCCGCCGGTCGCGACGTGCGCGCGCAACATCGCGAAGATGCCGTCGATGTCGTGCTGATGCCCCCGCGCGGACGGCGCGGCCCGGATGTCCAGCTCGACCGCCGACTCGTCGGACAACTGGCTCAAGGTCCACCACGGATGACCGGCGCTGGTCGCGGCGGCGCGCACCTCGTCGAGTTCGGTGAACCCGGACCCGCCCAGCTGTTCGACGTCGACGGGCGCGTCGGTACCCAGCGCCGCCACCGACCACGACGCCTCGAGGAACTCCCGGCCGGTCTTGATCAGGTCGGCCGCGCGGGTGCGGACCTTCTCCGGGTCACACACCAGTACCGGGGTGCCGTCGGGTAGCTGATCGGTGAGCTGCGCATGAGCCCCGTCTTCTGCGGGCTGCAGCACCGATTGCAGCGCCTCCATGCCGTCGGTCGGGATGCCCTCGGCGAGCTTGGCGAGCATGTCGATGATGCTGCCGGTCACGGTGTTCTCGGTGGCCGGATGCTCCTTGGCGAGTTCGGCCGCACGTGCTTTCACCTCAGGGGTGAGCAGCAATTCGCGGCAGGCGACCGCAATCAGCGTGTCCACCTCGACGTCGGGGATCGAACGCTGGTCGGCGACGGAGAACATCCGCATCTCGGTGATCTCGTCGCCCCAGAACTCGACGCGCACCGGATGTTCGGCGGTGGGCGCGAAGACGTCCACGATCCCGCCGCGGACCGCGAACTCGCCGCGACGCCCCACCATGTCCACCCGGGTGTAGGCCAACTCCACCAGCCGCTGCGCCACGTCCTCGAACGGCATCTCGTCACCGACGGTGAGCGTGAGCGGCTGCTGATGCCCCAGCCGCGGGGCCATGGGTTGCAGCAGCGATCGGACTGCCGTCACCACCACCCGCAGCGGCGGACCCAGCCGCGCGTCGTCGGGGTGGGCCAGCCGGCGCAGCACCATCATCCGGCTGCCCACGGTATCGACGCCGGGCGACAACCGCTCGTGCGGCAGGGTCTCCCACGACGGGAAGACCGCGGCGGCGTCGCCGAAGACTCCTCGCAGCTCGGCGGTCAGGTCGTCGGCTGCCCGGCCGGTGGCGGTGACCACCAGCAACGGACCATTGCTGGCCAGCGCGCTGGCTACGAACACCCGCGCGCTAGCGGGTCCTACCAGCGGCAGTTCGGCAGGCCGATCGGAGGCACGCTCGATGAGCTGTTGGAATGTCGGTGCGGTCAGCGCCAATTCGACGAGCCCCGCGATCGGGGTATCTGGGCTAGCAGCCCCCGGTGCGGTCATGATGCGCCCATTCTAGGGCGCTTCAATTCCGCAGCCCGTCGGGCGGCGGGCGTCCCTCGGGGTGCTGACTCTGCGCTCAGGGCGCGCTCACTCGCACTTCCCCGCCACAGCCGCAGAATCAACCGCGCCCGCGCACCGAGCTGGCTTATTCGTCCCGCAGCTGCGGGTCGGCTTCCAGATGCGTCAGGCCGTTCCACATCAGGTTGACCAGATGCGCGGCGACCACTTCTTTCTTGGGCTCGCGCGTGTCCAGCCACCACTGCGCGGTCATCGACACCGAACCCACCAACGCCTGGGCGTACAGCGGCGCCAGGCCCGGGTCCAGACCGCGCCGGGCGAAGTCGCCGGCCAAGATGGAGCTGACCTGGCTGACGGCATCGTTGAGCAAGCTGGAATAGGTGCCCGAGCTGATCGCGGCGGGCGAGTCCCGGATCATGATGCGAAAGCCGTCGGTGCGTTCTTCGACGTAGGTGAGCAGCGCCAACGCCACCCGCTCGACACGGACCCGGGACCGGTTGTTGGTCAGCGACGACGTGATGCCGTCCAACAGCGCCGACATCTCCCGGTCGACTACGACGGCGTACAGCCCCTCCTTGCCACCGAAATGCTCGTAGACGACGGGCTTGGACACATTGGCGCGCTGGGCGATTTCTTCGATCGACGTGCCCTCATAGCCGCGTTCGGCGAACAGCGACCTGGCGATGCCGATGAGCTGATGTCGGCGCTCGCTGCCGGTCATCCGGGCGCGGGGCGTCCGCGCTTCCTTCTCCACACTTTTCAGCGGCTCAGCCACGGGAATCAGGGTATCGGTGTTTGCGGTCGTTGCACCGAACGTCGACGGGTCGGCTGCGGAGCGGTCAAGCGGCCTTGCCCGGCTGCCCCGACTGTTCCATGGACCCCTTGGTCCCGGCCGGCAATAAGGCGACGATCACGATGCCGATCAGACCCAGCAAAGCGCCGAGGGCAAAAGACTCGCCGACGCCGCGGTTCTTGCGTCGCGCGACCCTGACCGCGTACAGCCCGCACAACACCGAAAGGACGACCGAGAACACCGCAATCGGCCACAGCTCGCCCAGGTTGTCCATCTCAGACATTCTGCCGTCGACGCAC
Organism: Mycobacterium sp. NGS61; assembly: GCF_059812325.1. Taxonomy (NCBI): domain Bacteria; kingdom Bacillati; phylum Actinomycetota; class Actinomycetes; order Mycobacteriales; family Mycobacteriaceae; genus Mycobacterium; species Mycobacterium sp. NGS61. Next base: position 28,312 of record NZ_JCALCL010000019.1, read on the forward strand.
GTGGCGGTCTAGCCGGCCGCAAGCACCCGGCGGCCAGCCTCCTCCTCCGGCCGCAAGCGCCCGGCATCGTCGGCAGACCCAGCCCCACACTCAGCCTCCTCCTCCGGCCGCAAGCGCCCGGCATCGTCGGCAGACTCAGCCCCACGGTCAGCCTCCTCCTCCGGCCGCAAGCGCCCGGCATCGTCGGCAGACTAAAGTCATCTGGGCGGTCGCGCACCGGCCACTCCCAATCCGTCGTGGTGTAATCGGCAGCACCTCTGATTTTGGTTCAGATAGTTCAGGTTCGAGTCCTGGCGACGGAGCCCCGTTTTTTGCCGCGAGCGTGCATGAAATGCCACTCTTAACGGCGTGTCGGCGTACAAATGCGCACGCTCAGCGCGCCAAACTTCGGTGAGGAGGGTCGATGACGTTTCGTGGTGACACCGCGGTCCTGGTCCTGGCGGCCGGGCCCGGCACCCGGATGCGCTCGGACACCCCCAAGGTGCTGCACACCCTCGGCGGGCGCAGCATGCTGTCACACTCCCTGCACGCGATGACCAAGCTCGCGCCGCAACATCTGGTCGTGGTACTAGGCCACGACCACCAGCGCATATCCCCGCTGGTCGGCGAGCTGGCCGACAATCTGGGCCGCAGCATCGACGTCGCGCTGCAGGATCGGCCGCTGGGCACCGGGCACGCGGTGCTGTGTGGTCTGTCCGCGTTGCCCGACGACTACGCCGGCATCGTCGTCGTTGCCGCCGGCGACACCCCGCTGCTGGACGCCGACACCCTGGCCGACCTGATCGCCACGCATAGTTCGACGTCTGCGGCCGTGACCGTGCTGACCACCACGCTGGACGACCCGCACGGCTACGGCCGCATCCTGCGCACCCAGGACGACGAGGTGATGGCGATCGTCGAGCAGACCGACGCCACCGCCTCGCAGCGCGGCATCCGTGAGGTCAATACCGGCGTCTACGCGTTCGACATCGCCGCCCTGCGCTCGGCGCTGGGCCGGCTGAGTTCCAACAACGCCCAGCAGGAGCTCTATCTGACCGACGTGATCGCGATCCTGCGTCGCGACGGCCACACGGTCAGCGCCCGCCACATCGAGGACAGTGCGGTGGTGGCCGGGGTCAACAACCGCGTCCAGCTCGCGGAGTTGGGCGCCGAACTCAACCGCCGCGTGGTGGCCGCCCACCAACTTGCCGGAGTCACTGTGATCGACCCTGCCACCACCTGGATCGACGTCGACGTCACCGTCGGCCGCGACACCGTCATCCAGCCGGGCACCCAGCTGCTCGGCCGTACCCAGATCGGCGCCGGCTGCGCTATCGGACCGGACACCACGCTGACCGACGTCAGCGTCGGCGACAGCGCAACGGTCTGCCGCACCCACGGCTCGTCCTCGACGATCGGCGACGGCGCCACGGTGGGACCGTTCACCTATCTGCGGCCCGGGACCGTGCTCGGAGCCGACGGCAAACTCGGCGCATTCGTCGAGGTCAAGAACGCCACCATCGGCACCGGAACGAAGGTGCCGCACCTGACGTACGTGGGCGACGCCGACATCGGCGACCACAGCAACATCGGCGCCTCCAGCGTGTTCGTCAACTACGACGGCGTGACCAAACGGCGCACCACCATCGGCTCCCATGTGCGGACCGGCTCGGACACCATGTTCGTCGCCCCGGTGAACATCGGCGACGGCGCGTACACCGGCGCCGGAACCGTGGTCCGCGAAGACGTGCCGCCGGGCGCCCTGGCGGTGTCAGCCGGTCCCCAACGCAACATCGAGAACTGGGTGCAGCACAAACGCCCCGGGTCGGCAGCGGCAAAAGCGGCCGACGACGCCGGCCGCAAGCCCGAATCAGAACAGACACCGTGAATTGGTTTCCCGGAAACCCGGCTACGATGAGGCCTTCCATTCCCGATCCCGACACGGCGAGGGCAGCACGTTGAGCCACGACTGGACCGACAACCGCAAGAACCTGATGCTGTTCAGCGGCCGCGCCCACCCGGAGCTGGCCGAGCAGGTAGCCAAGGAACTCGACGTTCACGTCACCGCGCAGACGGCGCGCGACTTCGCCAACGGCGAGATCTTCGTGCGGTTCCACGAGTCGGTGCGCGGCTGCGACGCCTTCGTGCTGCAGTCCAATCCGGTGCCGGTCAACACCTGGCTGATGGAACAACTGATCATGATCGACGCGCTGAAACGGGGCAGCGCCAAGCGGATCACCGCGGTCCTGCCGTTCTATCCCTACGCCCGGCAGGACAAGAAGCACCGCGGCCGCGAACCGATCTCGGCACGGCTGGTGGCCGACCTGCTGAAGACCGCGGGCGCCGACCGGATCGTGACCGTCGACCTGCACACCGACCAGATCCAGGGATTCTTCGACGGACCCGTGGACCACATGCGCGGGCAGAACCTGCTGACCGGCTACATCCGCGACAACTATCCCGACGGCAACATGGTGGTCGTCTCCCCCGACTCCGGGCGGGTCCGCATCGCGGAGAAGTGGGCCGACTCCCTCGGCGGCGTGCCGTTGGCGTTCATCCACAAGACCCGCGACCCCCGCGTGCCCAACCAGGTGGTGTCCAACCGCGTGGTCGGTGAGGTGCAGGGGCGCACCTGCGTGCTGATCGACGACATGATCGATACCGGCGGCACCATCGCCGGCGCGGTCAAGCTGTTGCGCGACGACGGCGCCAAGGATGTGGTGATCGCGGCCACCCACGGCGTGCTGTCCGACCCGGCCGCTGAGCGACTGGCCGCCTGCGGGGCGCGTGAGGTGATCGTCACCAACACTTTGCCGATCGGTGAGGAGAAGCGCTTCCCGCAGCTCACCGTGCTGTCCATCGCGCCGCTGCTGGCCAGCACCATCCGGGCGGTCTTCGAAAACGGCTCAGTCACAGGACTGTTCGACGGGGACGCGTAATGGGTTCTGGTCGCACCGTGATCTACCACAACCCTAAGTGCAGTACGTCGCGCAAGACGCTGGACTTGTTGCGGGACAACGGGTTAGAGCCTGAGGTCGTCCAGTATCTGAAGACGCCGCCCACTCGGGACGAATTGGTGCAGCTGATCGCCGATGCCGGCATCGAGGTGCGTGCCGCGGTGCGTAAACGCGAGTCTTTGTACACCGAACTTGATTTGGCCGACGCCGGTGACGACGAGTTGCTCGACGCGATGGCCGAGCATCCCAGCCTGATCGAACGGCCGTTCGTCGTCACCCCCAAGGGCACCCGACTGGCCCGACCGATCGATGCGGTCCGCGAGATTTTGTGAGAGACAAGCTTTTCAGCACCCTCGTGGTTACTGTCCTGGCGTTATCGGGGGTCGCCTGCGGCGCCAAAGCCCCCGACTATCAATCGATCTGGACGACCAGTGCGACTACCAGCGGGTCTGCCGAGCCGACGGCCCCGCCGGTCCCGTTGTCGAAATATCTTGAGGGTGAAGGAGTTACCGGTGAACCGGTCTCGCCAGGTGACCTGACCGATCTGACGGTGTCGATTCCCACGCCGCCCGGGTGGTCAGCACGCGGCGGCGATCCGAAGGTCACCGCCGCCAGAACAATGATCTCTAAGGGGAATAACTACCCGGCGGCAATCATGGTGGTAATCAGGCTGCGCGGAGAATTCAACCCTCGCGAGGCGATCAAGCACGCCAATGCCGATCTGCCGCAGGACTTCCACCAATTGGACGCGTCCACCGCTGATTTCAACGGCTTTCCCTCGTCGATGGTGCAGGGTACCTACGAGCTGAAGGGCGCGCGGATGCGCAGCTGGAACCGGGTGGTGTTGCCCACCGGTGCAGCGCCGGGAAATCAGCAGTATCTGGTGCAGCTGATCATCACCAGCCTGGCCGACGAGGCCGTCGCCGAGTCCAATGACGTCGAGGCGATCATCCGCGGCTTCGTGGTCGCCAAGAAGTAGCGCCGGTCCTCCTCAGGCCTTCGGTGTCAGCACAATCACCGGGATCGGCCGCGAGGTCTTCTTCTGGTACCCGATGTACCGGTCGGAGTTGTTGGCGTTGACGAGTTTCCACAGTCGCGCGTAGTCGGGATCATCGGGCAACACCGGGTGCGCGGTGACGGCCAACCGCTTTGCACCGACATTGATTTCGACGTTGGGGTCGGCCTTCAGATTGTGATACCAGCCGGGCGCCTTGGGATACCCGGCCTTCGACGCCACCACCAGGTAGTCGTCGCCGTCTTCGGCGTAGGTCAGCGTTGTCGTGCGCGGCTGACCCGTCTTGGCTCCCACCGTGTGCAGCAGCAGGTTGGGTGGCATCCCCGGCAACCGATGGCCTATCCGGCCGTTCGTGGCCTGATAGATCTTGTCGTGAATGCTGAGGAACTTGAAAAGCAACCGCTCGGACGAGGATGTCATCGCCTCAGTCTTATGGAGTCACGCCGCATTTGACCAGCCGGCAGAGCCGCCCTGTCCGAGGCCGCACTGTGCACGCCAATACAGTGGGGACCATGACTTGGACAGCTGCTGACCTTCCCTCGTTCGCCGGCCGCACCGTGATCGTCACCGGCGCCAACGGGGGGCTGGGCGCGGTCACCGCCCGCGAACTGGCCCGTACCGGCGCCACGGTCGTCATGGCCGTCCGCAACACCGAGAAGGGCGAGAAAGCCGCGGCCGAGATCGACGGTGATGTGCAGGTGCGCGCGCTGGACCTGCAGGATCTGTCCTCGGTGCGGCAGTTCGCCGAGAGCGTCGACGGCGCCGACATCCTGATCAACAATGCCGGGATCATGGGTGTCCAGTACGCCCTGACCACCGACGGCTTCGAGAGCCAGATCGGCACCAACCACCTCGGGCATTTCGCCTTGACGAATCTGCTGCTGCCCAAGCTCACCGACCGGGTGGTCACGGTGTCGTCGATCATGCACTGGCCGGGCCGGGTCGATCTGGACGACCTGAACTGGCAGCGCCGCAAGTATTCGCCCTGGCTGGCCTACTGCCAGTCCAAGCTGGCCAACCTGCTGTTCACCAGCGAACTGCAGAGGCGACTCGAGGGCGCCGGGTCGTCGCTGCGCGCAGTGGCGGCGCACCCGGGTTACTCGCGCACCCACCTGCAGGGAGCGTCCGGTCGCAAACTCGAGGACGCCGTCATGTCGACGGTGACCCGGTTCCTGGCCACCGACGCCGATTTCGGCGCCCGGCAGACGCTGTATGCGGCGTCCCAGGATGTGCTCGGTGACACGTTCATCGGGCCCCGCTTCGGCCAGTTCGGCCGCAGCCAGCCCGTCGCACGCAGCCGGGCCGCCAAGGACACGAACACCGCGACCAAGCTGTGGGAACTCTCCGAGCAGCTCACCGACACCAAGTTCGCGCTCTGAAGCCGCCCCAGAGTCGCTGACTCTGCGCCGACGGCGGGCGTCTCTCGTCCGAAGTCGCCACAGCCGCAGCGTCAACAGCCGGTCCCGAATTTCCGCCGCGACCCGCCGATGCGGTAACCTAGCCGGGCGTCACGGCGAGGGTGCACCGGTTCGACCAGCACCGTTATCGACGGAGACCGACAAATCGTCGCGTTCCTGGCCGTGCCCCGAAACACAGGAGCGACACACATGGCTAAAGCCACCGCCAACCAGCTCACCGCCACCGTGCGTACCGAGACCGGCAAAGGCGCCTCCCGCCGGGCCCGCCGCGAAGGCAGGATTCCCGCCGTTCTCTACGGCCACGGCAGCGAACCCCAGCACCTCGAACTGCCCGGCCACGACTTCGCCGCCGTGCTGCGCCACTCCGGCACCAACGCAGTGCTTAGCCTGGACATCGCCGGTAAGGAACAGCTGGCGTTGACCAAAGCGCTGGACATCCACCCGATCCGCCGCAGCATCCAGCACGCCGACCTGCTGGTCGTGCGCCGCGGCGAGAAGGTCACCGTGGAGGTCACCGTCGTGGTCGAGGGCGAAGCGGGTCCGGACACGCTGGTCACCCAGGACGCCAACGCCATCGAAATCGAGGCCGAGGCGCTGTCGATCCCCGAGCAGTTGACCGTCTCCGTTGAAGGCGCGACCGCCGGCACCCAGTTCACCGCCGGCCAGATCGAGCTGCCCAACGGTGTCAGCCTGGTCTCCGACCCCGAGCTGCTGGTCGTCAACGTGGTTCCGGCGCCGACCGCCCAGGACCTGGCCGAGGAGGGCGCGGGTGAGGAAGGCGAGGCCGCCGAGGAGGGCGCGGAAGCCGGCGACGAGGGCGGCGACGCCGACGCCGACCAGGCCGAGTCCGAGTAGGAAAGCGTGGCCGAACCGCTTCTGGTGGTCGGCCTGGGCAACCCGGGCGACAACTACGCCCGGACCCGCCACAACGTCGGCTTCCTGGTTGCCGACGTACTCGCCGCCAGAATCGGTGCAAAGTACAAGGTGCACAAACGTTCTGGCGCGGAGGTGAGCACCGGCCGGTTGGCCGGCCGGTCGGTGGTGCTGGCCAAGCCGCGCTGCTACATGAACGAGTCGGGGCGCCAGGTGGGGCCGCTGGCCAAGTTCTATTCGGTGCCCCCCGCCGACATCATCGTCATCCACGACGAGCTCGACCTGGAGTTCGGCCGCATCCGGCTCAAGCTGGGCGGCGGCGAGGGCGGCCACAACGGGCTGCGCTCGGTGGCATCGGCGCTGGGCAGCAAGGACTTTCAGCGGGTCCGGATCGGGATCGGCCGGCCGCCCGGACGCAAAGACCCGGCAGCCTTCGTGCTGGAGCCGTTCAACGCAACCGAACGCGCCGAAGTGCCGACCATCTGCGAGCAGGCCGCCGATGCCGCGGAGCTACTGATCGAACTGGGCCTCGAACCCGCGCAGAACCGGGTGCACGCCTGGTAGAAGCCAGATCCATTGTGCTAGCACTGCTTTGAGTGTGAACGCGGGGCGGGCGACACGCCGTGCCGAGCGCCACCGGCTCACACTCAAAGCCACCGGCTCACACCCGCCCGCGCTACGTAACCAGCGTGACCGAGTTGGCGCGGCGCAGCTTGCCCGACGGCGTCTTCGGGATGGTCCCGGGCCCCAGCACCACCACGTTGCGCGGACGCACGTCGACCTCCTTGACGACCTCGTGTGCCACGTCGTGCTCGATGCGACGCACCTCGGCCGGGTTCTCGAAAGCGTTCGACTCGACGGCCACGGCGAAGGACTCCCGCGAATGCCCGGCGTCGAGGCGGACCGCCACCGCGCAGCCGGGACGGACCCCGTCGACCCGACCCGCCGCCCGCTCGATGTCGGTCGGGTAGATATTGCGCCCAGCCATGATGATCACGTCCTTGACGCGGCCGCACACCACGACGTGGCCTTCGTCGGTGAGGTAGCCGAGGTCACCGGTGTCGTACCAGCCGTGCTCGTCCTGCGCCGGGATGAAGCCGCCCATGGTGATGTAGCCGGGCGTGAGGCACTCGCCGCGCAACTCGATGACACCGACGCCGCGCGACGGCATCACCGTGCCGTCCTCGTCGACGATGCGGGCTTCCAGATCCTGCAGCAGCGGCCCCAGCGTGGCCAGCCGGCGGGTATTGCCGTGGGTCGCGGGGACGGCCCGGCGCAGCGCGGCCAGCAGGTCGGCGTCGACCTCGTCGACCACCAGGCCGGAGTTGCACTTCGAGAACGACACGGCCAGCGTCGTCTCGGCCATGCCGTAGGCCGGCAGGATCGCCGACGACCGCAGCCCGAACGGCTTGCCGGCGTCCAGCAGGTCCTCGACGTCGGCGGGTTCGACCGGCTCGGCGCCGGACAACGCGAAACGCAGCGTGGACAGGTCGAACTGCCCCGGCTTGGCCTGCCGTCGCAGCCGCTTGGCCAGCAGCGCGTAGGCGAAGTTCGGCGCCGCCGTCATGGTGCCCCGGTACTTGTCGATCAACTTCGCCCACAGCAACGTGTCCCGCAGGAAGTCCATCGGGGTGACCTTGACCAGCTCCGCCCCGAAGAACATCGGGATGGTGAGGAAGCCGACCATGCCCATGTCGTGGAAGCAGGGCAGCCAGCTGACCATCACGTCTTTGTCGACGTCGTATTCGGCGCCGACGAACATCGCCTCGGCGTTGGAGTAGATGTTGCGGTGGGTGATCTGGACCGCCTTCGGCGAACCCGTCGAACCCGAGGTCAGCTGCATCAGCGCCAGGTCATCCTCGCCGACGTCGATTGGGTCGATGGGGTCCGACGCGAGCAGATCGGTGACTGTCAGGACCTTGATGCCCTTGTCTTCGAGCACCGGAATCGCCACCGTGAACGGCTCGGAGACGATCACGGCCTTGGCCTCGATCATCCCGATCACCGTCATGGTGTCCTCGGCCCACACCGCCAGGTCTGTCCGCGGCGTCGGCTGGTGCAGCATGGTCAGGCTGGCGCCGCGCATCCACAGGCCCTGCGCGGTCGGCGCGATCTCCACCGGGAAACCCGCGAGGACGCCGACAGCGTCGCCGAGACCTACGCCCGCGGCGGCCAGCCCGCCGGCAATGCAGCGGGCCCGCTCGTGCACCTCGCCCCAGGTGTGCCGGATGGGTTCGTGGGGTTCACCGGTGACCATGCCCGTCGTCGCGGTGCGGGCACTGCGGTACATCTTCTCGGTAAACCTGCTCACGCAAACCTCCTCGGTTCCAGCGCATCCCCAAGGTCCGGGTTTTCATGTTGCACCCGCCAGATCTCGCTTGAGGGCAGGCGCGCACACATTTTGGGGAGCGGTTAGGTCTCGATTTGGTGATGAACGCGGTCCTGCGCTGGGTTTGCTTTTGCCAACCGTGACTCGTCACCGCGGCTTATCTTAAGCAACTCTTAAGTAACTGCCAAACGGTGACGGGATTTGAGTGCGATCTCACATCGACGACGGCCGTCAGGCACCGTCGGCGGGGGTCGGCACCACCCGGGCTCCCGGCACCGGACCGGTGGCGACCCGGACCGTGCGGCACACCCCTGCCCCGGTCAGCTGCGTGGCGACATCGACCGCCGCCTCCGCGGAGGCGCACAGAAAGGCGCAGGTCGGACCCGAACCGGACACCAGGCCCGCCAGCGCGCCCGCATCCACTCCCGCCCGCAGCGCCCGGCGCAACGCCGGGTCCAGACTGACCGCCGCGGCCTGCATCTCGTTGCCCAACAGCGGCGCGAGCTGGTGCGGGTCCCCGGCCGCCAGGGCCGCCAGCACGGGGCCCGCCTCGTCCAGCCGGGGCGGATCGCCCACCTCTCGAAGCCGGTCCAACTCCCCGTATACCGTCGCGGTCAGCAACTCGCTGTCGGCGAACGCCAGCACCCAGTGGAACGTGTTGCGCGACAACACCGTAGCGAGCTCCTCGCCGCGCCCCGTGCCCAGCGCGGTGCCACCGTGCAGCGCGAACGGCACGTCGCTGCCCAGCTGGCTGGCGAGCAGGCGCAGATCACGGCGCGGCAGGTTCAGTTCCCACAGCGAATTCATCGCCACCAGCACCGCGGCCGCATCGGCACTGCCGCCGGCCATGCCACCGGCCACCGGGATGGATTTGTCGATCAGGACGGAGACGTCCGGCGCCCGGCCCACGTGCTCGGCCAGCAGCTCGGCGGCCTGCCAGGCCAGGTTGCGCTCGTCGGTGGGCAGCTTGTCGGCGCCTTCGCCGACCAACTCCAGCGACAGCACGTCGGCGTTGCGCACCGTGACCTCGTCGAACAGCGAGACAGCGTGGAACACCGTCGTCAGCTCGTGATAGCCGTCATCCCGCCGGTCACCGACGGCCAGATAGAGGTTGACTTTGCCCGGCACCCGCACGGTGACCGACCCGGTGGGCACCCACAACTCGGCGGTGTTGCTCTCAGACATCCGCGACCACCGCAGCAGACTATCGCGGCGCATCCCGTCAGCCGGCCGAGACCTGTGCGGGATCCTCCCCGCCCCCGGGGTGGTCTGACGCCGACTCGGAACGCTGCAGCAACCGCACGAAATCCTCGATCGACAGCGTCTCACCGCGCCGGGCGGGGTCGATGCTGGCGGCAAGCAGCCGACTCGCGGACTCGTTGCCGGAACCGGCCCACTGCACGAAGGCGTTGCGCGACGTCTTACGCCGCTGACCGAAGGCGATGTCGACCAGCTCGAAGACGCGCCGGCGGAACGCTTCGTCGGTGGGCCACGGCGACGTCTCGTGGCGGTCGATGCGCACCAGCCCCGAATACACCCGCGGGATGGGCCAGAACACCGTCGGCGGCACCGTGCCGCAGCGGCGTACCCGGCCGTAGAAACCCATCTTGACGCTGGGCACCCCGTATTCCTTGCCACCGGGATCGGCAGCCAGCCGTTCGGCCACCTCGGCCTGCACCATGACCGTCACGACACGGATGGAGGGAAATTCCGCGAGCAGATGCAGCAGCGCCGGCACCGCCACGTTGTAGGGCAGGTTGGCCACCACCGCGGTGGGTTGCACGTCGAGTTCTTCGCGACGCAGCGACAGCACGTCGCGGTTGATCACCGAAAATCGCTGCATCTCACTGTGGGAATGTTCGGCGATGGTCTGCGGCAGCCGGGCCGCCAGCACCGGATCGATCTCGACGGCGGTGACGGTCGCGCCGCGGTCCAGCAGCGCCAGCGTCAGCGACCCCAGCCCCGGCCCGACTTCGAGGACCACATCGGACTTGCCGACGCCGGAGGCCGTCACCACGCGGCGCACCGTGTTGGCGTCGTGAACGAAGTTCTGTCCGAGTGATTTCCGTGGCCGCAGATCAAGCTCTTTGGCCAGCCGCCTGATTTCGGTGCGTCCGAGCAGCCGGATCGTCAGCGCGCACCCACCCGGCCACTGCACACGGGCCAGGCACCCCAACCTTGGCGCTGCCGGGTCACCTCGGCGACGGCGATTTGTTCCTCCCGGGTGGCCAGGTCGGCCCGGGGCGCGTAACGCAGCCCGCCGTTGGCCTCCCAGGTGCCCTGGTCGAACTGCACGCCGCCGTAGAAGCCGTTGCCGGTGTTGATCGCCCAGTTCCCGCCGGCCTCGCAGCCCGCCAGCGAGTCCCAGACGCCACCGTCGCTGACCGGGGGAACCTCGGTGCCGGGCTTGGTGCCGACCCGGACCACGGCTTCGCGGGCCGGGGCCAGCACCGTGTTGGCGATCGGCAGGCGACCGGTTTCGACACCGTTGACCTCAGCCACCGCGAAGGTCACCTCCTGGGTGCCGGGGCTGCCCGGGTCCTCGACGACCTGGCGGCTCATGTTCAGCTCCGGGTCCTCGATGCGCCGCGCCGGGGGCGGCAGCGGCATCTGCTCGGTGACCCGCTGGATGCGGTTGCGGGTGACCTGGATCTGCATGCCGTCGACGACGGGCGCGTTGGCGGCGGGTACTACCTGGTCGCTGTCCTGCAGGGGGGCGCCGGCCGCGGCGAGCAACCCGGCGACGTTGGGCGCGGGCAGGTGCACCGTGCGCTGCACGCCGCCGTCGTCGATCTGGACCGTCTTGGCGCTGACCACCGGCAGAGCCATGCCGTTCAACGGGACGCGGCTGGCCCGGGATGCGGCGGCGGGGGCGGTGTCGGTCATCGCCAACTGCGCCAGCGCCTCGTCCACGGTGGACGCGGTGGTCCACACCTGCCGGGAGTTCTGGCCGTCCAGAGTGATCTGCAGCGGGCGGCTGCGGCGCAGCACGATGGTGGCGGCGTCGCCGACGGAGACGTCCCCGGCGGGGTAGAGGTCGTCCCGCGCGTCCACGTCGAAGCCGTTCTCCGCCATGATGTCGCTGACCCGCGACTTCATCGTGTTGACCTGGATGGACGTGCCGTCCACGGTCAAGGTCACCGTCTTGGACGCGGACACGGCGAAGCCGCCGGCGAATGCCAGTACCACTAATAAAGCGCCAACCACCAGGCGCAACATCGGCGATTCAGTTTGATGAAGTTTAGTAAGCAGATTCAATGTCTAATCCCAGTTAGTCCCGACCTACAGCGACCGTTACGCAGCAACAACTCAGCATTGAGCTACCGACCATATTCAGCTGAAATGACAAAATGGGCCCAGAGGCCCACCCGTACGATCACAAGACGGTAACGAAACGTCGGGTGCTGAGCAACTCGAGCATGTCGAATTCAGGACCGTTCAGCGGCCGCACCCCTGCAGTCCGTAGGCCCTTACCGCATTGCTGGCAGTAATCTGCGCCAGCTCCTCGGCCGGCCGGTCGACCAGCTCAGCCAGGGCGCGAACGGTATACGGCAGGCAGTAAGGCTCATTTGCTGCACCGCGGTACGGGTGCGGCGTCAAAAATGGCGCGTCGGTCTCCACCAGAAGCTGCTCCACCGGTATCAGCAGGGCGGCCTCGCGCAACTCTCGAGCATTGCGAAAGCTCACCGTCCCGGACAGGCTCAGCAACCATCCGGCGGCTACGCACTCCCGGGCCATCGCGCTGTCCGAGGAGAAGCAGTGCATGATCACGGTGTCGGGAGCGCCTTCGGCGCGCAGCACGTCCAGCACGTCGCGGTCGGCCTGCCGATTGTGGATCATCAGCGGCTTGCCCAGCCGTTTGGCCAGATCGATGTGCCACGCGAAGGCCTCGCGCTGCACCTGCGGCTGCGCGCAACCGTCGAGCCGGCCGGGCCAGTACAGGTCCATTCCCGTTTCGCCGACGGCCACCACCCGCGGGTGGGCCGCGAGTTCCTCGATCTCGGCGCGGGCCGCCCCGGTGAGCGCATCGGCGCGGGTGGGGTGCAGGGCCACCGCACCGTAAACCCGGGAGTCCCACTCGGTCGCGTCGGTGACCCAGCGGGCCGAGTCCATGTCGTCGGCGATGGTGACCACCGCCACCACGCCGACGGCGGCCGCGCGGTCGAGGATCGCGCGCACGTCGGCCGCGTCGACCGCGCCGCAGGCATCGAGGTGGGTGTGCGCGTCGATCAACGGCGAGAGCGGTTCCGGCGGCGGCGGTGCTGCGCGGGTGGGGCTCACGTTGCACACCCTCTCACGTCGCGCCCACGCACCCGCCGCACCCAATAGGGTGAATCCCGATGAAGCCCTACTACGTCACCAACGCCATCACCTATCCCAATGCCGCGCCGCATCTGGGGCACGCCTATGAGTTCATCTCCAGCGACGTCATCGCACGCTTCAAGCGCCTCGACGGCTTCGACGTGCGGTACCTGACCGGCACCGATGAGCACGGACTCAAGATGGCCCAGGCCGCGGCGGCCGAAGGATTGCCCACCGCCGCGCTGGCGCGCCGCAACTCCGACGTCTACCAGCGGCTGCAGGAGAAGCTGAACATCTCGTTCGACCGGTTCATCCGCACCACCGACGCCGACCATCACGAGGCGTCCAAGCAGATCTGGCAGCGCATCGAGGCCGCAGGCGACATCTATCTGGACGCGTACTCAGGCTGGTACTCGGTGCGCGACGAGCGGTTCTTCGTCGAATCGGAGACCACGGTCGTCGACGGAACCCGGATCGCCGTGGAGACCGGCACCCCGGTCACCTGGACCGAGGAGCAGACGTATTTCTTCCGGCTGTCGGCGTACGCCGACAAGCTGCTGGCCCACTACGAGGCGAATCCCGATTTCATCGGACCCGACGTGCGCCGCAACGAGGTGGTCAGCTTCGTCTCCGGCGGGTTACGCGACCTGTCCATCTCGCGGACGTCGTTCGACTGGGGCGTGCAGGTGCCGGGACATCCCGACCACGTGATGTACGTCTGGATCGACGCATTGACGAATTACCTTACCGGCGTTGGCTTTCCGGATACCGAATCGGAGTCGTTCCGCCGGTACTGGCCGGCCGACCTGCACATCATCGGCAAGGACATCATCAGGTTTCACGCCGTCTACTGGCCCGCGTTCCTGATGTCGGCCGGAATCGCGCTGCCTCGAAGGGTTTTCGCGCACGGATTCCTGCTCAACAGTGGCGAGAAGATGAGCAAGTCGGTGGGCAACATCGTCGACCCGGTGGCTCTGGTCGACACATTCGGGGTGGACCAGATCCGCTACTTCCTGATGCGCGAAGTGCCGTTCGGTCAGGACGGCAGTTACAGCGACGAGGCCATCATCACGCGGATCAACACCGACCTGGCCAACGAGTTGGGAAACTTGGCGCAGCGGTCGTTGTCGATGGTGGCCAAGAACTTGAACGGGACGGTGCCCGATCCCGGTGAGTTCATCGGCGCCGACACCGAACTGCTGACGACGGCCGACGGGTTGCTGGAGCGGGTGCGCGCACATTTCGACACTCAGTCGATGCACCTTGCGCTGGAAGCTATTTGGCTGATGCTCGGCGATGCCAACAAGTACTTCTCGGCGCAGCAGCCCTGGGTGTTGCGCAAGAGCGAAACCGATGCCGACCAGGACCGGTTCCGCACGACGCTCTACGTCACCTGCGAGGTGGTCCGCATCGCGGCGCTGCTGGTCGCTCCCGTGATGCCGGAGTCGGCCGCGAAGTTGCTCGACCTGCTGGGCCAGCCCGACGATCAGCGGTCGTTCAGCGCGATCGGTACACGACTGAGACCGGGCACCGAACTGCCGGCGCCGGCCGGGGTTTTCCCGCGGTATCAGGCTCCCACCGAAGTCGGGTGAAGTGAAGTTTCGCCGTAGGCCATAATCGGGCTGTGGAGCGCAGACGGACTCGGCAGGTCAGCCAATCGCCGATGACCACCCTCAAGCAGCTGCCTGCTCTGGTGGTGCTGGAACGGATCCCGGTTCCCGTCCTTGCTGTCGCCGACGACGGCAGCATCCTGTTCACCAATACGGCATTTGCACAGATGGTGGGCTGCGAGCCCGAAGAGGTCCTGACGCTGAGGTTCCACGAGATCTTCCACCAGGCTCCCGAATCGGAGTCATCACTGCTCTCCTTCGTGCACGCCCTGGCGAACATGGTGGTGGAACTGGCACATAAGGACGGCTCGGTGGTGCGGGCCCTGATGAGCCGCTCGGCGGTGATGCGCGCCGACGACAAGTTCGCCCTGGCCGCTTTCCAGGACCTCACCGAGCAGTTGTGGGAAGAGGAACGCTGAGGCACCTGCCTCAGACTGCAAGTCACGCTCTACCCATTTTCTGATACTTGTAGTATGGTTTGGCGGGTGATCAGGACGCGCAGTGACCTTGACGCCTACCTGGCGGCGGATTTGCAGGCACAAGGCTTGGAGCGCTGGCGGCATCGCTACCGCATCACCCAACGCGCGCCGTACTTCCAGCGGATGCTGCGCAAAACCGAATACTGGACGAACACCGCCCGGACGCCGGCCGGTCACCTCGTCGCCGCCTACTTGCGGCTGCGATTGAAATTTCTGGGCGAGAAACTCGGCTTCGGCATCTCGCTGAATTCGTTCGGGCCGGGCCTATCGGTTGCCCATGTCGGCTGGGTGCACGTCCATCACCTCGCCAGAATCGGCGCGAACTGCCGGATTCATCAGGGAGTCACCATCGGTGAAGGGCGACCCGGCGAGTATCCGACCATTGGCGACGACGTGTTCATCTTTCCCGGCGCGGTAATCCTCGGTGTCGACGTCGGCAGCCGCGTCGGGATCTATGCGGGCGCGGTCGTCACCAAGCCGGTGCCCGACGACGTCGACGTCGCCGGCGTCCCGGCCCGCATCATCAGGGACCGCCGGCCCAGTAACGCCGCGAGCGCAGTCGGCTAGTTGCCGTCCGGCACGACGGCGATACTGGGACGGTTGTGGCGCATCGCCTCTCGGGCCAGGAACTGCTGGAAGTACGGCAGCGATGCGTCGGAGGCAACGCCGGGCAGCAGTAGCAGCCAGATCTGGCTCAGTTGCGAGGTGCGTTCGGTTCGCGGACCGTCTGTGCTGCGGCCGCGCGCCATCGCGATGGACAGCAGGCGCGTTCCGACCATCGCCCCGACGATCACCTCGCTGAGTGCGACCGGGTCGACGTCTTCGCGCAGATCACCTTCGGCGATTGCCCGACGCGCCTGCGCGGTCACCTCGGCAACCCAGGCCGAACAGGAGCGCGCCGCCGCGTCGTTGTATCCGCTCAGCGCGGCGACCAGTTGGCCGGCCGCGCGGGCCGTCTTGTCCGCATTGAGCACCGCGGCGATGGCGAACGTGCCGTGGATCATGTTCTCCAGGGCCGGAGACGCCGATCCGCAGACGTTGCGAAACGCTGCGAGCAGAACCTCGGCACCCTCGTCGATGATGTCGGAGGCCAGGGCTTCCTTCGAATCGAAATGGTGGTAGAGCGCGCCCTTGGTCATGCCGGTTCGCTCGATGATCGTGCCCCAGCCGGCCGCGGCATACCCGACTTCGCTGAAAACGTCGATCGCGGAATCGAGGATCTTCCGGCGGGTCACCTCAGACCGAACCTGGCGCGCCATATCCCGCCCTCCGCAGCATGTTCTTCCGGTTAGGCTCCGGACCTGCACGTCTCGTTCTTCCTGGTCAGCGGGTAAGCCTAACAGCCGCCGGAGCGGCGTCTCTGACTATGCGTGGTTTCGTTCCGCGCCGTTCACCGCGCGGACGGGGACGCCCCGGCGGCAGAGATGGCCAGCGCGGTGCGCCGACGGACGAATTGGGTGAAGTAATCGAGCCGGTCGGGTTCCAGGATCCCCGCCAGCACCAGCATGCAGTTTCTTTCCAGATCGAGCAGGTAGCGCTGCGGATCGTCGAGGTCGCTGGTCTGTCGCAGCCCCATGTACATCGATACGATGAGCCGCCCCACGTCACGCGGTTCCCAGCGGGCAGCGACATCACCTTCGGCGATCGCCCTCTCGACGACCCCGGCCAGCATCTCCATCCAGCCGTTGAGCAGTTGCGCCTGCAGCCCCTCTGTCCGCCCGACCGTCTCGAGCAGGTGCGACGCGGCCCGGGCCACATCCGTTGTCATGTCCTGGACAGCGGCCAGGTAGCAGAAGTCGACCAGGGTCTCCAAGCCGGAAAGGTGCCTGGCCAGCAGATCGTCGACCGCCGTCCGCCCCGCCGAGGTGTGCTGGTTGATGATGGCAACCGCAAGCGCGTGCTTGGACCGGAAGTGGAAGTACATCGCGCCTTTGGTCAGTTCGGCTTCGGCGAGAATATCGTCCAGGCCGACATCGTGGTAGGGACGTCGAGCGAACTGGTGTGCGGCGGCCCGCAGAATATGTTGCCGGGTGGTGTCGGCCCGTCCGTCGGCCTGTTCAGTCGTCATACGACCCGTTGGTCGGGTGACCCGCCGAGACCGCGGCGTCGCCCCTGGCACCGATGCGCGTCGCTTCCACCATCACGATGCCTTCCTCGAGCGGACCGCCGGGTTCGTAGGACGAAGGTACCGGCACTTATGCCTCACGTAGCAATTACACGCCACTGCGAGGTTAGCAGTCTGGTCCTGATCCGATGTGTTCTACGCCACACAAGACCGGAAAACCCCTCTACAAATACTTGAAGTCAATCTGAGGACTCGCGAGCGTACAAAAAGTATGTATAGTTCGGTTTGAACAGGATGCTGGTTTGGGCAACCGGGAGCCGGAAGCCGCGACGCGGTCGAGATCGAGTCCGATGGATGGGGAGGGGCGCATGTCGTTCGTTACCACGCACCCAGAAGTGTTAGCGGCCTCGGCCGGTTCCTTGCAAGGTATCGGCGCCGCCGTCAGCACAGGCAGCGCTGCCGCAGCGATACCCACGACCAGCCTGGCCCCGGCGGCGGCCGACGAAGTATCCGCCCTGACCGCGATGCAGTTCGCCGCACACGGGCAGATGTACCAGGCCGTGAGCGCTCAGGCCGCCGCAATTCACCAGATGTTGGTGCAGACCATGCAGGTCAGCGCGGAATCCTATGGCGCCACAGAGGCCGCCAACGTAGCTGCGACCAGTTGACGCACGGGGGATAAGAGCAATGGACTATGGGGCACTGCCACCGGAGATCAACTCCGCGCGGATGTACCTCGGCGCAGGCGCGGCACCCTTGCTGACGGCTGCCGTGGCATGGGACGAGCTGGCGGCCGAACTGCAGACGGCGGCTTCGTCGTACTCGTCGGTGATCAGCGGCCTGACCAGTGGACCCTGGTTGGGTCCCGCGGCGATCGCCGCGGCGGCAGCGGCCACCCCTTATGCGGTCTGGGTCGGAACGACCGCAGCCCAGGCCGAGCAGGCAGCCAGCCAGGCCAGGGCCGCAGTCGGCGCCTATGAGGCCGCCTACGCCATGACGGTCCCCCCGGCGGTGGTCGCCGCCAACCGGACGCTGTTGGCGGCATTGGTCGCCACCAATTTCTTCGGTCAGAACTCGCCGGCCATTGCAGCCACCGAGGCGCACTACAGCGAGATGTGGGCGCAGGACGCCCTGGCCATGTACAGCTATGCGGCCAACTCGGCTGCGGCTACCACGCTCGCACCGTTCGAGGCGCCGCCGCAGGTCACTGATGCAGCTGGGCTGGCCAGCCAGGCCACCGCGGTGTCCGAGGCCACCGGCGAGGCCGCCGCCACCCAGACCACGCTGTCCTCGTTGGTGAACTCGCTGCCCACCGCGTTGCAGGGCCTGGCGGCCCCGACCTCGCTGGCTTCGGCGGAGTCCGCTGCCGCGGCGGCCGTCCTGCCGACCAGCAGCGCGATGTCCAGCGGCGACATGGCCAATTATCTGAACATCGCGGTCATGCCGCTCTTCGCGCTGAGCAGCCTGTTGAGCATTGCCCAGACCATGCAGGGCATGGCCCAGACGGCCGGCGTGGTGGCCGGTGAAGTGGCCGCCGAGGCAGCAGAGGCCGCGGCGGGGGCGGCCGCCGCAGGTGCGGAGGCTGCCGGTGCGGGCGCATTGGGTGCGATGGGTCAGGCCGCGAGCCTCGGCTCCCTGTCGGTGCCGCCGACGTGGACCAGCGTGATTCCGACGGCGCACCTGACCGGCATCAGCTCGGCACTGCCGGGAGCCAACGGCGCCGCCCTGGGGGCGGTGCCGCCGAGTCTGCTGGGCGGCATGCCGCGCGGTGCAGCGGCCGCGGGCCCGGCTCCCGGCCCCCGATACGGCCTGGTTCCCACCGTGATGGCGCAGCCGCCGTCAGCGGGCTACGGCGCCGTGCTGTGACCCGGAGCTGACGCGAGTCCCTGCACCGGAACAAGGACAATCCAGTCGATAACAAACTCAACGTTGATTTTTACGCTATAAACCATCTTAATAGTATGTATACTGAGTAGTAACTAGTGGCCGAGTTTGTCGGTCCGCCTGGAAGGGGCACGGAATGAAGGTCGTACTTTTTTGCGGCGGTTACGGCATGCGGATGCGCAGCGCCGACGGCGACCTGATTCCCAAACCCCTGCAAATGGTGGGCCCCCGCCCGTTGCTGTGGCACGTGATGCGTTACTACGCGCACTACGGGCACACCGAGTTCATCCTGTGCCTGGGCTACGGCCAGGCCATGGTCAAGGATTTCTTCGTCAACTACCGCGAGACCGAGTCCAACGACTTCGTCATGCGCGGCGGCAACGTCGAGCTGCTCGACACCGACATGTCGGACTGGACCATCACCTTCGTCGACACCGGCTTGGAGTCACCGATCGGCGAGCGGCTGCGGCGGGTCCGCAAGTACCTCGGCAACGACGAGTACTTCCTGGCCAACTACGCCGATGTGCTCACCGATGCCCCGCTGGACACCATGATCGACCGATTCCACGACGCGGGCGCCGCAGCGTCGATGCTGGTGGTCCCCCCGCAGTCATCGTTCCACTGCGTCGACGTCAGCACCGACGGCGACATCAAAGAGATCGCCCCCATCGCCAAGTTCCCCATCTGGGTCAACGGCGGTTACTTCGTGCTGCGCCAGGACGTCATCGACCTGATCCCGGAGAACGGCGACCTGGTCGGCGATGCGTGCATGACGCTGGCGGGCACCGGCCGGCTGCTGGGCTACCAGCACGACGGCTTCTGGAAGCCGGCCGACACGTTCAAGGAGCGCGCTGAACTCGACGCCGACTACAACAGAGGCATCCGTCCCTGGGCGGTCTGGGAAGCACCGGTCGCGGCGGGCCAATCGGCATGATGCCACTGTCGTTGGGCACCGGGATCGGTTCCGTTGCCGTAATCGGCGCGCACTGCGACGACATCGCGATCGGCGCGGGTGCCACCCTGATGCACCTCGAGCGCAACAACCCCGGCCTGGTCGTCCACGCCCTGGTGCTCACCGGCGCGGGCACCGAACGCGAGGTCGAGGAAAAGAGCGCTCTGGCAGCACTTCTGCCGCAGGCCGACGTGCGTCTGACCGTGACAGACCTACCCGACGGGCGATTGCCGGAACACTGGGGATCGGTCAAGAGGCACCTCGCCGACTTCCGCCGCAGCTGCGAGCCGGACCTCGTCCTCGGACCACAGCGCGGTGACTACCACCAGGATCATCGTCTGCTCGCCGAGCTGCTTCCCACCGAGTTCCGGGCGCACCTGGTGCTGGGCTACGAAATCTTGAAGTGGGAGTCGGATCTACCCAATCCCACGTTCTACGTGCCGATTCCAGACGAGCTGGCGCAGCAGAAGGCCCAGCTGTTGGCCGAGTCCTACCCGTCACAGCTGGGGCGGGACTGGTTCGACGACGAGACGTTCCTCGGCTTGATGCGGATCCGGGGCGTGCAGTGCCGCGCCCGGTACGCGGAGGCATTCGTAGTGGAAAAAGCCGTGCTGGATCCGACCGTCGGGACGCGGCGCAGCTAGCCAGTACCGCGAACCACCGCACCGAATCAGCAGAGGGGACAAGAGATCCGCATGAAATACACACCCACCAGCGTTGCGGGCGTGACGATCGTCGACATCGAACCACACCGCGACCACCGCGGGTTCTTTTCGCGGGTATTCTGCGCCGAGGAATTCGCGCAGCACGGCCTTATCGCCGAGGTGTCCCAGACCAGCATCTGCTTCAACCAGACCCGGGGCACCGTGCGCGGTCTGCACCGCCAGCTGCCGCCGCACGCCGAGGCGAAACTGGTGCGCTGCATTCGCGGTGCCATCGCCGACGTCGCCGTGGACGTGCGGCCGACATCGCCGACCTACGGCAAGCATGTGATGGTGGAACTGAGCGCCGACAACCACCGCGCGCTGTTCCTGCCCCCGTACGTCGCCCACGGCTTCCAGACCCTGACCGACGACACCGAGATCATCTACCAGATCAGCGGTCCCTACGTGCCGGGCAGCGAAGAGAACTTCCGCTGGAACGAACCGACCTTCGCCATCCAGTGGCCGCTGCCGGTCACCGTCATCTCCGAAAAGGACGCCAGCTGGCCGCTATTGGAATCGATCGCACTGACCGAGCCACACAGCGAGGCGTCATGACCGACACACACGAAACACGTTCGGGCTAGGTCGAATATGACGCACGACACCCTCCCCCGGGCCGCCGTCCGCATGGTCGTCAGCGGCAGCATCGTCGAACGCTGCAAAACCGACGAAGTGTTGTCGATCATCGGGTCGCGCCTCGACTCGCCGTCCGGCCGCGGGCTGGCGGTAGGCTCGGTCAACCTCGATCACCTGCATCATTTCCGCACGGTGGCCGCCGCTCCCGCTGGACAACTGGAATGGCTGCTGCTCGCCGACGGTATGCCGATCGCGTGGCGGGGTCAGTTGCTGACCGCACAGCCGTGGCCCCGTGTGACCGGAGCAGACCTGCTGCCCGCCGTGCTGGCGCTGGCCGAAGCGGGCGGGCACCGCGTCGGCTTCTTCGGCGGCACCGCCCAGACGCATCAACGGCTGGCCACCCGGCTGCGGGAAAGCTATCCCGCACTGGTGATCTCGGGCATGTGGGCGCCGGGCGCCGACGACATCGAAAAACGTTCAACGTCCTTGTGTGCGGCGATCCGTGCCGCCCGCACCGACATCCTGATCGTGAGCCTAGGCAAGCCGCGCCAGGAACAGTGGGTCGACCAGCACGGACACGCCACGGGCGCAAAGGTTTTCCTGCCGTCGGGCGGTGCCATCGACTTTCTGGCCGGCACCACCAACCGGGCGCCGCAGTGGATGCAACGGTCCGGGCTGGAGTGGCTGTACCGGTTGACCCGCGAACCGCGGCGGCTGGCCCGCCGGTACCTGTTGCAGGGACCGATCGCGCTGCTGCGCGCCGCGCGCGCCCAGCTCATCTGTTACCCCGGCGTCCACTATGTCGCCACCCCAGCCCACGTCGAAACCTCCGGCACCGCAACCGAAGCGGTGCCCGCATGACCGAGGGAGCGGCCAGCATGACTGCCACACTGCCGGCACACACCAGCCTGCCGTCCGTACTCACGTTGCCCCCGCGGCGTGTGAGTGCCATCCCGCGCTGGCAGCAGCGATACTCGGCGCGGTTGCGCGTCACCGACTCGCTGATCGTGTGCGCGGCAATCATGCTCGCGCAGTTCCTCCGGTTCGGTGACGACCCGCACATGTCGGGTTACCCGGGTCCGGTGATGACGCTGTTCTCCTGCGTCTTCGCGGCACTGTGGCTTACCTCGATCGCCGTGTTCCACACGCGCTCCCCGCGGATCATCGGCGCCGGAATCGACGAGTATCGACGCATCGTCAGCGCGTCGTTCTCGGTGTTCGGCATCATCGCGATCATCACGCTGCTGGCCAAGATCGACCTGGCCCGCGGGTATCTGGCGGTCGCCCTTCCGGTCGGCACGCTGGGCCTGGTGGCCAGCCGCAACCTGTGGCGAAAGTACGTGTGGCGCATGCGGATCAAGGGTCAGTACCAGACCATGGTGCTGGCGATCGGTGACCGGTCCGGTGTGGCGCACCTGGCCCGGGAGCTGATTCGCAACCCACGAGACGGCTACGTCGTTGTCGGGGTGTGCATCCCGGGTTACGGCCCGCAACGCGGCGAGATGCTCACCGTGGGCGGCCGGGAAATCCCGATCCTGGGTGACGAGTCCGCCGCGGTCACCGCCATCGGACACTGCGGCGCTGACACCGTCGCTGTGACCCGCACCGAACATTTCGGCGTCCACGGCATCCGCGACCTGATGTGGCGGCTGGAGACGATGGACGTCGACCTGGTGGTATCGCCCGGAGTGATGGATGTCGCCGGCGCGCGGCTGACCATGCGGCCCATCGCGGGATTCCCCTTATTGCACGTGGAGAAGCCGCAATACGAAGGGACACAACGCCTGCAGAAGCGCGCGTTCGACTTCTGCTTCGCTCTGGCCGCCCTGCTGGGGACCGCACCGGTGCTGCTGGCAGCCGCGGTGGCAATCAAATTGACCAGCAAGGGACCTGTCTTCTACCGCGCCGAACGGATCGGTCTGGACGGCCGCCCCTTCACGATGTTGAAGTTGCGCACCATGGTCGACGGCGCGGACAGGCAGATCGATCAGCTGCTCCCACTGAACCAGGGTGCCGGCGGCATGCTGTTCAAGATACATCAGGACCCGCGAGTCACGCCCGTCGGAAAGATATTGCGCCGCTTCAGCATCGACGAACTCCCGCAGTTCATCAATGTGCTCAAGCAGGACATGAGTGTGGTCGGCCCGCGCCCGCCGCTGCGCCGCGAAGTGGAGAACTACGCCGGGGAGGTCAAGCGGCGCCTGCTCGTCAAGCCGGGGGTGACCGGCCTATGGCAGGTGAGTGGCCGTTCCGATCTGTCCTGGGAGGACTCGGTGCGACTCGACCTGTCCTATGTCGACAACTGGTCGATGGCCGGCGATGTCGTGATCATCGCCCGAACTCTGCGCGCCGTCCTGGCCAGCGACGGAGCCTACTAGATGAAGGGCGACACCGTGATCGAGCCGACGGCTCGTGAAATTCACGACGCGGCACCGGAGTCCGGGCCACCGGCAGCGGATGTGCCACAGTCCCGGATCGCGCACGCGATCTCGATTCAGCTGATCTGCCGGGTGCTCGGGATGCTGGCGTCGGTGGTGTCGGTTTCGATGACCGCCCGCTACCTGGGTCCCGGCGGATACGGCCAGCTGATGGTTGCGGTCGCTTTCATCGGAATGTGGACCAGCATGACCGATCTCGGTATCACCACCGTGATCGTGCGGCGCGTCACCTCCGGCCGAGGTGAGCTGGAACGACTTGTTCGCGTCAATAGTGGCCTGTCCCTGGTCTATTGCGCGCCGTTGGCGATGCTGGCCGCGGTCACCGGATGGCTGCTCTATCGCGACGCCGACGTGCGGGTGATGCTGGTGGTGCTGTCCGGACAGCTGTTGATGTTGACGGTACGGACGCGGTTCGATCCGGTATTCCTTTCCACGGTGCGCTTTTCCGCGGTCGCCGCCTCCGATGTGGTGGGTCGGCTGGCCACGCTGGCCATGGTCAGCTCGTTGGTGGCCACGCACGCCGATGTGGTCTGGTTCGCGGTCGCACAGCTCATTCCGCCAGTTGTCCAGCTGGTGATCCAGGGTACGGCGGCAGCCCGGCACGTCGCGCTGCGCCCGATCTTCTCCGTTCGCGAGTCGGTCGACCTGTTACGGGAAAGCCTGCCGTTGATGGGCGTTGCGGTGATCGGCATCCTGTACTGGCGCGCCGACGGGGTGATCCTGTCGTTGCTGAGCAGCCATGCCGAGGTCGGCGTGTACGGCCTGGCCTACATGATCGCGTTCAATACCGAAGCGTTGTCGATCTTCTTCCAGAAATCGACGCTGTCGACGGCGACCACGCTGTACTCCCGCGATGTCAGCGCCTACGTCGACTTCCTGCGCCGCAGCGTCGAACTGATGAGCTTCGTCGCCCTGCCGGTCGCCGTGGTCGGCAGCCTGCTGGCCGCACCCCTGATCGAATTGTTCGGTGACCGGGAATTCGTCAGCCGCGGGGCGCCGACGCTGGCACTGCTGCTCATCGCCGCCGCATTGCGGTTCGTCACCGGAACCCTGGGCCAGGGCCTGTTCGCGTGCCACGAGCAACGATTCTTCTTCCGGGTTTTCGTGGCAACGCTTTTCGTCAACGTTGCGCTCAACCTCGGTCTCGACGGTCGCTTCGGTGCCGTCGGTGCCGGCATCGGTCTGGTCTGCACCGAGCTGTTCGGGTTGGTGTTGGCCAGCTGGCGGTTGCGTCGCCACTGTGGCTACCACACGCCGTTCAACTTCCTGCTGCGGCTGCTGGTCCCGACCGCGGCCAGTGCCGTTGTGGTGCTGCTGCTTTCGGGCCTGCACGTGGTACTCGTGCTGGGCGCCGCCGCGGCAACCTACCTCGCCGTCAACCTGGCGATCGGCCCCGTCAAATTGTCGATGTTGACCGCACTCTTCCGGAAACAGGTGACCGCATGACAACCCAGCTGGACCGCGCGTATCTCAAACCCCCCACCCAGAGCGACACCGTCCTGCAGGCCGATCGGCCGCTCTCGGCGTTGATCGTCACCTACAAGAGTCATGACCTCGTGGAGCAGTGCCTGGCCGGACTGGCCGAGCATGCCCCGGAGCTGCCGGTGTACGTCTACGAGAACAGCGGTGACGAGTACCCGGGCCGCGAGGAACTGGCCGCCCGCCACCCGGATGTGCACTGGGTGTTGGGCGCGGTGAACCTCGGTTTCGGCGCTGCCTTCAACGCCCTGGTCGAGCACACACCGGCAGACACCGATCTGCTGTTGCTGAACGCCGACACCCGGCTGACCGGGCCGCTGACGCGCACCAGGGAATTGCTCCGCCGGCCCGGGGTGGCAGCGGTCTCACCACTGATCGAGGACCCTGCCGCGGCCGGCCCACAGCGTTGGGACATCGCGACCCGTCGCCGCACCCTGACCCGCGCCCTGGTGGCCGCTGCCGGCTACTCCGACCGGTTGCGGGGCACCCCGCTCTCACACCTGTACACCGAGCAGCCCGCGGAGTCGCACAGCATCGAAGGCTATGTGGCCGGCATCTGCCTGGCGATCAAGCGGGCCGCCTGGAATCAGATCGGCGGCTTCGACGAGGAGTTCTTCCTCTACGGCGAGGAGACCGACTGGCAGGAACGGGCCAGTGCCGCGGGCTGGCGCGTTCTGCTCGCCGACGAACTCGACGTCGAACACGGCAACCCGGCGGCCGCCGACGGCGCCCGCGACTCCGCGTCGGCGCACGGTGCACAGGTGTCCACCGTCGAGCGCTTCCGCAACCGGGATTTGTTGCGCGCCAACATCGCCCTGCTGCTGGAACGGCGCGACAGCGTCCACCACGCCGACGTCTACCTGGCCGCCACATCGGTGTTGGACCGGGTACAGCGCTCCAAACGCGAGATACGCAACCGCACCCTGGCCACCACCGCAGCCAGGAACACCGGCAAGCCGTCCATCGTGATCACCACCAACCGTCTGGTGTACGGCGGCGCGGAGCGCCAAAAAGCGTTATTGGCGGCAGAATTGGACCGCCGTGGCTATTCCGTCACGATCGTGTGCATGCAACGGTTCGGCCCGCTGATCAAGGAGATCCCGCACAGCGTGCGGGTGGTGCGTCAGCCATGGTGGGCGCCGATGGTCGACCTGCCCGCTGGTCCGGCGGTCCTGATCAGCGGCGACACCAACACCGAGACCGGGTTTGCCACGCTCTGGCGGGCCGCTTCCCGCGAACGGCGCTGGCTGGTCGCCCCGCACGTACCGCCGGAGACCGACCGGCCCATCTACTCCCGGCCGCTGACCGCCGCGATGAGCCGCGCCGACGGTTTCATCGCGCTGGCACAACGGCATTGGGACATGCTCACTCCCCACCACAAGCTGAGCGCACAGCCGTTCATCGCCCCCAACGGCGTCGACGCACCGGGGCAGCCCACCCGTCGGGTCCGCGCCGCGGGCGAACCGCCCCATCTGGTGATGTTGTCGCGCATCGTGGAACACAAGAATCCGCACGTGCTCATCGAGGCACTGAGTGGGCTGACCGAACTTCCCTGGAAACTCTCGATTTTCGGGGACGGGCCAGACCGGGAGAGGTTGGAGTCCCGCACCCCGGCTGCCTTGCGCGATCGGGTGCAGTGGTGCGGCTGGTCACGCGGACCCGGGCCGGCACTGGCTGACGCCGACCTGCTGTGCGTGCCGAGTCGCTCCGAAGCCTTTCCCCTGGTGATACTGGAAGCAATGTCGCGCGGGGTGCCGGTGGCCGCCTCCGGCATCTGCGCGGTTCCCGAGATGCTGGATTTCGGCCGGGCCGGATTCGTCGTCGAGCCGGTCGCGGTATCGGCATGGCGCGACCAGCTGGCCCAGATCCTCACCGATCCCGGCACACTGCCGGAGGTCGGGCAGCGCGGCTGGGAGCGCCTGCGCACGCACTACACGGTGCAGGCCATGACCGATGCCTACCTCGACGCGATCGGTGCCGTAACCTCCAACAGCACGAAAACCACAGAAACGAGTGTCAGATGAAGTGCCGCCTGTGCGACTCAGACCGCATGCTCAGCATCCTGGACCTGGGCGCGACTCCGCCGTGCGAAAAGATCCTTGCCGCAGACGAACTCGATCTGCCCGAGGCCACCTATCCGCTGCACCTGCGGCTGTGCGAAGACTGCCTGCTGCTGCAGATCCCGGCGCTGATCACCCCTGAGGAAACTTTCACCGAGTACGCTTACTACTCCTCCTATTCCGACAGCTGGGTCCAGCACGCGGAAACATTCGTGGCGGATGCGGCCACGCGTCTCGGCCTGGGTCCCGACTCGTTCATGGTCGAGGTCGCCAGCAACGACGGCTATCTACTGCAGCACGCGGTGGCCCGCGGCATCCCGTGCCTGGGTATCGAACCGTCGATCAACGTCGGCGCCGCGGCCACCGAGCGTGGCGTGCCCACAGTCTCGGCGTTCCTCGATCAGGAACTGGCGTGCAAGGTGCGTGCCGAACACGGCCCGGCGAATCTGGTGGTCGCCAACAACGTTTATGCCCACATTCCCGATCTGCGTGGCTTCACCCAGTCCCTGCGCGGACTGCTGGCCGACGACGGCTGGCTGAGCATCGAGGTGCACCATGCGCTGAACCTGGTGTGCCTGGGCCAGTTCGACACGATCTACCACGAGCATTTCCAGTACTACACCGTCTTCTCGGCGCAGAACGCGCTTGCCAGTGCGGGTTTGGCGGTCGTCGACGTCGAACTGCTCCCCACGCACGGTGGTTCCATCCGCGTCTGGGCCCGGCCGATCCAGGTGGCCGGCCGCCCGACCGACCGGGTCAACAAGATCCTGCGCATCGAGGAAGCAGCCGGGTTGCACCATCCGGAGGGGTACCTGCAACTGCGCCGGCGCACCGAGCAGATCCGCCAGGACCTGTTGCGTTTCCTGCTTCAGTGCCGCGCGGAGGGCAAGCGGGTGGTCGGCTACGGCGCGCCCGGTAAGGGCAACACGCTGCTCAACTACTGCGGTATCCGCACCGATCTGCTCGAGTACACGGTGGACCGGAACCCTTACAAGCACGGTCATTTCACGCCGGGTACCCGGATACCGATTCACGATCCCGAGCTCATCGCCAAAGACCGCCCGGACGTGGTGCTGGTGCTGCCCTGGAACCTGGAGACCGAGATCACCGAACAGCTCAGTTACGTCAGCGAGTGGGGCGGCCAGATCGTCTACCCACTCCCCACCCTGCACATGGCGACCGATGTGACGCGTAGTGCCGCGCTGCGGTGAGCGGCTGCCGCGGGTGCGGTGAGGATGACCTGACCCGGGTGCTGGACCTGGGGAATGTGCCTGCCGCCGACCACTTTCCACTCGCCGGTGAGCCGGTGAGCCCGCAGGAGACAGCGCATGCGCTGGCGATGGACCTGTGCGGCTGCTGCGGCCTGGCGCAACTCGCCGATGACGACACCGTGACGGAGGAACCCCGCGGCATCGAACCGCAGGCGCTGCGTGACCAGGCTGCCGACGCGGTGCAGCGGGTCGCGACGGCCGGCTGGCTGCGCGGCAGCACAGTTCGTGAGTTCGGCAGCCCGCACGGCGGCACCTGGTTGCCGTTGCTCGCCGAGCGCGGTTACGCCGAGGCCGAAGTCGCAGATCTGGTGCTCGACTCCTTCGGCGTGATGCACGAAGCCGATCAGCGGGCCGGATTCCAGCTGCGGGCCAAGGTCACCAAACCTGGCGGGGTGTTATTGGTGCAATTCCCGTCGCTGATGGCAATGGTCCAACAGGGTCAGTGGAATTCGTTGCGCCACGGGCATTTCGGTTATTACTCGCTCACGGCGGTGACGAACCTGCTGCGCGCCGTCGACATGAGCGTGGCTACCGCGTGGGAGTTCGACCTCTACGGGGGAACTTTCCTGGTGGCCGCGGTGCACGGGCACGTCGAGCGCGACGCGCGCGCCAACGACATCCTCGCGCGCGAACAGGCATTCGGAGTGACCAAGCCGGCGGTGCTGCAGGGCCTGCAGCAGGCGGTCGACAGCCACGCCGCCCAGCTGCGCGCATGGCTGGAGGCCCAGGCCGAGCAGCGGCACACCGTGTACGGCTATGCCGCCGGGTCGCGGGTGCCGGCATTGTTCAGCATCGCGCAAGTGAACCGGAACCTGATCAGTGGCATTGCCGATGGATCGCCGGCCAAACAGGGACGCCGGTTGCCTGGCACCGATGTGGAGATCATCTCCCCCGAGCAACTGCTGGCCGCCGACCCCGACCGAATCCTGTTGACCCTTCCCGATCTCTATGACGAGCTGCAGCGAACGTACCCGCAGTTCGACGGGCGCTGGTGGGTGGACAACGGACCGCAGCGGGACCGGTGACAACGTGAAATCCCCCCGGGTGCTGTGGCTTTCACCCTGGATGCGACCCTTGGCGCGGGTCCAGGCCGAGGCGTTGAGCCGCCACGGAGCCGAGGTGCTGCTGGTGACGTCCGACCAGCATCCGGAGTCTGACGCTCCCCGCGACTACGAACTGGTACTCGACCCGCGGTTTCGGACGGCTGCGACCTGGCCGGCCACTTATACCGCCTGGCGTCGTATCCGCGACTACCGTCCCGACATCGTGATCACCGAACTGATTCGCGATCCGCGCTGGATAGCGTTGGCCGGACGGGTCCCGCGAATCCAACTCGTGCATGACGACCGACCACACGATGCCGCCGAGCAGCGGCCCTCCTACGAACTGGCGGTGTTCGATCGGTGGGGCGCTCACTCCGCGGCCACCATCGCCTACAGCGACTACGTGGCAGCCGGGATAGTTGGCCGGCGCGACGTGGCGGGCACGTCCGTGCGCGTCGTCCCGCTCACCAGTGACCTCGACCCCGGTCTCGTTCCGCCGCTGGCCGGTCCCGACCAGCGCCGTGATTTCGTGATGATCGGCCGGCTCAACCCGTACAAGAATCTCGACGTGGTGTTAGCGGCCTGGCAGCGGCATGTCGACGGAAGCTGTTGGCGCGGAGATGATCTGGTGCTGGTCGGAGATGGGTCGGTAGACGCCGCGTACCTGCCGCCGCACACCCGGTGGCGCTCGGGTCGGTACCGCTACGCCGATATGGTGGGCACCCTCGCGGCCGCGAAGGGGTCGGTCGCGCACTACCGGCGTGCCTCGCAGAGCGGGGTGCAGGTGCTCTCCATGCAGTTGGGGGTGATGCCGATCGTATCCACGATGGGCGGCCTGCCCGAATACCAGCCGTCGGACTGCCCCCCGGTCGGGGTCGACGACATCGCCGGTCTGGCAGCCACTTTCGACATGCTCGCCGACCCGGAGACCGCAGCGCGGCAGGGTGCGGTGGCGGCGCAGCACTATGCTCGCCGTTTCGCCGTCGACCGGGCCGCCGGCCGACTTCTCGAAGTGATCGACGATGTGCGTCGAGCACCAGGTGACCGGGTGGGCCGGGGCCACGCCCGCAGCTCGGCACGAGGCTGATCACCCGTCAAGCGGATGCGTCGTCGTTGTCGGGGTTGAGGAGTTTTTCGGGGTGGTGGTAGGTGTTGGTTCTGGGTTGGCCGTGGTCTTGGTGGGGTGGGGGGAGCCATTCGGTGTGGCCGCGGGTGTTGGTGCGGGTGGTCCAGCCGTGTTCGGCCAGGCGGTTGTGGATGCCGCAGGCCAAGGTGAGGTCGGTGATGTCGGTGCGCTG